>CAJUPQ010000003.1 GCA_910588505.1 uncultured Hungatella sp. | reverse complement strand
GTCTGGCCCCACGACACCCCCGCCCCCATTGCTCACTCAATTATATAGCAATATGACGAACTTAAACTTCCGTTTTATCCAGGTTAGGCATCAATGTAAAAAACACCTTCTTTCTGCTCCCCGTTCTCTCACGATCCGGCCGACTGGTATTTTCTCACCCCCACTCTCCAGATCCCGTAGCAGGGAATCACAAAGAAAAAGGCCAGAAGGGGCACAAACATCCACCACACCTCATCCCGCTTCCCCAAAAGAAACAGAAGGGGATAGTGCTGCACCAGCCCGTAGGGCACCACAAAAGTGCAAAACTGCAGGAATCTCTTTCCGTAGACCCCTGCCGGGTATCTGCCGAACTCCCTGGCCCCGTCCGTAAAGATATTCATGATCTCCAGACTCTCCAGGGTGAAAAAACACAGAGATGCTCCCACCAGAAAGATCCCGAAAAACAGGGCCGTTCCCCCTGCCAGCATAAACGCCACCGTGAGCACACGGGGGATATCCCAGGGGACGCCGCTCTTCCTCACCCCGTATACAAACATCACCAGAGCCTGCAGCATCCTGCCGATGCGGGTCAGTTCAAACCGGCTTCCCAGCACCTGCATAACAAGCCCTCTGGGCCTTACCATGACCCGGTCAAACTCCCCCTTCCTGACCATACCGGAAAATGTGTCAAACCCTCTGGCAATGCACTCTGCCAGGGAAAACTCCATGAGAAAAATGGCAAAACACAAAAGCACCTGGCTGTAAGTAAAGCCTCCCACCGCCGAAAACCTCTGAAACATAAAAAACATCCCTAAAAATACATTAAAGGACACCAGAAACTGCCCCGTAACCGCCAGCAAAAAAGAACTTTTATACTGCATCATGCTTTTCACATGGATGGATACATAGTGTCCGTACAGCCGCATTCCGTCTCTCATCTTTTCAACCTCCCTTCTGCCGCGCCCTGTCCTGCCCGCTTTTTTCTGCGTCTTATCCCCGGCTCTTTTTCTGCCCGGTTCTTTCTCTGCCCGGCTCTTTCTCTCCTGCCCCGCAGAGCCGGCTTCCTCCGCTCTTTTTCAGCCTCCCTGAACCGCCAGCTTCCGCTCCGCCCCTGCCATAACCGCCCGGCCAAGGGCCACAAGCACTGCCAGCCACAGAACCTGCAGGGCCACGGCCCGCAAAGCGGCCTCACCCTGCAGATCTCCGCTGTAAACCCGCAGAGGCACGTTCTGCATGGCCGCAAAGGGCAGAATCTCCATAACCCTTCTCATCTCATCCGGAAAAAACGGCAGAGGGATAATGGCCCCGTTGAAAAAGTCCATGGCTGAAGTCACCAAAAGCCTCAGCCCCTCCGGGGAAATGGTATAGAACGTGATCCCGTAGATCAGGGTCCCGAAGGCCACGGTCACCAGAACTCCCAGAGCCATAGCCGCCAAAAACAGGCCCAGCTGTCCCTCCCCCGGCGCTTTCAGCCCGTAAGGCCCGGGAAGCAGGACGGCAAACAAAAGCACCGGCCCGCACCGAAGGGCTGCCCTTGACACCCGCATGGCCATGGCCCGGACAAACAGCATGGGATAGAGCCCCATGGGACGGCACATTTCATAGGCGATATTGCCGTCCTTAATCGACTCAAAAACCTCTCCCTCCAGCATCCACGCCGCAAAGAGAGCCAGAAAGGCCTGTTGAAGCCACACATAGCTGACAGCCCCGTCCATGGTCATGGGAAAATGCTCCGGCTCCGCCCCGTAAAAGGCCCGAAACATGGCAATCTCCATGCCTCCCCACACAAACTGAGTGGCAATCCCCGCCCAGGCCGCCGCCCGGTAGGAAAGCCCCATGACAAACCTAAGCCGGAAAAACGAAATGTACTTTTTCATATTCCCGCCCCTATATATCGTAGGCCCGGTAAAGCTGGGCCACCGTCTCGTCAATATTCTCCCCGCCCTGGCGTATCTGCTCCAGGCTGCCGTCCATCAGAACCCGCCCTTTTCCGATGAGGATGATCCGCTTTGTCAGCGCCTCAATGTCCTGCATGTCGTGGGTGGTGAGGATCACCGTAGTTCCGTGCTCCTCATTCTGTCTTAGGATAAACTCCCTGACCGCCAGTTTGGACACCGCGTCCAGGCCGATGGTAGGTTCGTCCAAGAACAGAAGACGTGGCCCGTGAAGCAGGGACGCCCCGATCTCACACCGCATCCTCTGGCCCAGGGAGAGCTGCCTGGCAGGGGTCTTCAAAAGCTCTGCCAGATTCAGAAGGTCTGTCAGTTCCTCCAGATTTCGATTGTAAGTTTCCTTTGAGATAGAATAGATATCTTTTAAAAGCTCATAGGAATCAATGACCGGCACATCCCACCACAGCTGCGTCCGCTGTCCGAACACAACTCCTATATCCCTTACATGGTTTATCCTGTCCTTCCAGGGAGTCCTGCCGTTTACAAGGCACTCTCCGCTGTCAGGGGTGAGAATCCCGCTTAGAATTTTGATCGTAGAACTTTTCCCTGCCCCGTTGGGCCCGATATACCCCACCATCTCCCCGTCGCCTATGGTAAAGCTTACCTGGTCCAAGGCTCTGATGGTCTCGTACTCCCTGGTAAACAGGGTGCGGCAGGCTGCTTTAAAGCCTGCGTTCCTCTTTGCAACATGGTATGATTTGCAGATGCCTTCCATCCTGATCATAGCTGCTTCCTCCTGGTAGTAATATTTTCATATCTTGCCAAGTCGGTCCGGTCTTCCATGGACGCCGCCGCAGGCAATAAAGCCGGCGGCGGTGTCCATGGAATTACCCTGGTAAAATATTTGGTTGACCCTTTTTTTAAAGGGACTATCAGTATATAACGAAAGAAAGAGGCTGTCAATGTATTTCTCACTCAATCAAAAACCGTGAGCAGACCTCCCTAAGCACCTCCTCTGCCTCCTCCTCACTCATGGTCCAAATGGGCTCCGTATCCTCCCACTTAAAGCTTGCGGTCCTTTCGACAAATCCCATACCGCCGTAGTAGTTTTTTGCAAACCCGTAAAACTCTTCCTCTGTAAGCGGCTTCCCCTCGCAGTCTCTGCAGACTGTGCAAAAGCGGCCCTCCTCCCCTCCTCATGTCCATCCCCTCCCTGTAAGCTCTATGCGCCGGTCACTTACTCCATTGCCTCATAAAACATCCGCCTGAGAGCGCAGATGTCTTTTGGAATCTTCTCCCTGTCCTCCCGCTCATGGAGGGTTCTCACCCACCCGTAAAATTCGTTGGCTTCCGGCGTCACAAGGGCTCCTGTCCGCCTGATATACCCCTTCTGGATGGCCTCACGGGCCACGCCCCGCATAAATTTCCAGAAATTATAGTAGGCCAGCTTTAACTTGGTCATGTACCCGTCCCCGTCCTCAATGACAAAGCCCTCAATCTTTCTCCCCTGATACTCATAGTCCTCCTGGGTCACTTCCTGATACCAGTCGAAAAATTCCTGCCAGCAACCGATCTCACAGGCCTTCTCCTTGTGGTTAAGCCCCAGGCTGTCAGCCACATAGACCATGTCCTCATACCCGTATCTGGCAAATTCCAGCTGATTGTAGATAATGTCCAGCAGCACCAGACGGCTCTTGGGGTACTCAATAATATGGGGGTCATGGACCATGTCAACGCACTCAAACACAAACGTAACCCCATGCTCCTTTGCGTAAACCTTCATCTTCTCAAGATTTTCATGGGAAATGGTTTCCCACATCATCTCCTCAAGCCACCGGGCAAAAGGCCCTCCTGTGGTGGACTTGGTGGCGATAAACAGCTCATCCTCATATTCATTGTAGCTTACGATCCCCAGAAATCCGTTCTCCTTGACAAAAGCCGTCACCGGAAACGTAAACTGGAATTTCAGCATCTCAAACCGGGTCTCCGGCCGCTCATTGATGTTAAAAAACTTCTCATAAGCCCTGGCCGCCACCTTATGTTTCACCGTGTCCAGGTACAGTCCCCTGGCCCTGGTGGTCTGCTCATCCCACGCCTTCTGGTAAAAGGCGTCCTTGGTAAAATTGAAGGAGGAAATATTGCCGAACCGCTTCTCCTCCACAAACCGGTTCTTCCGCAGGGCCTCAATGGCCTCCTTGACACTGCCCCCGCTCCCCTGGCTGCGGGGCGCCTGGAGCCTTTTAAACACCCGGTTGGGAATTTCCAGCCTGTGGATCCCCTCCCGGTCCACCTGGACGCACCGAAGGCATCCGCCGAACTCCACCTGGCCCTCCAGATTGAACACCCGTCCGTCCCGGCTTACGGGAACCTGCTTTGTGTTCCTGTGGCCGTGGATCTGATACACATGGTCCGGCATAAGCCTTGCAAATGTGTCCGCCGCCCTCTCAAACTCATTGTAATCCCCGCTGCCGTGGATCAGCCAGTCCGTGGCAGTCAGGGTCAGGTTGTCCGGCACACGGCTTAATCCCCCGTGGGTTACAAGGAAGATTTTGTCCCCGTATTGATAGTAAGCGCACTGGCCCATCTTCCGGTACAGCTGCCGGATCTCCTTTTTATCCACCCCGGCCTTATCAAGCTCCGGCCTTGTGACCAGCTCAAATTCCCGGGAGCGGCCCGGACAGTCATTGCCGTAAAGCCACAGCCAGCGGTCGTGGTTCCCCTCCAAAAGCAGCACGTTCTTTCTGTCCTTTATGGAGATCAGAAAATTCACCGTCTCCCCGTTCTCAATCCCCCTGTCTATGTAATCACCCAGAAAAATGTAAAATTCGTCGTCCTTTATGCCGCCCTGGGATTTTAAATACTCCTGCACAACCGTGTTGCACCCGTGAATGTCCCCGATGTGGTGTATCCTTTTATACTCCGACAGATCCCGCAGCTTCAGCCACACCGTGTCCAGCTCATCCGGCTTTATGACCTTGACGCCGGAGGGAATCTTCTGGGTCCGGAATCTGGAATACATCTTATCTATAGCCCTGTCAGGAACCCGCTTAAGAGGTTCCCTGCCTGCGTTTCTCCTCTTCACCTCCTCTATGGGAATGTCCGTAAAGTCCACGCAGTATATGCGGTACCGATAAGTTTTGCACAGATTCTTGTACTTGTTGATCTCAGAACTTCTGGAGTTGGTGGCGTCAATGACCGTAAATTCCCCCTTCTCCATCCTCACCTCCAAAAGCTTAAACAGGATCTTCCAAACCACCTGGTCATTGGCCTGGCTGATACTCTCCGTCCCGTCAGCTCCAAGAACAGGGCTCTGGCACAGAAGCCGGATGTCGTCCGCAGACAGGGCGTAAGGCTTTAAGCCCTGCTGTTCAATCCAGGTGGTCTTGCCGCAGCCGGCGCACCCTCTCAATAAAAGCAATACCCTCATAATACTCCTTCCTGTCGCTCAGATTAAAGTCCAGGATACTGATCCCCATGCACTTTTTCAGCCGCCCGTAATCCTCTCCACGCCCCAGCTCCTCCCCGTACAGCCTGCACAGGTAGTACAGCTGCCGTTTATCCCAGTTGTGGATCACCTTTATCTGCAGCTCAATATTTATCTTTGTGTCGTCGTTCAGCTCCGCAAGAACATCCACGATCCCCTATTTTGTTTCTGATATCTCCTCCACAGAAACGTATTCTTTAGCCGAACCGTGCGAATACCCTTCTGGGGTATCCCCAGCATGTCCCCTATAAAATACTTAAGCACCACCTGATTGTGAAACATCCATTTCAAAAAAACATCGTATTTCGGTGAAATGATCATTCATCCGCCCCCTTTCCTCTGTGCGCCCATGGGGAAAGACTGGGGATGATAACACCTTCCGACACTTTCTCTACCACCATTATAACCTTTCGCCCCATGCAACTCAACCGTTTTTTGTATCCTTATCTGCTATGGAATGTTTGCTGTAATCACAGCACGATAACAGAACCTGCATACTCTGCCGGAAAGAACTCCGGCGAAGTCTATAGTTAGAGTATACAGGTAAAATACCGATCTGTCAAACTTTCTTTTTTAGTTTTTAGTTTTTCTATGGGCTTGCGGAAAAAATCATTCCGATCCCCCTCTTCCTCCCTTCCTGACAGCCCCTGTTTTTCCTCCCCCACTCTCCGAAGCCCCGACGCTCTCCCTCTTCTTTACACCCTTCTTCCCCTTCCCGGCCCCTTTCCCCGGTTTTCGCTCCGGCAGTTCCTCATACATTTCCGCCACCATAGCACGAAGCTTCTCTCCGTCCTCCAAGATCGTCACCGGCAGCATGTCCTTAGCCCCCTCATAGGGAGGCTGGGGCTCACTGTCCGGCATATGTCTTCTCCCTGCTTTGGTATCCTTCACCAGAAACCCGTTTCCATATATGCCTCCAAAAATCCTCTCCCTGTAATAAAAAATATATCCCCCCATCATAGGTATGGTCCGTATTTCCCCCAGACCCGACAACTGTTCCATAATATACTGCATAAGCTCTTTGGCCGCCATATTCCTCCTCCATTTCCGCTAAAATACGCCTGAAACCGCTCCGGCACTCCCCGGAATTCACCTTTCCCCCGCGCCCTCTGCCCCCAGCCGCTTCATCATCCAGCACGCGTCCGCGTAACGTCCGTCCCGATATTTCATGTTCCGCGGAAAACACCCGTACTCCCGAAACCCCAGCTTTTGATAAAGTCTCACAGCCCCTGTATTGTGGCTGACTACCTCCAGCTCCGCCTGCTCATACCCCATGGCCTCAGCCGCGGACAGGGCCGTTTCCATCATCAGCTTTCCGATCCCTGCTCCCCAGTATTCCCGGTACAGGGCCACAGCCATCTGACAGCGGTGGCCGTACCGCCTGTAAGGCCCCAGGCCCATCACGGAACAATTGCCCACATGGCAATTGTCCACAACCCCAAGGATCATCAGCGCCCCCGGATCATCCATGCACGACCTTACAAACCGCCGCTCCTCCTCCAGGCTCATCTGAAATTCCTCCGGCTCCCTTATGAGAAACTCCGTCTCCCCTGCCGCAACCTTCATAAACCGGATCAGATCCCCTGCGTCCTCTTCCTCTGCGCTGCGCAAAATCACGTCCCGCCCCAGCTTGTCTTTCACCTTCACAGGTTCTATCCTCATAATACCACGCCCCTTCCTGTCCCTGTCGGTTCCCCCTTCCTCCAAAACAACCCCTCCGACCAGGCAATCCTCTCTGCAAGACTCCCAAACTCCTCCGACGGATTGTATACCGTCAAATGCAAACAGTCCCAGTCAAAAATAAGCAGCGCGTCCTCCTCTGCAAACAGCACTCGCAGCGTACCCGCCCCATGCTCCTCCATTGCACTGACCGCCTCATCAATAACCGCCGGCGACGGCCTGTCCACCCAGCCGTCCCACAGCACGGCCGCGCGGTAATAGCACATCAGTTTCAGGATCACGGCCACAAACCGGTCCCTGAACCCAAACCGCCTCCCGCCGTTCAGCAGGTAATCCTCCACATCAAAAAAAGAACCCTCCGCGTCCCTCTCCACCTGCCTTGGAAGCACATCCATGATATAGCATGGCTTCTCCAGCAGCCGATCCAAAATATCCGTATCTCTCCCCATATTTCCCGCCTCATTTCCTTTTGGCCAATTTCTCATTTACCCACCCACAGTCCTTAAATCCTTTCTATAAATCTCCGCCTCATAGACCTCCCCGTTCCGGGGATCTATCCTCTGCTCCGAATGCCCGTAAACCAATCCGCAGCACAAGGCCAGCGCCCTTGAAGCCTCATTGGCCGCCCGGGTGGAATAGAAAAACTCCCGCCCGCCCAGAGACCTGCAGTATTTCATCATCATCAGCAGCACCTGTCTCCCGTACCCTCTGCCCACATACTCCGGCCCCAGGGCGATGCCGGTCTCCCCCCAGCTGTCAGGCCCCAGCCGTTTTACGCCCCCGAACCCCACTGCCTCCCCGCTGTCCTTTACGCACACCAGCCAGGCGTCATGGGTCTTCTGCCAGGCAATGGTCCTCTCTATCCGCTCTTTGGCGCCCACCTCATCAGCCGTCACCCTCCAGACCATATATCTGGCCGTCTCCGGCCTTGACCAGACATTTAAATACATGGATTTCCAGTCCTCATAAACCGCTTTCCTGAGAATCAGATCCCTTGTCTCCATCACTGCGCCCTCATCCCCCATCCTGCCTTCTTAATAGCCTGCAAAGCCATTTCCCAGTTGTCCCTCTTAGTCAGAATATAGTCCGTGTTGTAGGTGGAAATGGCAAAAATCCCGACACCGCTTTCCGCCAGCACCGCCGATATCCGGGACAAGATTCCGATCAGGGAGAAATCCAGTACCCCCTGTACCCGAAAGGCCCTCCAGCCGTCGTCCCGAACCGCCGTATTTTCCGGCACATCCTCTGTCAGACAGACCAGGGACTTCTCCTCATCGGTCTTCCCGGTAAAACAGTACTCTGCCTCAAAATTCACCTGGGAAAAATCCCATACCTTGCACACGGAAAACTCCCCGTCTATTATCTCTATCTTAATCTCCATTGCCCGCTGCCCATTCCTCTCCTGCCCAATACCGGCAGACTTTTTTCAGCATACTCTGCCCCTTTTTAATGAATACTATTTCTCCTCTTCCCCACCATATCCGTAACCCTCATCCTGAGAACCTTGGTAACCTTCATCATATCCGTGTTAAACTTAAAATCCTCCGCGTGGTACTGCCTCATCAGGATCTTTAAGGCCTCATACTTGTCCTCATCAGCCACGTTCTCTATATACCCATGGCCAATAACGCTTGCGTACCCCATAGTACAGCTCATCCGCTCCTCATAGAGGATAAACTTGTGGTCGCAGTCCATCTCAAAAGTCGCCCGGTTATCCTTTTCGATCAGCTCCAGCTTCTTCCCCTCCATGGCCGCGTGGAAATAAAAATACACCTGCTCCCCCTCCACGTCCAGCCCGAAATTCAGGGGGACAATGTAAGGGAATTCTTCGTCGTTCAGGGCGATCCTGCACACATCGCACTTTTTGATGATCTCAATAATCTCATGAAAATCCGTGATCTCTCTGTCTTTTCTTCTCATAGCTTTCTCCCTTTTCCGTGACCTTTTCCTGGTCTGTGTATCTTACATTATCAACTATCCCGGCCATTCCCATAAGGTTGTGTCCTCAGTTAATCGCCAGGAGCATTACCATATCATTCCATACGCCCCCACGCCTCACATCCGATGAACATACATCCTTGTAAGTTCCTCCCCATCCCCTTGTACCATACACAAAAACTCCCACCCATACCGCTCATAAAAAGCCGTATGGTCCGTCACCAGATACAGAGTCCCGATCCCCCGCAGCGCCATATCCCTGGAAACATAGTCCACAAGAGCGCCAGCCACTCCCCGGCGCCGCCACTCCTCCTCCCCAGTCTGTTGGCTGCCCGCAGCACCTGTATCCGCGTCTCTGTCAGCAGATCCCGATCCTCAATCCCTGCTGCCCTGAATGTCAGGCTCTCCCTCAAAAAAGGTATCACCTCAAAATCCTGGTTCCCGCTCCCTATGGTCCTTGCCATAACCTTTGCTCCCTTCCGCCTTATCTCCACAGCGCTTCTGGTTCCAGTATATCTGATTCCCTTCAAAAACACAATTCATTCTTTTACTTATCAAAAAATATATCGCAAGGAACTCTGCCTCCCATGACAGAATTCCTTGCGATCTATGACCACCTTGTATTAATCTTACACTCCTTCCCCCATCTCCCAAAGCCCTGCGGCCCCAATGATCCCGGCTCCATTTCCCAGGGCCGCCGCCACGATCCTGGCGTTTTTCTGTGAGCTTCTGGAATACACTAAAGGCGCCGTCCTTTCCCTCAAAGGCGTCAAAAGCTGATCCCCGGCTCCGCTCAATCCGCCTCCAACGCACAGAACCTCCGGCTGAAAGATGTTGATAATATTGGCCACGCCCACAGCTAAATGTTCCACAAACTCCTCCATCACCTGGACAGCCGCCGGGTCCATTGCCTTGGCCGCCTGGAACACCATCCTTCCGTTTATCTTATCCAGGTCCTCCCCGCACAGATAATTCAAAAGAGAATCCGACTGCCTCTTCGCCGCCTTTCTGGCAGCCTCCACCAGGGCGGAAGCCGAGGCATAGGCTTCCAGACATCCTCTCCGCCCGCAGCTGCAAAGTTTTCCGCCCTCCCTGATGACCATGTGGCCGATCTCACCGGCCGCCAGATTGTACCCTGCCAAAAGCCGGCCGCCCAGGATGATCCCGCCGCCCACGCCTGTTCCCAGAGTCACCATCACCATGGAACTGCTGCCCTGTCCGGCGCCTGCCAGGTATTCCCCCCACGCAGCCGCTTTCGCGTCATTTTCCGCAAATACCGGGCAAGGAAACAGCTCCTGGATCATGGTTACAAAAGGCACATGGTCAAAACCGAAATTATTGGCGTACTCTACCATGCCTGTCTCCTGATTAACTGTTCCCGGAATACCGATTCCCGCGCATGTTACATCCCCGAAATCCATTCCATGATCCTTTAGCATATCCTTTACCATATCGAAGACTGCCTGGGCCAGTTCATCGGCAGGCCTTGGCAGGCCCGTGGGAACCGAATGTTCAAACAAAATCTTATGATCTCTGTCTGTCACCCCCGCCGCGATATTGGTTCCGCCCAGATCGATCCCCACATAGTGCTTTCTGTTATCCTCTGCCATTCGTTCCATTCTCCCCTCTCTTTCCCATTTTTCATTCCCTCAATCAGTCATCCGGATCTGAAAATGTTTCTCTAAAGGCGTATACCCATTGCAGTAAATGGTGTACCCGAAGGTATTGATCTCCTCCCCCGAGTAATGGCCCTGAAATTCATGCTCCCCAAAACCGGGTCCCATGACCATCCCCTTATCGCTGTCTCTGACAGTCACATACCCGCCCCGCAGGATCACGGATTCCCCAGCCCCGGCTTTCAGCCAGAAAGACGAATTCTCCACCACCGCTCCCGCGGGAACGCACACCTCCAGCCGCAGAGGCAGCCGGTCCAGCCCGTCCGCTTTCACCGTCAGCTCCAGCCCGTCCTCCAGCTCGTCAATAACCACCTCCGTGTCCAGATGGCTGTTGATCAGCTTCTCCCGCTTTCCATGGTCCATCTTCCACCAGTCGGAAGTCCCTGGCGACTCCTTAAAAGGCAGGTAATACCACCCGTCTGCCCCGGCCTTCAGCCTGCAGCAGTACCCGGCCGGTTCCGTCTCTGTCCGCCCCTCCACCGCGATCTCCTCTGGAACAAAATTCCTAATATCGCAGTAACTCTCCCCCAGCTTCACATGAACCATCAGATCTCCCCGCTTCACATAGAGAAACGCCGTCTTACCCCTCATAACCGTGTAGGTAAATCCCGGCCTCTTCACCCGAAGCACCCCGGAATTGGGATAAAATCTCCGATACTCCTCCAGAAAACCATAATGGGTAAACTTATGGCTCATCATCTCCTTATGGGCCATAACAATATGCAGGCAGTCAGGAGCCAGGCCGCCCCGCTCCATATTATCCCTTATAATCTTGTGGGCCGCCCCGTCAAAAGCAGGCTGATCCTCCCTGCTGCACAGATAGAGATACTGATAAAAATACTTGTCCGCAAACTCCTGCTTTCCTCTGTCCTGTCTGGTGGAATTCTGGGTAAAGATCGTGTCGTCCGGGTCAATATATGTCAGCATCATATCCAGGTTCCGCCGGACATACCCCAAAAACTCCTCATCGCCCGTTGCCTCAAACATGGCCATCATGGCATTGTTCACCACCGCGTTGTAATTGCCTGTAGACCGCTCCGCGTACTCCCCATACTCATCCCCGTCAATGCCTTCAGCCAGATACTGCCCGGCCCGCTCCCTCAAACTCCGGGCAAACTCCTCCTCCCCCGCAAAAAGCCCCGCTCCCTGCAAAAGAGCCGCCGCGATCCCCCACCGGTGATTAGGAGTATGAAAACCGCCCTGCCGAATAAACTTAAGAGCCTTTCGCATCACCGCCAGATATTTCCCCTTAAGACTTTTTATCTCCGGCAGATCTCCCGCATCATACAGCTCCAAAAGCCTGTAAGCCCCAAACAGCCTCTTAAAACAAAACGCCGTATCTGCCCCTGACTTAAAATTACAGGAAGGATAATCAAAGCTTCCATCCTCCCTCTGAGCCCTGGCCACAAAATCCAGGCCCAATTCCATAGCCTCATACAATCTTTGGTCATGAAACAGTTCACTATCCTCATTGAGCCACACTGCCGCCGCTGTAGCCAGCACATAGACCGTAGGCTTAGCCTCCCAGATATCCCCCCGGATCCCTCCATATTGAACACTGGCCTTATCCCTCACCTGCGTATCCAAAAACTGCCTGGTCCGAATCTGGGCCCCTCTCAAAAGATGCGCCATATAACGCTCCATAACAACCTCCATTCCGCTCCAAGGCCCGCGCGCCCCTTAAGACGCCGCCCCTCCTGCCCGATCCGGCGCAAAATCTGGCGTCCCCCAACATCCCGCGCCGGACCTCTTCATCATCTAATTTCATCATAAACGAATACTCGCTGTCAATCCCTATTCTGTATAAACCAACCTTTAAGTTCACCATATTGGTGTATAATTGAGTGAGCAAGAGGCGAGGGTAGTCGTGATGCCAGTCAGAGAAGGAGAGATGTCCCGGCAGGGTAAATTTATTCCATGAAGATGAGACCAGGGAAACAGGAGGGCTTAACCCCTCCTGGTTCCCGCTTTAAGGGCTCATCGGAATGTTTGGCATATCTGAACCCGGACGGGACATCTCTCCTTCTCTGACTGGCTCTGCGACAATCTTCGATTTGCTCACTCAATTATACGATTACTTTGCCATTTAACCCCAAAAACCAACCGTTCTTACCTACCTTTTTCCTACCCTTTCACCCCACTGGCTGCCAAACCTCCCGTAATATACTTCTGCAGCACAATAAAGATCACAATAATAGGAATGATGGACAAGATCGAAGCCGCCAAAATCGAATTCCAGTCAACCCCCATAGTCCCGATATAGCTCTTAATGGCAATCTGGATCGTAAAATTCTCCTGGTCCGACAGCACCATAAGAGGCAGGATATAATCATTCCATCTCCACATAAACGAGAAGATGGTCAGGGTAATAGTCACCGAAGACCCCAAAGGCAGCATCAGAGCGCGGAAAATATGAAACTCCGACGCCCCGTCCAGCCGTCCTGACTCCACAAGCTCCAGCGGAATCGACATATAGTGCTGGCGGTACATAAAGATCCCTGTGGTGGTGGTCACAACCGGAAGGATGCAGCCCCAGATATTATTGTAAAGCCCCATCTCGCTGACCACCGTAAACTGGGCGATAGTCAGGATCTCCCCCGGGATCAGAGTTCCCAGCAAAAACACGGCGAACACCTTGTTCACATAGGAGATCTCCTTCCGGTAAATGGCCAGGGCGTAGCCGCACATGGCGCTGATGCCAACCGTGATCAGAGTTCCCACCACAGCCAGAAACAGACTGTTCTTCACATACGTAAACAGGCCGTCCTCCACCACACCTTTATAGGCGCTTCCGTCCGGGTTCTGGGGAAACAGATGGAGCGGGTACGCGAACAGTTCGCTGGAAGGCTTAAACGAGCTAAAGCAAAGCCATATGATGGGAAAGATCATCAAAAGCGCCACCGCCATCCCCAAGATCGTAACCAAAGTAACCTCTAATTTCTTTTTTCCTGCTCCTTCCATTACACTTCACCTCCGCCTTTGGTCGCTCTGAACTGAACCACCGCGATGATAATAAACAAGATACTGATAATACCCCCGGCCGCGGACGCATAGCCGTACCGATACTGGTTAAAGCCCTGGTCAAAAATATACTGCACAATATACGTGGTGGAAGACCCCGGCCCTCCCAGGGAAATACCCTGTACCAGAGCATACTCCTTTAACAGGTTCACCGTAGAAAGAAGCAGCACGATAAATGTGGTGGGCATCAAGAGAGGCAGGGTGATCCTGAAAAACGCCTGGGACTTCTTGGCCCCGTCCACACTGGCAGCCTCGTACAGCTCCCTGGAAATGTTGTTGATGCCGCCCACATACAAAAGCATGTAATACCCGGCGGAGATCCAGTTGGAAGCCACGCTGATGACCACGGTGGCCAGCACCGGATTTAACGACCACTGCAGCGGGTCAATGCCTATTTTCTGCAGAAGGAAATTAATAAGCCCGTACTCCTGCCCAAACATCCAGTTGATCGTAATACCTGCCACCAAAGCCGAAAACAGCACCGGAATATACACCAGGGTTCTCACCAGGGTAGTTCCCCTAAGGCTTTTGGACGTGACAAGGGCGGCAAGCAAAAGAGGAATGGCAATCTTAAAAGGCAGGTTGCACACTGTGTACACAATGGTCCTCCACACGGTCTTGTAAAAATCCCCGTTGGTCAGAATATCCGCGTAGTTCTTAAGCCCAATAAAATCCATAGTCTTCCACCCATCATAGTTGGTAAATGAAAACCAGATGCTAAGACCCAAGGGAAGCAGAAAAAATACGCCGAACAGCGCCAGGGACGGGATGACGAACATCCAGAAAGACCTGGTATGGCAAAAAGCCTGTTGTCTCTTTTTCATAAATTCATTCCTTCCTAATACATTATTTGCCCTGCAAAATTGTAAACAAAAAGCTGCCGCGGCCTAACAGCGGCAGCCCAAACCAGCATCAATACCCCTTGGCCCATCCTGAGGACTCAGAAAGCGCGTCCGCAAAGCCGTTTAAAGCTTCTTCGGGGGTAATCTCACCAGACACTGCCCGTTTCAGAGAATCTCTGTACTCATTGTCCTTGTAGTTTCTCCAGGAAGAATTTTCATCTACCATAAAGGTGTCTGTCACATAGTTGGTCTCATTCTGCATAATGGCAAACTCTTCCTTTGCCTTGTCCGTATCCGGCGTGTAGGTAATATCATTCATAACTGAAGGCTCTTTGCGGATCTGCAAAAATTCCGTGTAGTGCTCCGGCTCAAACAGCCACTGGACAAACTGCTTTGCCAGCTCCACGTTCTTGCCGTTGGCCGGAATAGCCAGGGCCTCGCCGCCGATGATGGCAGACTGTCCCGCGCTCCCCTTGGGCGTCGGCATCACGCCGAACTCAAACTTGGAAATGTCCGAGGCAAAGGTGTTGTAATTCCAGGAACCGGAAAGCAGGATCCCGGTGTCGCCGTTCTTAAAATACTCCACCGGATTGTCCGTGGTGCCCCCTGCCCAGATGGCCTTTGGCATCACCTCATTGTTGGCCTGGACAAACCGGGTCAGGGTCTCGATGTTTGCCGGGCTGTTTACCGTCACCTTAAAACTGTCCCCGTCCTGCTCAACCAGGGAGCCGCCGTTGGCGTACATCAGGATATCGTACCTTGCCCTGGACACATCCGCCGCAAACCCGTACTTCACATTGCCCTTCTCCTGTATCACCTTGGCATTGTCATAAAGCTCATCCCAAGTCCATGGCTTGTCCACCGTAGGCGCCTGGATCCCTGCCGCGGCAAAGGCATCCTTATTGTAAAACATGCAGGTGGTGGTAAACTGGTCCGGAATCCCTGTGATGGCCTCCGAGGAGTAGGACTTGCCCACGATCTTAAGGGCCGACTGGTTAAACTTGGACAGATCCACAACCGAGCTCATGTCCACAAATTCCTCCGGGTACAGCTGGTGAAGGAAGGTGGTCGCCACCAGATCCGGCAGGTCCTTGTTCTTTGCCATGGACGGGAATTTGCTCCTCATGTCGTCATGGGAAATGATGATCTGTTTGATCTCATTGCCGGTCTCCTCAGACCATTTTTTCAGGGCATTGCCAAGGGCGTCCCCCTCCCCCGGCTCCTCGGAGATCATAACCTGCAGAGTCTGCCCTGTGATGGGGCCCTCTGCCTCTCCCCCGTTTCCATTTGCCGCAGACCCTCCGTCCTTGCCTGAACCGCCGCAGGCTGCCAGAGACATTACCATCGTAGCAGCCATGGCTCCGGCTGCCGCCTTGTAAAACATGTTCCTCATTTCTTTTTTCCTCCTCTCATTCTGCCACATAGTTTCTGCTCTCCATAAAGAAAAGCATTGCCAGCGCCTGACCATAGGGCATGGGCTTTAGTTCGATCTCTTTGTAGAAATCCTTACTCTCCCGCCCCATGGGGGTGCCGTAAGACACCTGATGGACCACGCCGTCCTCGTCGGTAAAACCCAGGATAGGCTCCACGGCTTTGAGGGCTTTCCGCGCCCACCAAGCCTCCCCCAGACCTAAAGATACCCCTTTCAGGATCCCGTAGGCAAACCCGCAGGTAGCGCTTGCCTCCACATAGGAGTCCCGGTCATCCACCAGGGTGTGCCACATGCCATTTTCCTCCTGAAGCTCCATGAGAGCTTCCACCTGCCGCCGCCACGTCTCGGTGAGAAATTTCTTCACGCTGCCGCTAACAGGCACCATGTCCAGATATTCCGGAATGGCGGATGTGATCCAACAGTTGCCTCTCCCCCAGAACGCCCCCGCGAAATGGTGGTTCTCCTTAAAGGTCCACCCATGATACCAGAGTCCGGTCTTCCGGTCAGAAAGGTACTTGACATGAAGCAGAAACTGATACTCCGCCTCGTCCAGATACTCCTGGTTCCCCAGAATCCTGCCCATATTGGCCAGAAACAGGACGGTCATGAACAGGGTGTCGTCCCACAGCTCCTCCTCGTTCACCGTGTCCGAGGTGATGTGCTGCAGTCCGCCCTCCCTGGTGCGGGGAAAATCTCTGCAGACCCACTGGGCCCACTCCCTGCACACCTCCATGTAATCCTCCCTGCCCAGCTCCTCCGCCACATAGGACATGGCAAGCAGCGGGGTCACGGTGTTCACGTTCTTGGCCGGAAGACCGATCTTCATCTGCCGCTCATAGTAGGTGAGAAGGATATCCATGTACCGCTTATCCCTTGTCTCCCTGTACAGCTTCCAGACTCCAAACAGCCCCACCCCCTGGGTCCATTCCCAAAACTGGTACTTTCTGATATCATCGTTAGCGAGGCTTTTCGTCTTCATCCCTTCCAAGAACCGGGAGTCTTCTTCGTAAAGGACTTTCTCGAAACTGTCCAGATACCGGCCGATAGCCCGGCTGATATCCTGCCTTGTGTAGCTCATGTTCTCTACCTCCTTTCGATAAACCTATCTTATCACCGAAAAAGGCAAATATCTACACTAATATTGTCTTTTAGACATAATAACATTGCAGTTTTTGTTTTTTTATTCTATTTCTTGCTGGTAATTTTAGCTAAAATAATCTTGCATTTTTGTACTTTCTATGATTAACTATTTAAAAGCAGCTTTTTGCGCAAGAACTCGTTCCTAAAATTACCCGCCTGGAGGTCCCATGAAATATTACCACAGCTCCCCCGTCCTTTACGAAAAAGGATTTTCCATCATCATCAATGACGTTGCCGTTCCCACGGAAGATTCCACCCTCTATTATTTTGATTATGACCAGAGAAGCCAGTCTGTCAACATGGAATTTCCCCACTTTCATATTTTCTATGAGATGATGATCCTCCTAAGCCCGAAGGCTTACCACTTTGTAGAGGGCAAGCGCTACGACATGGTTTCCAATGACATTATCCTTCTCCCTCCGTCCGTGCTGCACCAGTCCGTATATCTTCCCGGACCTCCCAGCGACCGGATCGTCATCGGTTTTATGCTGCCCAGGCAAATGATCGAACAAAAGCCGGGATACCGGGAGATCCTCTCCATCTTTGACTGCGCAACCCCCATTCTCCGCTTCCACCGGGAAGAGCAGAACAGGATTTTTGAACGGCTTAACGAGATCATCAATCTGCAGCTTACGGTCCACAATCCCCAGATCCGGGATCTGATGATCCACAACAAGTTTATCGAATTTTTATTTACCCTGTACTCCCTGCGAAACCAGAATCACTATGTCCCCAATGTGGAGGACACGGGAATCCGGGAAAAGATCTACACCATCACCAATTACATCCACACCCACTACAGCGACGACATTTCCCTTGGGTCCCTGGCTGATATCTTTTACATCAGCCCCTACTACCTGTCCCACCAGTTTAAGGATGTGACCGGATACACGGTGGTCCAGTACATCCAGCTTACCCGGGTGAAAAACGCCCAGTATCTGCTTCTCAACTCCAAGGATAAGATCACCAAAATCGCGGAGCAGACGGGATTCTCCAGCTTCTCCCAGTTTAACCGGGTGTTCCGTAAATTCTGCGGCATGTCGCCGTCAGACTATAAAAATACATCCCGTCAGACTTCCTATGCCATGACCCTGGCGTCAAAGGAAATGTAAAAAACAGCTGACAGACCCTGACGATCTGGCAGCTGTTTTTTTATGGGTAATGTTAAGAAGTCTTCATTATGCCTGATGATTGCCCGTCTTGTCGAACGCCGGGTTAAACGCATAGAAATTGCGGCTGTCTAAATGATCCTGAACATCACGCAGGGCTTCACCGAAGCGCTGGAAGTGAACGATCTCCCGCTCTCTTAAAAACCGGATAGGATCGCAGACCTCCGGGTCTTTGACCACCCGGAGGATATTGTCGTAGGTGGAGCGGGCTTTCTGCTCTGCTGCCAGATCCTCAAACAAATCCGTGATGGGGTCGCCCTTGGACTGGAACTCGCAGGCATTAAAGGGAACGCCGCCTGCGGCCTGGGGCCAGATGCCGGTGGTATGATCAATATAGTAGGGGCCAAATCCCGACGCCTCGATCTGCTCCGGGGTAAGATTACGGGTCAGCTGGTGGACGATTGCGGCCACGATCTCTAAGTGGGCCAGTTCTTCCGTACCTATATCCGTAAGCACCGCCTTCCCCACATCATAAGGCATGGCGTATCTCTGGGATAGATACCGCATGGCAGCCCCCATCTCCCCGTCAGGTCCGCCGTACTGGCTCATGATAAACTGGGCCATCTTCGGATTAGGCTGGCTGATATTTACCGGGTACTGCAGCCGTTTTTCATAGTTCCACATACGCTAGCACCTCCTCTCCCTTCCCAGGGCCATCTGCCCTGAACCCAGGTCCAGTACTGGTCAGAGCGGACCTGATCAACGGTCAGCGGGCCGAAATTGGCCTCATAATTATTTTTCGCGTTCTGGCGCAGATCCCTTACATACTGATAATAATTCAGCGCCGCCTTATCGCAGGGGTGGGTGTCCAGGTAGAGGAGTACATCATCCATGGCAAAGCTGGCCTGGTCGATGATGGAAAGAAGCTGGTTTTGATCATAAACTGGCATCAGCGGCACCTCCCCATATTGAAAGTAAGATCCAGATCCGGGAAGATCGTCCCCCTCTGAAATCCCTGTTCCAGGGAATACGTCTGCTGCCACTGCTGCCATGGCACATAGCCCATGCCCACAGGGTAGTGTTCCATGCCTCCCACGCCGGTGTTTGGGCATGGGAAGGCATAGGAGCCGGACTGCATATTCTGTGACCCTGCAGCCTGGTTATGATAAGAGCAAGCCATAACGACTCCTTTCTGATATCCTTATTATGGTATCAGTTTATGACAATGGCAGGAAGTCTGTGACGGTCCCGTTATAAGCTTTCC
Organism: uncultured Hungatella sp.; assembly: GCA_910588505.1. Taxonomy (GTDB): domain Bacteria; phylum Bacillota; class Clostridia; order Lachnospirales; family Lachnospiraceae; genus UBA3402. The sequence goes on along the minus strand of CAJUPQ010000003.1, from coordinate 66,829 downwards.
CGAGCTGTCAAACCGGGACCCATGGCAGGGGCAGTCCCAGGTAGACTCAGCCCCGTTCCAGGACAGCTTACAGCCCATGTGGGGGCAGCGCATAATCTTGGGAGACAGGCCCTTTATAAGGCCTTTCGACGACTGGACCATATGGTCCGCCAGCCTTGGCAGGGCCGACAGGACCGGTAAGCGCCGGGGCGAGTACAGAGCCTCATAGGGGGATGTTCTCTGACAGATCAGATCCGTCAGCAGATGGGCAGACACCATGGACAGGGTCATCCCCCATTTTCCAAACCCGGTAGCCACATACCAGTCCCGTTCCCTCCTGGAAAAACGTCCGATATAGGGCGCCGAATCCAGAGTTATACAGTCCTGGGCAGACCATCTGGCGCACACCCTGGCCTGGGGAAACAGCTTGTTGGCAGAAGCTGTCAGGGCCCTGTAGGGGTGGCTCTTCTCCACGCCTGTCCGGTGGCTCTCTCCTCCCAGCAAAAGGGTCTGACCCGCCCGCCGAAAAGACAGTCCTTCAGGGTCAACGCCCAGATACATGCCATCCAGCCGGGGCGCTCCCAGGAGAGCCAGCACATAGCTCCTCTCCTGATACATCCTGGCAAAATAGTATCCCGGAATCAGGGGAAACGGGTAGTGGCACGCAAACACGATCTTCCTTGCGGTAACGGTTCCGTAGGGTGTCCTGATGGCATGGCCCTTTACCGCCAGGGCCGGGGTGTGCTCAAAAACCGTAAGGGACAAAGACAAGGCCTCGATAAACTTCATGGGATGAAAGCTGGCCTGATCCTCAAACCGCAGAGCCCGCTTTACGGAAAAAGGAAGCTCCGTCTCAATAACCTCCAAAGCGGGCAGCCCTGCCTGTCTGGCCGCAATGGCCTCCAAATGGACTGCGTTCTGCTGCTCCATAGTATAGAGGAAAGCCGGTCTTTTTTCAAAATGGCAGCTGATGGAGCGGTCCTTGATCAGCCGCCCGTACTCCCGGACCGCCTTCTGATTAGACTCCCCGTAAAGCTTCATCATGTGGCTGCCCCGGTCCGTAAGGAGCCTGTGATAGATCAGACCGTGCTGAGACGTAATCTTGGCCGTGGTTCCGCAAGTCTGGCCGCTGCCAATAGACGCCGCCTCCAGCACCACCACCTCCTTTCCCTCCCGGGCCAGATAATAGGCGGTCAGGATCCCGGCCATCCCCGCGCCGATAACCGCCACCTCCGTGTCCAGATCTCCGGAAAGACGATTTCTCCCGGGGATGCAAACCTGTTTATTCCAAATAGATCTCATATGATTCACCTCATCCTTAGGATGCGCAGATTTTTGAAAAGTAACCATGCCTGCACACATTGTCCGCCCATCTCATAGGATATAGTACAAACATGAAAAATCAAGGAGACATGAAATGTTCTGTAATTTATGTGGATGTAATCTTTGCCTGTGCAGAAGAAACTGCTGCTGTAACCATAACTGCTGCTGTGGAGATAATAACGGTGTAGGAGGCGGCAACACCGGCGGCTGCGGCTGTAACTGCTGCGGAAATAACAACGGTTCCTGTGGCGGCAACAATAGCTGCTGCCGGCCTTCCTGTAACTGCTGCTGCCGCTGCTGCAACAACAACGGCGTTGGCGGCGGCAACACCAATGGCTGCAACAATAACTGCTGCCGCCCATGCTTCTGCTGCCGCTGCTGTAACAACTGCAATAACAGCGGCGTTGGCGGCGGCAACACCAATGGCTGCGGCAATAACTGCGGCCGCCCATGCTGCAACTGCTGTTGCTGCCGCTGCTGCAATAACAGCGGCGTTGGCGGCGGCAACACCAATGGCTGCGGCAATAACTGTTGCCGGCCATGCTGCAACTGCTGCTGTAACAACTGCAACAACAGCTGTGTAGGCGGCGGCAACACCAATGGCTGCGGCAATAACTGCAGCCGCCCATGCTGCTGTAACAACTGTAATAACAGCGGCGTTGGCGGCGGCAGCACCAATGGCTGTGACTGCGGCTGTGAGAACTGCTGCGACGATAAATGCGACAACGACTGCTCCAACAGCTGCACCTGTGTGTGCAGCTGCCAGAACGGAAACGGGTGCAGTCCCGAGACCAGAAGGAGGGATTTCAGGGCCGGTTACCGCAAAGGCTACAACGCAGGCTTCTCTGACGGCTGGAACATGTCCATGCGCAGCGGTACGGACAATGGCGGCTGCGGCTGCGGACGGAAGGATTTTGCCGGCCATGACGAATATGTGACAGGCGCTGAGCTTGGGGATGAACTTTCTGACGAAGCGCTGAACACAGCTATAGAAGAACTCTCATAATAAAGGGAGCGGGTGTCATCAGGGACACCCGCTCTTTTATGCATATAGCCCAAAAAATATTTATTTTTTTGTTAATTCACCTCTTGCAAATTCGGAGAAAACGTGATATTGTATATACATAAAATATTTGTATACAAATTTAAGTTTTGTATACAAATATAAAATAAAAGAAAAGGAGAATCTATTTATGGACAACAAAACAAATTTTTCTCTGGAAAGCAAAGTCGCTTTAGTCACCGGCGCTTCCTATGGCATCGGCTTTGCCATCGCGAAAGCTCTGGCAGGGGCAGGGGCCACCATCGTGTTCAATGATATTAAGCAGGAACTGGTGGACAAGGGCATCGCGGCTTACAAGGAAGAAGGCATCACAGCCTACGGCTATGTATGCGACGTCACCGACGAGGACGCAGTAAACGCCATGATCGCGAAGATCGAGGAGGAAGTAGGCGTGGTGGATGTTCTGGTGAACAATGCCGGGATCATCAAGCGCATCCCCATGATCGAGATGTCCGCCAAAGATTTCAGACAGGTCATCGATGTGGATCTGAACGCTCCTTTCATTGTATCCAAAGCAGTGATCCCCTCCATGATCAAGAAAGGTCACGGCAAGATCATCAACATCTGTTCCATGATGTCCGAGTTCGGCCGCGAGACCGTATCCGCCTACGCCGCGGCTAAGGGCGGTTTAAAGATGCTCACCAGGAATATCGCTTCCGAGTACGGCGAGCACAACATCCAGTGCAACGGCATCGGGCCAGGTTATATCGCCACGCCTCAGACCGCTCCTCTGCGTGAAGTGCAGCCTGACGGCTCCAGACATCCCTTTGATCAGTTTATCATTTCCAAGACGCCGGCAGGCCGCTGGGGCGAGGCATCTGATCTTGGCGGACCGGCAGTATTTTTAGCTTCCGACGCGTCTGACTTTGTTAACGGCCAGATCCTTTATGTAGACGGCGGCATCCAGGCTTACATCGGAAAGCAGCCCTCATAACTTCCATTCTGTAAAAAAGAAGAAACCGCGTCCGGTCGTAAAAGATCGGATGCGGTTATCTCTATAGAGGTTCCTTTTACTTAAACATCTCCAGAATCTCTTCCGGGGACTTCCCCGATTCCTGGATCGCTTTAAGGATCTTAGCCTGGTTTTCCTTTAAGGCTTTTTTTGCGGCTGCCGCAGTCTCCTTCTTTTCCCTGGCGATCGCGGCCTTCTCAGCTTTTAACTGCTCTTTGTAGGCAACCTTCAGCTCCTCCTTAGCTGCCCGCAGGTCAGTCTCCAGCTTCTGGATCTTCTCATGAAGCTTCAAAGCCTTTCCAGTATAAACGACTTCCCTCTTTACTCCTCTTGGCATAATATGTCCTCCTTAAACGAAAGTTAATTTGAGTAAGAAATAAATGTATTTTTCTTTCTGGAATTATGATACAACATAACTATATTATTTGTAAAGAGGGGAAGGAGAAATTTTTAACTTTATAGGCAGAAAATCCAAACGGACATTTTTTAAGATTACTTTCTGATACATTTCCACTATATTTAAAAAATTAAATTCCCCTAATCCACAATCACATAACTTCAAAAACTGCTATGCTTATTTTACCATGGACTGCGACTTCAAAATTGATGAATTGAATTATTTAAGCAGCAAAGTCTGGCGGCCTCCAAATTAAAAGAATGTATCGGGGATCAGGGTACACATTTCAAAAGTATATTTGTGTATGTCAGCATTTCAGGCTCCGTACAAAGCAGTTCTGGTTTCTCTTTAAGAGTATATCATCAATCTCGTTTATGCAAGAATCAAAAGTTATTTACTGCGTTTTGTAGAAAAGGCAGATCCGTTTGATATGGATGCATATAAGGACTTCAAAGATACCTGTACCAGTTTCATACAAGGGTGTCTTTACATCAGACAAGGGGGAACTGCCAAGGGCAGCTCCCCCTATCCGTCACCTGGGACCTTGTCCGCCCCAGGCACAGCCGGCTGTTTACGCCTCTGAAAACTGATCCTTGCCTACAAAGCACAGGGGACACTCAAAGTCCTCCGGCACATCCTCCCACTTCGTTCCGGGAGCGATACCGCCTTCCGGGTATCCTTTCTCCTCATCATACTCCCAGCCGCACACGTCGCACACATACTTCATATAAATCTCTCCTTTTCTTTATACCATTACTGTGATTAGATCAAAGATCCATTCCCCATTTTATATGAAACTATGGCTTTCGTCAATCATTATCTTTACGGAAGTAACCCAAATATTCCCAGTTAGAGCCGATCATGTTCTGATACCCTCTCATGGTCACATCCGAAAACATTAAAGCCCTGCGCCGAAACTCATAGGCTCCAAACACATCATCCGGATGGCAGGTGGCCGGGTAAATTCCTGAAAGGGCGCACATAGTTCCCAGCATAAAGCTAGGATTAATCTGGCGGGCTATCCGGTTGGCCATGGCGGAAGCCACCAAAAGATGGTGTATGGACTGTAGTTTAATACCCGCGTCCTCCATAGGAGTCTCCCCCTGATTTGAGTTGGCCTAAATCCCATTTCCGCCATTAAAGCAATATCCTCTTTTACCCTTCTCTTCTGTTTGTGAAGGAATCCGTATCCGTGATTCCTGTAACCTATTATAACTATTGACATTACAACATTTCCGTGTTATAAATATTGTTGTATCAATTAATATTACATCAATTCAACGGAGGACCTATCATGGCAAATTTTAACAAGGTAACCATAGCAGACAATGCAAGAACAGAGCTTCACGACCAGCTTTCCCTGACCGGTGCGGAAATCAGCATCAACCATCTCCCCGCAGGCGCAAGCGTGCCCTTTGTCCATGCCCATAAGAACAATGAAGAAATCTACGCGGTTCTTGAAGGAAAAGGCAAGGCAATTATTGACGGGGAGACCGTAGAACTTTCCGCCGGCGATTGGCTTTCCATCGCCCCGGCTGCCAGACGCCGGTTCTTTGCGGCAGATGATACGGCCATCCGCTTTATCTGCATCCAGGTAAAAGCAAATTCCCTTGAAGCTTACACGAAAGATGACGCCATTGTAGAATAAGACATGGCCTGCCAAACCTGACGACGGATTCTTGACTGATAATTGACCAACACATTTGAAAGTCTTGTCGATCCTTTTCGTTTCTGTTCAAAAGAAGGGAACTGCTGACGGGTTCCCTTCTCTCACCCAAGCTTTGCCGCCAAAAGTTCCAGTTCTCTCCTGCTCACAGGCGGAATCAAATATGGTCCCCGTCAAACAGGCATACCCACTGCCTTTGCTTTTCTTAATTGTACCATACCTGTGTGGACATTTCTATTTCAAATTTCCGCCCCATCACCGGCCCGCTATGCGCCCTTCATTTGGCTCAAATCTCACTTTCCCGTGATGTACATAAGCATCCCTGGTCTTGTGAAAACCCCCGGTACTTTTCTCAAAGATCACGATCACATTTACGCTCTTGATATCCTGGTAGGTGAAGGCGCCGCCCAGCACACTGTCCTCATTGGGAAGAACCATCTCCTCACACCATCCCTCTCCCCTTAGGTATATACCTCATATCGCTGACATTGTACACCGTAACAAAAGCCGCCGGGTCCTCCTTTGTCACGTACTGCATCAGCTTCTGGTACTCATGTTTGTCCACAATGGTAATGATCTCATTGCGCGCGATCCCGTCATAGGCCCCTCTGGCCTCATAGATGGTGGCCCCGCTTTTCAGCGTATACAAGATCCAGTCACAGATCTGCTTTTCCTTGTTCTTCGAAATAATGCAGACTCTCCGCTTTATGTTCTGCCCGAAAATAAAATAGTCCAGCACCACGCCGTTAAGGTATGTCCCAAGAACGCTTAACACCACGGTTTTCTTATCGTAGGCAAAGGCGGAGCTTAAGGCCACCAGCATGCCGCTAAGGCCCATGGCCTTTCCCAAGTCCATGTGCAGATACCGGTTCAAAATCTTGGCCACAATGTCCAGCCCGCCGGAGGACGCGTTCATGTTAAACAGAATACTAAGCCCGATGCTCACCGTAAAAATATAGCACACCACGTCCAGCATGGCGTCCCCGGAGATGGAACCGTTGTCTGGCAGAAGGATCTCAAACATCCCCATAAACACCGGCAGAAGAACAGAAGTGTACACCGTCTTAAAGCCAAATTCATGGCCGCACAGCAGAAATCCCACTGCCAGCAGGACCACATTCAGCACCATAGTAATGCCGGATATGGACAGGGGCACAAAATTGGACAGCACCATGGCCAGCCCCGACACAGAGCTGACCGCCGCGTGGCTTGGAATCAAAAAGAAGAACACCGCGGCGGCAATAATAAACGTGGCCCCTGTCATCACAAGAAGTTCCCGAATCCTTTGTTCCATTGTCATCTATCCCTCATCCTCAGCCAGCAGCCCCTTGGTATCCCTCATCACATCCTCCAGGGTGATGGAGGAAAGCTCATCCTCCATGGCCTTCTGCACCTGGGCCAGCCTGCCGTCCAAAACTTTGTGGATGTTCCTCCCCACCGGGCAGGCCCCATTGGGATTCTCATGAAAATGAAACAGCTCCCCATGCTCAACGCACTCAACCGCCTGGTAGATATCCAGAAAAGATATGTCCCTTAAAGGCTTTGGGATGGAAGCCCCGCCGGACCCTCTGGCCACCTCCACAAGGCCCGCCGCCTTTAGCTGACCCAGAATCTTCCGGACAATGACCGGGTTTACATTTGTGCTTCCTGCCAGAAAATCGCTTGTCACCTTGTAATCCTCTTTGAACGTATCAATACAGGCAAATATATGGACTGCCAGCGTAAATCTGCTTGAAATCTGCATGGAATGTACCTCTCTTTTTTTAACAGTGTAGCCCCTTCTTGATGTAAAGTCAATACTTACAAGAATATTCCCGGCTGTCACTCAACCTTTATTTCCAAAGAATTTAACAGGCTGACCGCCTCCGGAAAGGAAAATTTTGCCTGTCTCAACTTGTTGGAGGGAATATCGATCACATAGCCTCTGGCGTCTCTGAAATCAGCCCTGCGGATATCGCATTTAAAAAACTGGGTGGATTCCAACCGGCACCCGCGAAAATTGCTTTCCTGAAGGTCGCATTCCTCAAATATGCTCTCCTGGATGATATTGCCCGAAAAATCAAATTTCCGGAAAGGCATTTCCACGAAGGAGTTATATTTCATGCAGCAATCTTTTACTTTATCAATGGAGCGGGCGTAACTGCCGGCAGGCAGAAGTTTGTTCCAGCAATGTATGCCGATCAGATTACAGTTTTGAAAGACAGCGCTTTTCAGCTCCGAATTTTTGGAAGTTAAGCTGATAATGCTGCACTTATAAAATCTGCAGTTTACAAAGGAACAGCCTGTGATTTTGCAGTCTTCAAAGGTACAGTTTTCAAAAACGCAGTCCGTGAATTTCAGGCGCTCTTTTGTAATATTCTGGAATTTCCGGTCTTTGATAACCTGGCCTTCGCAAAAATTTTCCGACATTTGATTATCCCTCCTCAATGATTTTTATATTCATGTTCCAGATACTCTACATATTTTTCAAAAACCATAATAAAGTCTGTAGAATATTCTCTCTGTACTTTTTCCATGGCCCTCTGTACTGCTTCCTTCATTTCACCTGTGACTTTATCGGTAAAAATCTGTCCGCTGTCCGTAAGAGAGATCAGTTTCTCTTTGGTGCTGTTCTGGGTTAAAAGGACCATATATCCTGACTTGACACATTCTTTTATGATAGTGTTCAGAGTCGTTCTCGGAATATGCCAGTCATCACATATCTGCTTTTGGGAGTGCTGCTTTTTGTCACTTAGAATATCAAGCAGCAGCGTATTTTCTTTTATCCCCATTTTCTTCGCAATCTCGTAATAAATCCCTATACATCTGTTGGTTGTGAGCATTAGGCGGTATACCTGGTCACGGCAGTCTGACATGGGGATAGCCCCCAAAGTGCCCTTCCAGTCCATGACATATTGGGCCAGGTTCCGGTAATTTTCATTTTCTTCTTGAAATCCTTTAGACGATCCATCTTTTTGTCCGCTTTTTGCGGGCAGGAAGTTGCTGTAGTCGCCAAAGCCGCACAGGCTGCTGTCCTCTGCCACCGGATGGCCTTCTGCCAGCAGCACCTTGGCCCGAGAGATCCGCTTGGCGGTGATGTACTGGTTAATGGTGGTTCCTGTAGAATCTTTGAAGATCCTGCATAGGTAGGAGCTGCTTAAGTAGAAGTGGAAGGCCGGCATCTGGATGCCAAGGTTCTCCGACAGGTGCTGGTTGATATAGTCTAAGATGTCGTCGATCTGGGAATGGCGGGATCCTTGGACGGCCCGGACAGGGGCAGGACAGGTGAGAGATTGGCCTGGTCAATTTTGGACAGATGATGGCTTTCAAATTGATTGATATCGGTGTCATCTGTGCGTCTGCGAAGCGACGGCGTAGTGGTGCCTACGTCTAGCTTCGCAGGCGTGCAGAGGACGCTGATAGCGAGAGATTTATTCACCGAAATTTAGAGTACGGACTACTAGAGTCTCCGGATAATAGCCTCCTGGTACTGGGTTGTGGTCGCCGTTCCTCCCAGATCCGGGGTTTTCACCTTCCCCTCCGTCAAAACCTGATCTACGGCCCGCCGGATGTTGGCCGCGCAGTCTGTCCTGCCCATGTGCTCCAGCATCATGCAGGCGGACCACAAAAATGCCGTAGGGTTGGCGATGCCTTTTCCCGCAATATCCGGGGCGCTTCCGTGGACGGCCTCGAACATGGCGTACCCGCAGCCAAGATTGCTGGATGGGAGAAGTCCCAGCCCGCCGATGAGCCCGCTGGTCAAATCGGAAAGGATATCCCCGTAGAGATTCTCCGTCACCATGACGTCAAACTGCTGGGGCTTCATCACCAGCTGCATGGCCACATTGTCCACAATCTTGTCCTCGGCCTCAATTCCCGGGTATTCTTTGCTGACCTCATAGAACACGTCCCGGAAAAGACCGTCGGACAGCTTCATGATGTTGGCCTTATGTACGCAGGTTACTTTCCCGCGCCCCTGGCGGACGGCGTACTCAAAGGCGTCTCTTATGATCCTCTCACTGCATCTCCTGGTGATGATCTTGATGGAGTGGGCCGTGTCCGGATCCACCATCTCCTCCACCCCGGCGTAAAGGTCCTCCGTGTTCTCCCTAAACATGACGATATCCACATTGTCAAATGGCGTCTTTACGGCGCTGTTTGATCTTGCGGGGCGGATGTTGGCGTAGAGGTCGTATTTTTTGCGCATCATCACGTTGAGGGAGCGGAATCCCTTGCCCACAGGCGTGGTGATGGGGGATTTTAGCAGCACTTTGTTTTTGTCAAAGGAGGCGAACCCCTCTGCGGGGATCAGCTCCCCGTGGGCCTCATACTCCGCCTCGCCTACGGAAAAGATCTCATAGGTAAGGCCGGCTCCCGCCGCGTCCAATATTTTCAGCACGGCGTCCGTGATCTCCGGGCCGATGCCGTCCCCTTTAAATACCGTAATCGTATCGCTCATCGTTATCTGTCCTCCATTGACACGTATTCCTGATTTTCACCGCCTACATACTTGGTGGCCGGGCGCATGATGCGGCCGTCGTACAGTTTGTTTTCAATGTTGTGGGCCAGCCAGCCCACGGTCCTGCTGCACATAAACAGGGGGGTGTACAGATCTCTGGGGATCCCCAGCATCTCGTAGGCAAATCCGCTGTAATAGTCCACATTGGCTGGAAGGGCCTTGCCTTTTCTCTCCTCTGCCACCTGTCTGGCAATCTGCTCAAACCGGGTGCGGAACTCCAGCTCTGTCATCAGGCCTTTTTCCTTGGCCACGGCGTCGCAGCAGGCTTTCAGTATGTCGGCCCTGGGGTCCGAGATGGTGTAAACGGCGTGGCCGAAGCCGTAGACCAGCCCGGTGCGGTCGTACAGTTCTCCGTCCATCAGCTTCTCCACCGCTTTTCGTATCTTCCGGTCGTCGGCCTCATAGCCTCCCACCTCCTCCAGCACCGCGTCCATCATCTCCGCCACCTTTATGTTGGCGCCGCCGTGTCGGGGGCCTTTTAAGGAGCCGATGCTTCCCGACATGGTAGAGTAGATGTCCGTGTCCGTGGAGGAAATGACCACATTGGTAAAGGTGGAGTTGTTTCCGCCGCCGTGGTCCGCGTGGAGGATCAGTATGGTGTCTAAGAGTCCTGCCTCCTTGATGGAAAATTTCTGGTCCTTGCGCAGAAGGCTCAGGAAATTCTCCGCGATGGAATACTGGGGATTCGCGTAGTGGATGACTAAGCTGTCCCTGTTAAAGTAGTGGACCTTGCTCTGATAGGCGTAGCAGGCGATGCTGGGCAGCTTGGCTAACAGGCTGATGCCCTTTACCAGGGTCTCGTAGACGCCTATATTGTCCGGGTCCGGGTCGTAGTTGTACAGGGTGAGCACCGCGTCCTGGAGTTTGTTCATCAGATTGGTGCCTGGCATGCGCAGCAGGTTCATCTCCACAAATTCGTCGGGTATGGCGTAGAATTCCCGGATGATGCTGCAGAAATTATCCAGCTCCTCCTTTCTGGGAAGATATCCGAAGAGCAGAAGGAAGCAGACTTCCTCATATCCGAAATGGCTTCCCTTCTTTCCTTTTATCAGATCCACCACGTCGTAGCCTCTGTAGTACAGCTTTCCGGGAGCTGCTTTGATGCCCTCCGGCGTCTCCTCATAGCCCACCACGTCAGATACCCGGGTGAGGCCGATGCGCACGCCGGTTCCGTCTTCGTTGCGCAGGCCCTTTTTTACATTGTATTCTTTGTACCACTCGTTGGGTATCTCGGTGTAGTTCTGAGATTTTCCGTAAAACTGGGCAAGGTAACTTTTTCTGATCATAGGCTGTCATCCTTTCTTTCTGTTTCTGTTATAGTTGATCAGGCATCCTGCCTTGATGATCTCCCTTTCCTCGGCTGTCATATCGCTGATATACAGCGGAAGTTCTTTCACGCAGGCGTTCTGGGCCTCCAAAGCTTTATTTCCCCCTTTTATCACATAAGCGGTGATATTCTTTAAATCCCCGTCAAGGGCTTTGCGGATGCCCGGCACGTAGATGTAGTCCCCCACCTCAAATTCCGGCTCTGCTTCTGTCTGGAAGGGGATCATGCCCCAGTTGATCACATTGGAGCGGTACCGTTTTGTGGCGTACTCTCTGCAGATATTGGCAAGGCCTCCGATGACTCTCTGGCAGCTGGCCGCCTGCTCCCTGGCTGAGCCGTCGCCGGGCTTTACGGCGTAGATCATGCTGCCAAATTCCACTGTGTCCGCCTCTGCCTGTTCATGACCGGGGATCTGGCGGATACAGTGAAAGACCGCCTCAAGGCTCGGATCCAGGGCAAATGCCCCCATAGCTCCTTCTGCCTGCCGGGCTCTCTCCACCTTGTCCGCAGCTTTGGCCCTGGCCACGTACTCCGGGTCCCTTCTGGACAGGGTGAACTCTGCCAGGCCTAAGGGATTGGACCGGTAGGAGGAGGTCTCCCCGGACGGGATCAGCTCGTCGGTGGTGGTCACCGGATCCATGATCTTAGAGCAGACTTTCAGAAGGATATCTTCTGTCAGAGGGCTCATGTCAGGCCAGTCTTTGATGTTTGGCCCGTAGACCAGGTGGTTTTGCTCATCTCCCCGGCCGTATCCGCTGTACACCCGGTTTCGGTAGGAGCTGTCGTCGTACTCATATTCCGGCACCTGATCCCAGCCGTCCATCTCCCAGGCCGAGGTGAGACGCCCGCCGTTTGCCGCGGTGGCGGCAATGGACCTGGCGTCCATCAGGGCTACTGCCGCCATCTGCCCGTTACCCGGCTTGGAGCCTTCCCGATTGGGGAAGTTTCTGGTGGTGTGGCGGATGCTTAAGCCGTTGTTGCAGGGCGTGTCCCCCGCGCCGAAGCAGGGGCCGCAGAACGCGGTGCGGACAATAGCCCCGGCATCCATCAGGTCTGACACCGCCCCCTTCTTCACCAGGTCCGCGAACACGGGCTGGGAGGAGGGGTACACGGCCAGGGAGAATTCATCGCAGCCGCAGCTTCTGCCTTTCAGCGCCCGGGCCGCCTCCATAAGGTTTGTGTAGGTGCCTCCGGCACACCCTGCTATGACGGCCTGCTGCACCCACAGCTCCCCGTCTTTTATTTTGTCCAAAAGGGTAAATTCGGCCTTGCCTCCGGATACTTTCCGGGCTTCTTGTTCCGTTTCTCCCAGGATATCGTTCAGATTGGCCTTCAGCTCATCGATCTCATAGGCATTGCTTGGGTGGAAGGGCAGGGCGATCATGGGCTTTACGGTGGACAGATCCACGTACACGCAGCCGTCGTAGTAGGCCGTATCCCCCGGAGCCAGTTCCTGGTATGCTTCCTCCCTGTGGTGTTTTGCCAGATATGCCTTTGTGTCCTCGTCGGTCTTCCAGATGGAGGTAAGGCAGGTGGTCTCCGTGGTCATCACGTCCACGCCGTTCCGGTAGTCCGTGGTCATGGAGGCCACTCCCGGCCCTACAAATTCCATGACCTTGTTTTTCACATAGCCGTTTTTGAACACGGCCTTTATAATGGCCAGGGCGATATCCTGGGGTCCAGTCCCCGGCTTTGGCGCCCCGTCCAGATACACAGCCACCACCTCCGGGTATTTGATGTCGTAGGTGTCTTTTAAAAGCTGCTTTACCAGCTCGCCGCCGCCCTCTCCCACGGCCATGGTGCCAAGGGCGCCGTACCGGGTGTGGCTGTCAGACCCCAGGATCATCTGCCCGCAGCCTGCCATCCTCTCCCTCATATACTGGTGGATGACCGCGATGTGGGGCGGAACGTAGATGCCGCCGTATCTCTTGGCCGCCGAAAGGCCGAACATGTGGTCGTCTTCATTGATGGTGCCTCCCACGGCGCACAGAGTATTGTGGCAGTTGGTCAGCACGTAGGGGATGGGAAACCGCTCCATGCCCGACGCCTTTGCTGTCTGCACGATCCCTACAAATGTAATGTCATGGGATGCCATAGAATCAAAACGAAGCTTCAGATGCTCCATGTCTTGGGATGTGTTGTGGGCCTTAAGTATGGAGTAGGCGATGGTCTCCTTCCTCCCAGACTCCTTGTCTGCCTCCTGTCCTGTCAGGGCTTTCACCCTGGCGCTGTCCGTTTCGGGGATAAGTTCTGTGCCTTTAACCAGATAGACTCCGCCTTCGTAAAGTGATACCATGATCTCTACCTCCTGGTTCGTAATTTTATTATACATTTACTATTAAAAATCCGCCGCCGATGATGCGGCATTGTTCAGGGATGCCAAGCGCGCCTGCCAGACTTTTCCTGGGGGCAGCGGGCCGCACCCGGGTATATAAAGTTAGGAATACTATAAACGAAAATCTTTTATTTGTCCAGTGAGGGACGGGAATGGGCCGTATACCTGCGGCGGCTGCATTTTACCCAAAGTGTACGATGTCTTACGGTCAGCGCGTTGAACACGCAGACCTGTCTGAACGGTTACTCCGTATGTACAAAAGACGCAAGCCCTCAGTCTTTCGGCTGAGAACTCTGCGCCTTCGCAATCTCGTTTACTATTCAGATGATTGGCCTTTCACTGTCACGTTTTAGACTTGGGTACGCATCAGCGTGGTTGATATTATACCATATTTTGTTGGCTGTGTATAGGGGGAAATTTTTCTTTTTTCAGGGATTTCCCGCATCCGGCTCTTTACAAAGCTTATTCTTCAACAGTTAACATCCGTATACACTCACATAAATTCTTGGCCTCACCAATGGATATTCTTTTAGCATTGCATTATATCCTTATAAATACTGGCTAAATTCGACCCTTTCTTCATTTGGCCCTAAGACTGTAAAAAATTTTACCCCCTGCTCCCAAAAAGGAAGCAACTGGATTTTGGTATCTAACATAGAAACCCCTGCTTCTCCGCCATCTGGAATGCTTTCTCTATATCCGTAAAAATGTCACCTTTTCATCTGCCGCATGATTCGCTGTCTGCAATGCAGTCTCAAATCCAAGTATCCTGTAAAATGCAACCGTTTTTTCCTACTTCCACTACGGTACCACCTGGCTCATGCCCCAGCACAAAAGGCGGTTTTACCACATAATCTCCGATTGCTCCTGTTTCATAATAATGCAGATCGCTGCCACAGATGCCGACATACGGCTTATAAACACGGCCATGCTTTAATATCTCGCCTGTAAGATTGGAGAGCACTAAACTGATATGATTTTTTGTAATATCCAGCCCGACTGCCTGCCTTGCATTTACGGCCGCTGACAACGCTTTTGCCCTTCTTCCTCCCGTTGACTGGAATTCTCCATTTTCCTCAACAAGTCCATCTCCAATCAGTTCCTTTGTGATCTGCGTCACTGTGGGCAAACTCATCTGCATGGCATAGGATATATCCGGATTCGACACGGTTCCATGGCTGCATATATAACGGAAAACGCGGTTCCGGTTCCTTTTCTTGACTTCCATGTTTGTCTCATTTTTCTTGTCCATCTTGTCTCCAATACTTAATAAAAGTGTTTGTTTTAGTATAGCATCCTGATTCCCAAGAGGCAACTCATATTTTACAAACACCAAAGACTGAAACATCCACTATGATTACCGGCCGCAGAAATTCTAAATCCCTCCCAAAGTCTACCATGTCAGGTCTGTGAACCTCTTTAATCTGGATAACCGGCAGCTTTCTCTCCCAAAACACATCCAACCCCCTTTTTCCGTTGCAGATACATTCTCATCGGGGATCATCCATGTTGGATTCGTTCATCTCCACAAAATCCTCCTGCTGAATGTCAATGACAAGCAGGGCGCTTTTCTCTTCAACCTTCATACATACGTTCCTTTCTGCGTTCATTTTTATATAGTACAAATCCAAGCAGGGCCGCAAAAAGCTCCACTGCCGGATAAGTAAGCCACACACCTGGCATTTCCCATAAAAAGGACAGAAAAAACGCCGCGGGAATCACCAGCACAAGCCCTCTTAACACGGATAAAACATGAGCCGGAAACGCCCTCTCCACAGATGTAAAAAACGTGGCAAGAATCGTATTATATCCCACAAAGGGCGACGATATAAAATACAGCTTCAGCCCCGTCACGGCGATGGCCTGAAGTTTTACATTACATTCGCTGTTAAAAACCGCCGCAACAGGCTGGGCGAAAACAAAAATCAGCCCATATATTATACCGGACAGCTCCAGGCAAGTGCATACGGCACATCCCAGTATGGTCTGAATCTGCTTCCGATTCCCCTCCACGTAAAAACGGCTTAAAAGGGGCTGGGCTCCCTGGGCGATTCCCGTAAAAATCGCCACAACCACAAGGGAAATGTTGGCGATCACGCCATAGGCGGCAACCCCTATATTTCCTTCCAGCTTCAAAATAATGGAATTAAACGTAATCATTACAATTCCCGACGAAATCTGGCCGATGAGGGAGGGAAAGCCCAGGGATAAATCCCACTTAAGAATCTTCATGCTGATTCCCGTTGGCACAAAATGGAATGAATTTTTATGGCTTCTCCAATGGGGACTCATCATGAGAATACTGATAACCGGCGATATCCCCGTGGCAAAAATCGCTCCGAAAATCCCCATGTGCAGGGGAAAAATAAACAGATAATCCAACACCACATTGGAAAAGCTTCCAATAACCATGGCCCACATGGAAATCTGGGGGGCGGAGTCATTTCTCACAAAACACAGAAGCACGTCATTTAAAATAAAGGCCGGGGAAAACAGCAGCAGCCATTTTAAATAGGTGGTGGTCATCTCCAACACTGCACTGTCCGCACCTAAAATAAGAGCCAGCTCCCTTGAACAAAAAAAGCCGGGCGCCATAAAAGCAGCAGAAAACAGCAGGGCAAAATACAGGGTGTTTGTGAAAATTTTGTCTACCAGCTCCCGGTCCCCCTGGCTTTTGCACACGGTAAATTTGGTGGCCCGCCCATGCCCACCATCAGTCCTGTGCCGTGGATAAAATTGTAGACCGGGATTGCCAGGTTCAGCGCTGTAAGCCCCCTTGCGCCTAATCCCTTTGAAATTCTCCTCCCAAATTGTAAAGTACTGCAGGAAAAATAACCATGTGCCTCTTGACGTTCACCTGCGAAAAAGCGCGGCCGCGGCAAGCAGCCATCTTCCTTTGCCAGGAGCGCCATCCCCCAAGACAAAAAAATAACGCCAGCACTTTCTATCTTCAATGGCCTAACGATAGAAAGTCTGACGCTTAACCCTGTACCCGGCGGCAGCAGGCGCTGAAATCTCTTAAATCTTCTGTAGTGTAGCATAAAAAGGGAAAACAGTCAACTGTGTTTTTGAATCCCCTGCGCAGACAACTCTTCCGCCGCGAACATAGGAAGCAGCCGGTCTTCCACAACGGCAATATTCCTAAATATCCTGCTTTCCCCATTCCTCGCGGCGTTGGGAACCGTATACAGGTTATCACATGGCACTTCGTAGATACCTTCTACTTTGTCAATCCTCCAACTTACCACCTCCGATACATTCTCCTTTTCTCTTCCTGCTGACAACCTTCCGGAGGTATTGAAGGATATCCGAATTGAATAGACTTTGAGCCATAGTTATGATATGCTTATATCACAGCAACATAAGCCACAGCTTAGAAAGCAGGTGATTGTATGGGTATGACAGACAGTCAGTTTAAGGGGTTTGTCAGATTTGTTTTAGACGATATCAAGGAAGTACTTGAAACTATGGCCGACGGTAAAGAGAAGGAAAAGTTACAAAAAGTAGCCGACAACCTGCAGCAAACCCTTGAGGATTAGCAGGTAACCATAAGTTGAAGAAGGCGTCCCGGATATTTGAGTAAAGAAACCGATGGCTTTGGCTAAAAATAGTCTATGCCATCGGTTTCTTTCCGTTGAGCTAAATACAAACCGCAATCCGGCGGCAAATGTTCTATATGGAATTTCCGGCAGGGCAGAGAACCAGGACCATCTAATCGTCACTCCCCCTCCGTCCTGCCGCCCTCCCCCTCCATCAGCTCCAACAGCGTAATACCGTCAAAATAATCATTGGTCATCCTGTAAAATTCCTTCCACATAGGCAGTGTCTTACAGAACCCGGCCCGCTCACATGTCTTGGCCTGACAGCCAAGGCATGCCACCGGCGCCAGATCCCCCTCAGTCAGCCGCAGGATATCGCCCACCCGATACTCTCCCGGCCCGGCGGTCAGCCGGTATCCGCCGCCTTTTCTCTGCAGGCCTTCAATCATGCCGTTTCGGGTCAGAGCCGGAAGAATCTGTTCCAAATATTTCAGGGATATGCCCTGACGTCCGGCAATCACCTTCATGGGGATATAGCCTTCGTGGGAGTGTTCCGCCAAATCAATCATGACTCGCAGTGCGTATCTCCCTCTTGTAGAAATCATCACATCACTCTTTTTCCTCTGAAAACAACGGTGTAGACAGGTAGCGGTCTCCCGTATCCGGCAGCAGCACAACAATGGTTTTCCCCTGGTTTTCAGGACGTTTCGCCACCTGGACGGCAGCGAACGCGGCTGCCCCGGAAGAAATCCCCACAAGAATCCCCTCCCGTCTTCCTAAAAGCCTGCCCATGGACAAGGCGTCCTGGTCCGAAACCGGGATAATTTCGTCATAAATTTTTGTATTCAGAATATCCGGAACAAATCCCGCGCCAATGCCCTGAATCTTGTGGGGGCCTGCGGCGCCGGAGGAAAGCACCGGGGAGGCTTCCGGCTCAACAGCCACAACCTGGACGCCGGGATTCCTGGACTTAAGATATTCGCCCACGCCGGTGATGGTTCCCCCTGTGCCCACGCCTGCCACGAAAATATCCACCTTGCCGTCCGTATCTTCGTATATCTCCGGGCCTGTATGCTCCCTGTGGGCTTTGGGGTTGGCAGGGTTTACAAACTGTCCGGGAATAAAGCTGCCCGGAATCTGCTCCGCCAGCTCCTGTGCCTTGGCAATGGCGCCCTTCATGCCTTTAGAGCCCTCCGTAAGCACCAGCTTCGCGCCGTATGCCTTCATCAGCTGTCTGCGCTCCACGGACATGGTTTCCGGCATAACAATGATAACGGAGTATCCCCTGGCTGCGGCCACACCGGCAAGACCGATTCCCGTATTGCCGCTTGTAGGCTCAATAATCACCGTCTCCTTTGTAAGCTTTCCCGCCAGCTTCGCCTCATCCAGCATCTCCTTTGCCACCCGGTCCTTTACGGAACCGGCGGGATTAAAGTATTCCAGCTTGGCAACAACCCTGGCTTTCAAACCCAGTTCCTTCTCCACATGTGACAGCTCCAAAAGCGGAGTTCTGCCGATCAGCTCATCGGCGGACGTGTAAATTTTACTCATGATTGGGCCTCCTTTACCGCGCGAAAACCATTTTCCAGGTCAGCAATAATATCGTCTATATGTTCCGTACCAATGGACAGGCGGATGGTGTTTGGTTTAATGTCCTGCTCTTCCAGCTCTTTCTGGGTAAGCTGGCTGTGGGTGGTGGTAGCCGGATGGATGACAAGGCTCTTCACATCCGCCACATTGGCCAGAAGGGAGAACATCTTCAGGCTGTCAATAAATCTGTGGGCCTCTTTTTCACCGCCCTTTATCTCAAAGGTAAAAATAGAAGCCCCGCCTTTTGGGAAATATTTCTTATACAGTTCGTGGTCCGGATGAGTGGGCAGGGAGGGATGGTTCACCTTTTCCACCAGGGGATGGCCGTTTAAATATTCCACTGTCTTTCTGGTATTTTCGGCATGGCGCTCCAGCCGCAGGGACAAGGTTTCAATGCCCTGCAGAAGCAGAAACGCCCCAAAGGGAGAGATGGCCGCCCCCGTATCCCGAAGCAGGATGGCCCGGATATACGTCACAAATGCCGCCGGCCCCGCTGCTTTTACAAAAGAAATCCCGTGGTAGCTGGGATTGGGGTCCGCGATAGCCGGGTACTTTCCGCTGGCCGCCCAGTCAAATCTGCCGGAATCCACAATCACGCCGCCCAGAGTCGTGCCGTGGCCCCCAAGAAATTTTGTAGCCGAATGCACCACAAGATCCGCGCCGTGTTCAATGGGACGAATCATGTAGGGAGTGCCAAAGGTATTGTCCACCACCAGCGGCAGGCCGTGCCGGTGTGCCAGCTCTGCCACGGCGTCCATATCCGGAATATCGCTGTTAGGGTTGCCCAGGGTTTCTATGTAAATAGCTCTGGTGTCCTCCCGGATAGCTGCCTCCACCTGGGCCAAATCGTGGATATCCACAAAACTGGCTGTGATGCCGAAGCCAGGAAGGGTATGGGCCAGCAGGTTGTAGCTGCCGCCGTATATGGTCTTCTGCGCCACAAAATGGCCGCCGTTCTGGCCCAGGGCTTCCAGGGTATAGGCAATGGCCGCCGCGCCGGACGCAAGGGCCAGAGCCGCCGTCCCTCCCTCCAGGGCCGCCACCCTTTTCTCCAGTATGTCCTGGGTGGAGTTTGTAAGCCTGCCGTAAATATTGCCGGCGTTAGTCAGGCCAAACCGGGCTGCCGCGTGTTCGCAGCTGTGGAATACATAGGAGGTGGTGGCATAGATGGGCACGGCCCGGGCGTCGGTGGCAGGGTCCGCCCTCTCCTGGCCAACATGGAGCTGCAGAGTTTCGAATTTGTATTCAGACATAGTTTCCCTTCCTTTCCAGCTTTTACCTATTTATTTGATAGGTGGAATTATAGCACCTTTCACCTACTATGTCAATAGGTAAATATTCTCCTCCCTGATAATAGGCAAATTTACTCCTCCCTGATAATCTCCACCGTAGTCTGCCCTCTCCCCTGCTCAATCTCCCTGGCCGCATCAATCTTTAGCTGGAGGTTTTTCTCATAATCAAGGGCAAACAGACAGGAATACAGCACATCCAGCACATAAGCTATAGAGCTGTCCGTCGTAAACGTAGCGATTTTGGAATACTGCTTCTCCCAGGTGCAGATAGGCAGCACACAGTCCGCCATCCTGGACAGGCTGCTTTCGCCGATATTGGTAATCAGAATAATGGGAACCTTGTGTTTTTTCAGCACCTGGGCTGCCCGAATCAGAATGGGCGTTTCTCCTGAGTAGGAAATAACCACAGCGCAGGAAGTCCGCTCTGCCATATAAGCTGTCCAGACAATCTCCCCCTGCAGCTGGCACAGTTCCGTCTTCTTCCCGATCCGCGCCATATTGTGCTAAAATTCCCTTGCAAGGTTCAGATTGTTGCTGACAGCATAAAGACCTATGGAGGTGGTATCATTTCAAGCATAATATTTTCTCCGTTAACCTTTCAAAAAATCACTGAACTCTTTCAGCTCCCTTTTCCTGCCTTCCGAAAGACTGTTAAACTCCACATTACAGACCGCGCCCTCCAGAGCATACAAATGCACCAGACAGACATTGGGATACTTTTCCTTCACTTTCAGGAAAGCCTGCTCCGCCCCCAGGCGGGCCAGCTCCTCCGCTGAACCAATCCCCACGGATTCCAGCTTTTTTGCCATCTCCTTGCCAATATTCATCATAGATGTTAATTCTGCCATGTCTTCCCCCTGTTCCCTTAATCGCTGCTTCCGATCTGCGGCCATCCCCGCCTGCCTTTTCCTACTGCCCATCATAACAGAAAAAGGCTGCCATAGCAATCAGATTTCGGAACCGGTCCACATTCTCCTAAAAATAAACAAAAGAAAAGCACCTACCAAGGGGTACTTCATATAAGGAAGTGCCCTTTTGGCATTATTAGGTATAGAGGTATGAAAATATTTTTAATTCGCACTTTAAAGCATTGAAGTAAGACGGCAGATATGGTAGAATAGCATCACTACAAACATCATATCCGACTGTCGGAAAGGAGTTTATTGTCAGCAAGTACGCAAAGGATAACGGATTTCAGAATCCCCAATTTTTCTTGGATGACGGATACTCAGGTGTAAGCTTCACAAGACCGTCTTTTATGGAACTGATGGAGCTTGCCGAGGCGGGAGAAGTTGGAACGATTATTGTCAAAGACCATTCGAGACTTGGTAGAAACCGCCTTGTTGTCGGTCAGCTATTGGAAGAAGATTTTGTCCGCTTGGGCATACGTTATATTGCCATTATGGACAATATTGACACAAAAGACGGATTGAGCGATTTTCTCCCAGTGCAGGACTGGTTCAATTGTCGGGGGCAATAAATTCAAGTACTGTCATAAAGAAAGCTGTTGAAAATGCCCTAACGGGAGAAATCAAGAAACAAGTTAAATAAAGTAAAGAGCTAGTACCTTTCCGGGCAGTGTGGAACAGGTTATCATCCATCATAAAATGCCGATCCTCCTCCTGCCAGGTTCCTATATGCATTTCTGACTTCATGGTATCTGCTCATTTCTCATTCCTCTCATTTCCCTATCCCAACGCCACATCCAGCGCCATCATAATCGTAAACCCTGCCGCAAACAGGACTGTCCCCACATTGGAATGTTTTCCCGCCGACATCTCCGGAATCAGCTCCTCCACCACCACATAGACCATAGCCCCGGCCGCAAAACTTAAAAGGTAAGGCAAAAGGGGGACCACAAGTCCTGCCGCAACCATAGTCAGCCCTGCGCCCACCGGCTCCACCACGCCGGAAAGGGCGCCGTAAAGAAAGGCCTTTCTCCTGCTGACTCCCTCCGCCCCCAAAGGCATGGAGATAATGGCGCCCTCCGGAAAATTCTGTATGGCAATCCCAAGGGAAAGGGCCAGGGCGCCCATGGCAGTAATCCCGGCATCCCCGGAAATCCATCCGGCATAAACCACGCCCACAGCCATTCCCTCCGGCAGGTTGTGAAGCGTCACCGCCAGCACCAGCAGCGCCTGCCTCTCCAGGCTGCTTGCCCGCCCCTCTGCCTTGCTGCTGTTCATGTGCAGATGAGGCACTGTCCGGTCCAAGACCAGCAAAAACAAAATGCCCAGCCAGAAGCCAGCCACCGCAGGCGCAAACGCCCACTGTCCCAGAGACTGTGACTGTTCCATTGCGGGAATCAGCAGGCTCCATATAGAAGCCGCCGTCATGACCCCCGCCGCAAACCCGGTCAGCGCCCTTTGCACCAGCAAGTTCAGCTTATCCTTCACAAACAGCACGCAGGCAGAACCAAGGACTGTCCCAAGAAACGGTATCATAATACCCTGAAAAACCCCCATCCTATTACCTCCTGACTTTGATCCTTTAACATTAGTCTTCGCTAACTATTTTAAAGTATACCTATTCCGGGCCTTATTTGTCAATAGTACAGAAACTGGATCAGCGCTGACGCTCAAATTTCCATTAAATTTTCCCATACCTTACCCTCATTCTTCCCCCGGCTCCCGTACCTTAAACTCCATAATAAAAATTGGTTTTAAAAGTAGCACCATTATACTGTCTTACAGTGGCAAAATCAAGCCTAATTTCCCGAACATATATTCTCGACATGGTTTTAGGTTCATTTTTCTATATCGTCAGACAGCCCTGTGTTTGTCCACCAGGTGTTTATCTCCAGATCCGCCGGAAACAGAAACTGACCATACCGATCAATCGTGCGTTCTGTGATCTCATAATCGGTTCGGATGGTAGATTGTTGGACGGTTCCGTCTTCGGACTTCCAGGAGATATCCCTCCAGTCGCTTCCGATATAGATCATCTTTCCTTCTCGTGGGGAAGAAACCTCTATAGAGAATACAAGGTTGTTTGAATTTAACTGTTTCTTGGGCATTGTGGAGTTGAGAACTTCACGGATTCAGGTAAAGGAAAACAGATACGAAAAAGCCCGCTACAGAATATGCCAGATATTAATGAATCTATATATACAAAATCGTTTTCTTCTGGAAGGAGATACCCTGTCATCTCAAGAAAAGGCATATGTTAACCGGATATCAGAGACTATGAATGAGGAAGACACCACTATAAGCCTCCATTATTTGTCATTGTTTCTGTCCCGTTATTATAAGAAGAGGGTAATTATTCTGTTAGATGAATATGATACTCCTATGCAGGAAGCTTATGTAAATGGATACTGGGAAGAACTGGCCTCTTTTATTAGAAGTCTGTTTAATGCGGCTTTTAAGACAAATCCTTATCTGGAACGGGCGATTATGACAGGTATTACCAGGGTAAGCAGGGAATCTATATTTTCCGATTTAAACAATCTGGAGATGGTGACAACCACTTCAGAAAAATATAAGGACAGTTTTGGGTTTACGGAAAAAGAGGTATTTGCGTCATTGTGGCATCCAATAGGGAGAGCGGTTTTGGCCGGTATGACGTGATGCTGGAACCAAGGCAGGAAGATGACGGAATCATTTTAGAATTTAAGGTGCAGGATGCAGAGACAGAAAAGGAACTTTCTGACACAGTAAATACAGCACTGCAGCAGATAGAAATACACTTTCTCTTCCATATATCCACAATAACAGAAGATAAAATAAAAACCCCATACTCACGGGGTCCATGAAAACATACAGTTGAAAAATAAAATGCCTGACTGACTATGGAATCAGCATCACAAATGTTCCCGCCACAATCAAAACCAGTCCCAGACCGGCTTTTTTCGACAGGCGTTCGTGGAATACCAACCAGGAAAAAGCAATGGTCACCACAATACTCAGCTTGTCAATGGGAACCACCACGCTGGCCAGGCCGTCCTGCAGCGCCCTGTAATAGCAAAGCCAGGATGCCCCTGTGGCAAGGCCGGAAAGGCAGATAAATCCCAATTCCCTTTTGGAGATTTCCTTAACCGTATTCTGTTTCCCCGTCACAAACACCATCATCCATGCCATAAGAAGTACCACTGCTGTGCGGATTGCCGTACCCAGGTTGGATTCTACCCCTGAGATTCCCACCTTGCCCAGAATCGAAGTCAGGCTTGCAAAGACAGCGGAGCAGGCCCCATAGAAAAACCACAGGTTCCCCTTTGTCTGCTTTGAGGCGTCCGTTTTTTTCTTCTCAATCATCAGAAATGTGCCCGTGCCAATAAGGACAACCCCAAAGGCTTTTGCCAGACTAATCTCCTCTCTCAAAAAGAGAAAGGCAAGGAGAATCGTAAGAATCACGCTGGACTTATCAATGGGAACCACCTTATTAATATCCCCAAGCTGCAAAGCCCTGAAATAGCAGAGCCAGGACGCCCCTGTGGCAAGGCCTGACAGAATAAGAAACAGCCATGTCCCCCTGCCAATCTGTCCGATCTGAGACTGTGAGCCTGTCAGCAGCACCATCAGCCAGGAAAACAGTAAAACAACGATTGTCCGGATTGCCGTCGCCACATTGGAATCCGTCTTTTGGATGCCGCACTTTGCCAGGATGGCCGTAATGCCGGCAAACAATGCTGAACCAAACGCAAACACAACCCACATAAAAAATCCCCCCTTTTTCCCAATTCTCTCTATCTATATCGGCAGGATGGCCCCCGAAATTATACTATCCACAAAACCGGTACCCCGCGCCGCTAAACAAAAACACAGGGGCGCCGCCGTCAGATCCGATCTGCCCCGCTTTCCCCTGTCACTGTTATCCCGTTTTTCTTTAAAAGTTCCGCCGTCACCCCATCTCCCTGTGTCAGCTTCCCCTGGAAGCTTCCGTCGTAGACCTGCCCGCTGCCGCAGGACGGGCTCCGCTCCTTTAGGATCGCCCGACTGCACCCGTACAGCTTTGCCAGCTTAAGGGCCTCCCCCGCTCCCTGGAAAAACTGCTCCGTCACTTCCTGTCCGGCCCGGTTCCACACGCCGCCGTCCCTTCTCTCCGCAGGTTCCCTGGGTGTGGGAAGGCCTCCCAGCTGCTCGGGACACACCGGGATCAGAACCACATCCTGCCTCTTTAAAAGCCCTGACACCCTCTCGTCCGCCTTCCTCTCCCCGCTGTACCTACACCTAAGTCCCAGCAGGCAGGCGCTGACCAGAATCCGCTCCATACAAGCCTTCCTTCTCCTCTCTATCCTCTCCGCTTCCGGCCTCAGGCTCACCCCGCGGCGTTCTTACTGTTCACAAAAGGCATCTGACCTTCGCCCCATGAGCGGGAAAAACGGATGAAAACCATTTCCGTTTTCCCTGCCCACGGACTCGGCCCAACCTACCGTTTTCCCCATCCCGCAAACGCTGTCCAACCTACTGCACCACCCCGGCCATCAGACTCACCGTCTCCGCCACAGTCTCGGCCTCCTCGGTGGAAAAATACCCGCACACCTCCATGCGCTCCACCACTTTAAGCTGCCTTTTGGCCGCCAGCTCCGGGTTCCTGGTGGGCGCGTAGACAGACGGAGCGTTTGGGATGCCGGCCAGGAGCGTACACTCATAATCGTTCATGTCCTCCGGCTCCTTGCCGAAATACCCCTGGCTGGCCGAAGCTACGTCGTAATACCCGTCCCCAAAATAGATGGCGTTGACATACAGCTCGAAGATCTCCTCCTTAGAATAATTCCGCTCAAGGTCCATAGCCACCAGCACCTCCGCCACCTTCCTTGTCAGATCCTTGTCCTGGCCAAAGTACAGGTTCTTAGCCAGCTGCTGGGTGATGGTGCTTCCGCCTTCCACAAAGCTCCCTGCCAGGATATCATTCCTCACTGCGCGGCAGATGGCGATAGGGTCAACCCCCATGTGCCGCAAAAACCGCTTATCTTCCACAGCCATAACCGCCTGGACGTAGATCTGGGGAAGCTCCTCATACTCTGTAAAAGAATCCTTCCCCCGGATAGCGGCTACCTTGTCCTCAAGACTAATCTCGTCCACAGCCTCCTGGTAAGCCTCATAGCCCTTGCCCACTACGGCTAAACCGGAGCAGACACAGACTACCATGACCAATAACAACAAACTTCTCAACACTCTGAAACACTTTTTCATCCCGCTGCTCCTTTCTAATCAATAGTCGTACAATTCATCCGGACTTACAGTTACTGTTTCTACATACTTCCATTATCACTATTTTAACAAATTATATCCCATAAGACTTTACCAATCCCTTATAATAACTGAATTTTTTCTGACGTTATTTTACAAAATATTACAAATCTAATGTTTATGTTTACTTTTTTTACAAAACAATGCACAAAAAGGCCGCGCCGGATCCATCTCTGTCTCCGGCGCGGCTCAAAATCCTGCTGTGAACCCCCAGGCCCACTGCGCTCCTATCCTGTCTGTATTCTCTTCCATCGGCAAACCACAGCACCTTTTCGGCTTATCCTTCACAGCGTCCCTGCTCTGTCTATATCCGCTTCCATCCGCCAAAAAAGCCCTTCTTATACCTGGAAAGCTCTTTCTTGGCAGGCTCAAAATCTCCCGCGGCCCTCAGATATCCAATGCCTTTCTCGATATCCTTCGCCACTCCCATGCCCTGGGTGTACATCATCCCCAGGCCGTAATTCTTGTACCAGCTGTCCTCGCCCTGCTCCAAAAACTGCTTTCCCCGCTCCACATTCTGGTCGCAGCCATAACCCATGAGATAGCACAGCCCCAGCTTATCCAGATCCCCGCTCTCCTCATCCCGCAGGGCGTAGGCCTGCTCCATATACTCCACCGCCTTGGCGTAATCCTGGGGAGTCCCCTGGCCCAGAAAATACATCTCGCCGGCCCGGTCATAAGCATAGGCGTCGCCTCCGTAGGCCACGTTCTTCTCATAACACTCTAAGGCATATGTAAAATTCCGCTCCGCCACGTCGCCCATGCGGTAGCCGTCCCCCACGATATCCAGAGCCAGAAGATATCCCTGCTGCGCCGCCCGAAGCGCCCAGGAAAACCCCTCGTCCTTCCTGTCCTGGTCAAAAAACAGCCTGCTCCCCAGCGCGTACATCCAATCCGGATATCCCCGGTCCGCTCCCTGGCGGATCACCTCCATGGCCTTATCCGGGTCAGACGGGATCAGCACTCCTCTCCCCTTCTTATAATAATCGCAGAGATTGCGGCCCGCCAGTCCCATACCGCCCATAAACGCCTTCTCAAACCAGGGCACGCTCTTCTCCATCTGTTCCTGACGCCAGCGATCCCAGGCCTCCTCGCTGTCAAACTGGCTTTCCCTTTTGTCCTGGATCTCGATCACATCCAGATAATAGTAGGTATTGCCAATCATATACTGGCAGACCTGGCAGCCGTCCTGGGCCTTCTCATAGATCACCTCCCAGGCCTCCTTAACGCTGGAAAACGTCATAAGCTCCTGGTATTCCGGCGTCAGCATGTTCATCCGCAGGGCCCCTAACACCGCCGCTGCGCTGCCCAGGGAGATTCCTTTGCCCAGAAGCCTGTAGGCCGCCTCCTCATCCTCCTCAAAGGGATGATAAGTCCAATTGTAGTGCGTCCCCAAATAGCAGCAGGCCAGAAAATAGCAGGCGTCTTTGTCCTCATGCTCTTCCACCGCCACTGCCAGACGGTCCGCCGCCTGTTTCGCCCTGTCATTGTCATAACAGTAATATAAATCCTCTATGGCCTTCTCCACCACATCGCTGAAATAACGTCCCATCCCTTTTTCCTCTCCCTATGCTTCTATGGTACTTGTAATATCATTCCACCCGTTAAGTTCTTTCGGCGCGCCGCCCTCCCACATCCGTGTCAGGCAGACCTTCACCTGGGACGGGATATCCGTCTTTTCCATAACGCGAGGACCGTTCTCCTGCCAAATATACAGCTGCATGGTGATATCCGGCGCCTTCTCCTCCTGGAGAACCGCTAAAAGGGCGTCCTTACCCATCTCCAGTTCCACCATCTCATACTTCCCGCCGCACAGACCATCTACAGCCAGCTCCAGATCCTTGGTGGAAAAAAACTTGTGATCATCCCTCCAGCTTTCCTTGTAAATGGTCAGAAGCTGATGCAGCTCTTCTTCTTTTTTGCCATATGCCTCGCTCATGATTTCCTCCCGATTCGTTTTCTAACACCTTTATGTAAATGAACGCTCCGATCCTCTGATGCCCTGATCCCCTGCACACATCATCCGGTCATACAAACCCAAGGTATATTATACTTATTTTATACCGTATAGTCAATAACATTA
This sequence comes from uncultured Hungatella sp., assembly GCA_910588505.1. Classification (GTDB taxonomy): domain Bacteria; phylum Bacillota; class Clostridia; order Lachnospirales; family Lachnospiraceae; genus UBA3402. The sequence continues at coordinate 38,594 of CAJUPQ010000003.1, read as the reverse complement.
CCCGTTTTCATGGGGTCTGGCCAGCTGAAACGGGGCCTGCGTCTCCCGGGCCGCTGACTGTTACGATCTGATACGGGATCCTGATATTCCGTTTTTTGAACTCTTTCAGGACATTCACCCGGATATCGCTGCATGCCTGAAAGCTGTGGTCAAGGTTTTTCGTCCACACTGTTGTCTTCAATACCGCCCCGTTCTGGGTGTAGCCCCTGACAAATACGCCGTTGTCCCTGGTATTGAGAGTCAGGGGATGGTCAATGCAGATGTTCTGCAGCACTGCCATGGCCTCCTCAACATTGGAATCAAAAGAAACCTCCACCTCAAAAAAGTTGCCGATATCCCCGTTAAAATTCGTGTTTGTGATTATGGCCATGTCCATGACCGAGTTTGGGACAATACAGCACTCCCCGTTAAACTGACGTATGACTGTGTGGCGTATGGTGATATCCTTTACAAGCCCCTCCGCCACAATACTGCTGCCCTGAACTACCTTGATCTTATCATCCACATTGTAGGGCTTGGACACGGACAGGGAAAACCCGCTTATGACATTGGCCAGAGCCTGCTGGGCCGCAAAGGTGGCGATGGCTACGATCAGGGAACTGCTCTGCAAGAGCACCCGGCTGATGTCCTTAGTCACCTCAAACTGCTGGGCAAGGCAGTAGGTGACCACCAGGGCCACCAGAAAATTAGCGGCGCTTTTCAAAAAGCGCAGATGGACCGTGTTATGCTTTTTGGACATGATCCGAAAGGCCAGATTGACGATCCGGTTTAAGATGATCTCAATAAGGATAAAGATCCCGATCTCCAGCAGATTATTCATCATTTCCCCCTACTATAATGCCTCTGTGATTTATTATAATCCTCCGGGCCTTCACGGTCAAGTATCCTGCGGATTTTGTTCTTTAATTTTGTGGAACCAAAACCATTCTCCCACATAATGTAAAGTAAAAACGTAATGAGGCTTTCTTCTATGGCTGAAAACAATCAGAACACTTCCGGCGCTCACCTGACCCCGGAAGACTATGGTATCACTACTCCCGCTGCCACTGACAACGCCACTCCCGCCTTCTCGGGCAACACGAATTCCAACAATGACTATGGCATCTCCCTTCCCATCGCTCCCGAGGGAGGCATACCGGCTTATCCCGGCAACATGGGAAACGGCGGCGGAAACAATAACGACTACGGCATCTCCCTCCCCATCGCTCCCGAAGGAGGCATACCGGCCTATCCCGGCAATATGAACAATAACAATAATTGTAACAACTGCACCATCTGGCCGCCTATCACCACGCTGCCCATCTTCCCGTCCTGCCCCGGGTGCAATGTGTCCCAGAGCAATGCCCAGGTGAGATTTTTAAACGCTTCCACCAACGCCTTCCCCGTAAGTATTTCCATTGACAATACTACCTATGTAAATAACTCCCGCTTTGGTACGGTGTCAAACTACGACCGGATCTCTGACGGCTTCCACACCGTCACCGTGCGGAGAGCTTCCGGCCTGCGCAGCGTCCTTCTGCAGCAGACCTTCCCCTTTACCGGCGGCCAGAGGTACACCATGGTCCTGGCGGACGCGCCCACAGGCGGGCTCACCATGACCCAGGTATCCAATGACGGCTGCGCCAACATGAATTTTAACACTGGCTGTTATCGGGTGGCCAACTTCTCCTACAGCGGATCAAGCTATGACGTCGTGCTCTACAGCCACGACGCCGTGTTCCGCAACGTGGGATTCCGGGAAGTGACCTCCTACAAGCAGGCCATGGCCGGAACGTATCAGTTCTATGTGACCAACTCCAACTCGTTCTCCGTAATCCGCGAACTGCCCATGATCGTCATCGGCGCGGTGACCAACACAAGCTTTAACAATGAGCCTCTGGTCTCCTTCCAGACAGACATTGCCGCCGGCAACCGGTACACCTCCTATCTAATAGGAAATAACTGGTCTGATATCGGCTTCAGGGTTCTGACCATCGAGGATTAACACCGCTTTTCTGAGTGGAGTGGGCAGGAAAATACCTCTCTTCACTGCGCGGCTCATGCGTAAAAAGAGGCCGGGGATTTCCCTGGCCTTTTTTTACCGCTCAGATAACCAACACCCCAAGACAAAGATCACAAAAATCCGGCAAACACATTGGCTCCGATCACGGTCAGGATCCCGGACACTACGATGGACAGGCTGCTCATAGCTCCCTCCACAGCTCCCATCTCCATGGCCTTCGCCGTCCCTATCGCATGGGAGGAGGTTCCGATGGCAATCCCCTTTGCCACCGGATCATGGATCTTGAAGATCCGGCACACTCCCTCCGCGAACATATTGCCTGTGACCCCTGTTACAATGATGGATGCCACGGTCACCGGCACATACCCGCCCAGCTCTTCCGATACCCCGATACCGATGGCCGTAGTGATAGACTTGGGCAAAAGGGTCACATAGGACCCGTGATCCAGCCGAAACATTAACGCCAGCAAAAAGATGCTCACCAGACTGGCCGCCACTCCCGACAGGATCCCCATGACCACTGCCATGAGATTTTCCTTTAGCAGCCGCAGCTGTTCATACAGCGGAACCGCGAGACAGATGGTGGCCGGGGTCAGCAGAAAAGAAATGTGCTTTGCCCCTTTCTCATACACGCTGTAGTCGATGCCCGTCACCGCCAGAAACAGAATGGTTAGAACAATGGCGATCAGCAGAGGATTAAACACAGCCAGTTTCAGCTTCTTTTTCACAGTCATGCCGATGCCATAGAACAGCAGGCTTATAAACACTCCGAAAAACGCAGATGTCTCAAAAAATCCGTTCACGCTCCCGGCCCCTCCTTTCTCTCCCGTAACTTTGTGATCCTCTGAACCACCCTTCCGGCCACCGCCATGACGATAAAGGTGGTAACCACTGTGATTACCACATAGGGGATTAGGGCCCTTCTGACCACTTCCCAGGAATCCATCAGCCCCACCGCCGCCGGGATAAACATGATGGGCATAATCTCGATCAAAAATACACTGGTCTCCTTTATGGCCGATACGGGAAGAAGCTTTGTACACAGACATAAAAACAGAAGAATGATACCGTAGATGCCCGCCGGGATCGGCAGAGGCAGCAGGGCGTGAAGGACCTCCCCCGCAAAGGCTATGAGGAGAATGATACCGAATTGTTTTAAGTATTTCAAAATGGACGCCTCTCTTTCCTGTGTTAGAGCATGTTTGAAGATCAATATGCTGCCAGTCCAATATGGCACAGATCCCGCGATTTGTCAACGGAGAATCGGATGGGGGGTTTTCAACTTCCGTCGCCGTCGTAACAGTTCAGATAACCCTTGAACTGTTACGCATCCGGCCAATTAGAATTGCCTTTGGCGATGGGCCGGATGCCTGCTGCCATTACGCTTTCGCACGGTCAGCGCGGTAAACGCGCAGACCTGTCTGAACTGTTACTCGCCGTCTGCCTGCCCCAGATAGAGATCAAACAGCTGTCTGGCCACAGGAGCTGCCGTCTGCCCTCCGGAACCGCCCTCCTCCACCACCACAGTCACCGCGATCCTTGGGTTTTCCACCGGGGCAAAGCCCGTAAACCAGGCGTGAGTCTCCTTCCCGGTCTCAAACTCAGCGGACCCGGTCTTCCCGGCCGCGGTGTAAGCCTCTGTCCTCAACGCGGACCCGGTTCCGTCGGTCACAACCCAGGCCATCATGTCCCTTAAGATCCGGGCCTCTTCCCCGTCCATCAGACTCCCGTAAACCGTCGGCTCAAAACTCTTCACCGGCTCCCCAAAAGCATTCTCCACCCGCTCTATAAAATACGGATTCATAAGAGTCCCTCCATTGGCAATGGCCGCCGTCACCATAAGACAGTGCATAGGCGTCATCTGAGTCAGCCCCTGACCGATAGCGGTCTGCAAAACCTCCCAGTCAGGCGCGTCCTCCCCCATGGAAAACCGGCTCTTAGAGTAGGCCAGAGAAAGAGGCTGCTCCCCGTTGAACAACAACTGCCCCGCAGTATCCGCCATTCCCTTCTTATCAAGCTCCAGGCCCAGACTGGCAAATGCCCCGTTGCAGGAGTTGCCAAAAGCCTCCTTAAGAGTCTGGCTTCCATGGACCGTCCCGTGATAGCACCGCAGGGTGTAATCCCCATAGGTGATCTTCCCCTGACAGTCAAATTGGTACTGGTCATAATCTTCAGGGTGTTCCCTCAAATACTCCAACAGCGTGATGATCTTAAAGGTAGAGCCCGGCGGATAAAGTCCCTGAGTCGCCCGGTTCACCAGCCGGGCCTGCCCTTCCTCCGACACGATCGAATCCCATATATCCGCAATCCCATTAGGATCAAAATCCGGTTTCGACACCATGGCAAGAACCCGCCCCGAAGCCGGCTCCATCGCCACCACCGCTCCCTTTTTGTCCCCCAGAGCGTCGCTTGCCGCCTGCTGCAGCCTGACATCCAGCGTGGTCACCACCTGATCTCCCGGATTCTTCCGCCCGGTCAGGGCCTCCCCTATCTGACTGACGGGATTGGTGTGGGAGGTAAGCAGATAAAAATTCCCCAAAGCCTCAAGTCCGGTCTTCCCTCTGGCCGAATATCCCACCACATGGGAAAACAGCGGGCCAAAAGGATAGCGGCGGACTTCGCTTCCGTCCTCCGCCTCCTCCGTCACCGCCAGGACTGTGCCGTCGCTGCTTAAGATCTTCCCTCTCTCAACGGTTTTCGAAAAATTGTCCAGCCTGGCATTATAGGAATTATTGATCACATCCTCCCTGGAAACCGCCAGAAAATACCCCACATACCCCATAAGGCCCAAGAAAAGCGCCACGATCAGGTACACCAGCCCCAGTATGCTCCTGTCCGCCTTCTGCTTGGGAGTCTTTTCCCGCTTTCTCCTTTTCTCCCTCTTAATATCCGGCCTCATAGTCCTCTTCTTCCTCCCGCTTTAGCATGTACAGTCCCTGAACAACGGAAAACAGGATAAACGTACACAGAACAGAGCTGCCTCCGTAGCTGATCAAAGGCAGAGTCACCCCTGTAGACGGAATAAATTTGGTCACGCCTCCTGCTGTCAGAAAAACCTGGACAATGTACTCCACCCCCAGTCCCAGAGCCACCAGCTTATAAAACATGGCCTCCATCTCACAGGCCACCATCATAAACTGGATAAAACAGCCCAGGCAGATAAAGAGCACGCACATGGCAAACAGGGCGCCCATTTCCTCTGAAACAGCCGCCAGGACAAAATCCTTCTCCACAACCGGGATCTTTCCGGGCATGCCCTGGTAAAGACCCAGTCCGAACCAGCTCCCTGTGCCGATGGCAAAAAGGGACTGGGTGATCTGATACCCCCGGTTGTCGATATCCGCCCAGGGATCCCTCCAGGCTATGACCCGGGCCTGCACATGGGCAAACAGTTTCCACGCCGCCACAGAAGCCCCGCATCCCCCCGCAAACCCCAGAACCAGGTAGATCCAGTCCGACGTGGCCACAAACACCATAAACACATAGGTGACAAAAAATATAAGCCCGCTGCCCAGATCCTTAGACAGCACCAGCACCACCACATGGAGAGCCGCCACCGCGCTTGTGACTATGATCTGCCTTCTGTCTGTAGACTTGTAAAACATAGCCGACACGAAAAACACAAAGGTTATCTTCACAAACTCCGAAGGCTGTACCGCCACCTCCCCCAGCTTTAAAGACAGCTGGGCCCCATAGCTGGCATCCCCGGCCACATACACCGCCGCCAAAAGCCCCAGCCCCACAGCGGCGTAGACCCACGCCATCCGGCTAAGCTGCCACATCCGGCGTATCACAAACGGGATCAGCCATGCAGCGACTGCCGAACACACCGTGATGCCGAACTGCCTTATCGCCTTGTCAAAGGAAAGCCTGGTGAGAATGATAAATCCCACGCTCAAAAGAAAGCACATATTGTTGGCCAGCAGTTTACACCGGCTGCGGTAGCATTTGCCGTAAAGTGCCAGAAAACACCACAAAAACGCCGCCTGGGCCCCATAGAACGGAAACAGCCTCTCATCCCCGGTTTTCAAAAACATCACGGAAAACGAAAGAAAATGGATCAGAAACATCATCCGGTTCTGTCTTTTCAGATACCTATCCCGTCTCTCCTCATCCACCCCAAAGCAGCGAAAATTCCAGTATGTGTACATAGCCGCCATTAAAATAGTCACATAGTTTGACGCGCCAACGATCAGTCCTTCCAAATCATCACCTGCCTACTCCACGCCTCGCCGGAAGTGTCCTCTTGTAAAACTGCCTGCCGCCACAACACGTTCTCCCGTGCTTTGGCTCTCGTCCACAGCTTTTGCCCACATTGCCACGATCTGCCGGATCTCCTCCGGAGATTCTCCTGTAAACTGAAGCCGAATGGCCTTTGGGGCCAACTCACGGATCCTGTCCATCTGATCCGCCAGGGACAATGGCAGCGGATTATAGATAATATTATAACAATAGGCGCAATGGTTTTCCACGGGAAGTTCCTTCCCCATTCGGTCTTGCATGATCAGCCTGCCAGGCTTTCTGCTACACCCTGACACGGTTTTTCGCACACACTGAGCAGACACCATGGCCGGAAGAAATCCGTACCCGATCATCTCCCTGCTCTCCCCAAAGAGTTGTCCCATCTCCCTGCTGTTAAGCTCCAATGGGAAGGTAGTCTCCTGACATCCCAACTCTAAAAGCATATCCATGGTCTCGGAATTAAAGGAATATAGATTATGATCCCCATAAACAGGAAGTTTTACTCCCCTTTGCCGCAAATATCCGATTTCTTCCAGGCTACGGACCAAAATTCCGTCAAATCCTGCCTCCAGCAAAAAAGACAGCTTATCTTCAAAAAAATGTTCCGCCTGCTTTCTAAAAATAATCGGCATGGCAAGGACACAGCTTTTACCGCAGTCATGACATCTTTTGACCCATGACCTCCATCTGCCCGGCTCCAGGCCATCTGCCTCCACATACACCCTAAAAACCTGAGGGATGCTTAAGATCTGCGAAAGGCCTTCCTCTGATGACAACAGCACAGAAAGCCCTGGTATTCCATGCCTTTCCCCTCTTTGCCGTTCTCTGCCTCCTGCTTCTCTCCCGCTGTCCTCTGGCAGAGGACAGGTCCTTTTATACCTGTCTACCACACACTGCCTTAACTGTTCCAACCCTCGCCTGCGCAGCTCGTTTAAAACCTGCACCGGCACAAACGCCTGCCCCTCAAGGCGAATATCCAGCTTCTCCCAGATAAAAGGCATATCCCCGGTCTTCTTTATCTGTTTTTCCAATTGAGCTATGGAAACCGGCTGATTCCGGGCCGACTCAGCTCTGGCTCCCCGCACCGATACCCTGGCCGGTTCCTTCCCATCCGCCTGACCCGGTTTTAATTCCAGATCAAGGCTGATCTCCTGGCCTTCCTTCACAGTCAGTACGCCCTTTACCAGTTCCTTTTTCTCTTTTTCCACGTAAAGCCTGTCCAACTCATCAAACAGCTTCTGATCTGCCGGCCGAAAGGACGGCTTTTCTTTTCTTGCGATCATCTGAGGTCCATTATGCTGTCTGTAATATCCGTCTGTAAATCCGCCTCTGTTAAATAGTTCTAAAAGCTCCTGCCTGTCCGACTGGGCCACATGGTATCCCTCCCGCCCTTTTTCAAGGTACTGGTCCACATACTTTCGGTAAACCCGAACCACTCCGGCTGTATATCTTGGACTTTTCATGCGTCCTTCTATTTTCAGAGAATTAACTCCCGCCTCAATCAGATCCGGAATCAGGTCCAAAGCGCAAAGGTCTTTCATACTCAGAAGGTAATTGTCCTTTGGGCCATTGCCGCTTCTGTGCTCCTTCCCTTTCACCACATAGGGAAGTCTGCATGGCTGGGCACACCGCCCCCGATTTCCACTCCTTCCGCCGATAAAACTGCTCAAAAGGCACTGGCCCGAATAGCAATAGCACAGTGCCCCATGTACAAAACATTCTATCTCAATTGGTACCTCCTCATGAATCCGTCTGATCTCATCCAGGGACAACTCCCTGGCCAGCACCACCCGCTTTATCCCCAGATCTGCCAGGATTCTGGCCCCATAAGCCCCGGTAATCGTCATCTGGGTGCTGGCGTGGACAGGAAGCTCCCTAAAACACCTTTTTATCACTCTGACTGCCCCCAGATCCTGAACAATGACACCATCCAGCCCCTGCTCGTAATACGGCCTCAAAAACCTGGGCAGTTCCTCAATCTCCTTCTCCTTCATCAGTGTATTCACTGTCATATAAAGAGACACTCCACGGATATGGGCATAGTCAATGGCCTCCAGCATCCTCTCCTGATCAAGATTGTCCGCGTAAGCTCTGGCTCCAAACCGGCTTCCTCCGATATATACTCCGTCTGCCCCGGCCCCTATAGCTGCCTTCATGCTCTCAAAGGATCCTGCGGGAGCCAGAACTTCCACCTGTCCCTGTCTCATCTCAAACCTCCGTCTCTTCCCGTGGTCATAGCAGCCTGAACCGCCTTAAGCCTTAGGTTCTCCTCATGGACTTTCTCAAGCTCCCTCTTCACCCTGTCCAGCTCCGCCTTCTTCTCGTCCAAATTTCTGACCGCGTCCTCCAACCGCATCTGGGTCGTCACCAGCTCATGCTTCAGCCCGTAACTCTCCCGCTCCATATCATCCCGCTGCCGCTCGCTGACCGCCGCCCGGTCAATAGCCTTAAAATAATCATCGGCAATATTCAGGGAGATCATCACCGCCTGATACTCCTCACTCTGTCTGGTGAAGCCCTCCTGCCGCTTTAGCTGAGCCGTCTTTTCGTTAATGTAGCTGGCTACTCTCTGGAGATAATGTTCATCCTCCGTGCCGCCCAGGGTATAGATCTTTCCATCGATCAAAACTTCCGCATAATTCTTCGTATCCATGAATCTGCCGCCGTTATTTTTCATCCCAATATACTCCTTGTCCTCCATCAGGCCAGCCCCAGATGGTGATAAGCATGCTCCGTAGCCACCCGCCCCCGGGATGTTCGGTTAATCAGGCCGTTCATCAAAAGATACGGCTCATAAACATCCTCCAGAGTTCCCGCGTCCTCGCCCAGAGCCGCTGCCAGCGTATCCAACCCCACCGGCCCGCCGGAAAACTTCTGGATAATGGTCAAAAGGATGGCCCTGTCACTGTTGTCCAGCCCCAGGCGGTCCACATCCAGGATATCCAGAGCAAAGTCCGCCACCTCTTTGGTAATCACTCCGTCATATTTCACCTGGGCAAAATCTCTGACCCGCTTTAACAGCCGGTTGGCAAGTCTCGGCGTACCCCGAGACCGCCTTGCAAGCTCTAAAGCCCCTTCCTCCTCGATCTCCACGTCCAAAACCCTGGCGGACCGAAGGATAATGGTAGTCAGCTCCTGCGTGGTGTAGAACTCCATCTTAGCTATCACCCCGAACCTGTCCCTTAAAGGGGCCGTCAAAAGCCCCGCCCGGGTTGTGGCCCCCACCAAAGTAAACCTTGGAAGCTCCAGACGGATGGATCTGGCAGAGGAATCTTTCCCCAGCATGATATCAATGGCAAAATCCTCCATAGCCGGATAAAGCACTTCCTCCACCTGCCGGTTCAGTCTGTGGATCTCATCTACAAACAGAACATCCCCCTCCTGAAGGTTGTTAAGGATCGCCGCCATCTCCCCCGGCTTTTCAATGGCAGGCCCGGAAGTAACTTTCATGTTCACCCCCATCTCATGAGCGATGATCCCGGACAATGTGGTCTTTCCAAGACCAGGCGGTCCGTAAAATAATACATGGTCCAGACTATCCCCCCTGGACTTTGCCGCGTCAATATAAATCTTTAAAGTAGACTTAAGCTTCTCCTGGCCAATATAGTCCTTTAGTGCCTGCGGGCGAAGATAGGACTCCACCTTGCTGTCTTCTTCTGTCAAATCGGTATTAATGATTCTGCGCTCCATATTCTCCTGCCTGACATCCGGAATCCCCCGGATTCTTTCTTTTTTCTAATAATAGAGTCTAAACTGCCAGATGCCTCAAAGAAGCCTTCAGCACCTGATCTCCGCTCATGCCGTCGGTGATCTCCACCTGACGCACCGCCCTGGTCGCCTCCATAGCGGTGTACCCCAAAGCCACCAACGCGTCCACTGCTTCCTTTCCGGCGCTTCCAAAGCTCGACTTGCCTCTGACGTCCCCGCCCACTCTTCCTGATAAAGGTTCTGGCATCAACTCCTCCATGGAGATCCTGTCTTTTAGATCCAATATAACCCTCTGGGCCGTCTTTGCGCCAATCCCCGGAGCTCTGGCAATTGCCTTTGTATCCCCGGAAATAACAGCCAGCCTCAGATCCTCCGGACTCATAGCTGACAGGATGCCCAAAGCCCCCTTGGGACCGATGCCGCTCACCCCCAGAAGCTGCTTAAACATCTTCAGATCCTGTCTGCTCAAAAATCCGAATAGACTCATAGCATCTTCACGAATCTGGAGATATGTATAGATCCGAACCTCCTCCCCAATTCTCGGAAGACGTTCCAGCAAAGACAGAGGAACTCGGATATTATATCCCACGCTGCCTGCCTCCACCACAATCATATCCTCATCGATCTCCACCAATGGTCCTCTGATATACGATATCACGTTATGTACCTCTTCTCTGTATTTCTCCATCCAGTATAACATACCGCCCATGTTCCTGCAACATCCTCTGTCCTGCCTCCATATGTCATTTTGGTTGGATCCCTGGCTGTTGGCTTCCAAAGATCATGGCGATCTCCTGACATATCTTTATGTAGACCAAACACATAAAGCAACACATAAAATAAGGATAAAGCCGCCATCAATCCACTGATGATCCTGACTTTATCCAAATTCTAATATTTATGCCTACCCCAAACACCCCATCCCCACCCTTAACTTCTCCACCGCCTTCTTCTCAATCCTGCTCACATACTCTCCTGTCAAGTTAGGGATAAAAAATTTCTCCTAAATCTCGCTTAATCGACAAAAATCCTCAAAATTCCACTCAATCCGCACACTCCCATCCCTCAAGATTACCACCTTATGGACAAACGTCTCCACCATCTCCCTTGTAAGGCTCTCAAATGGTAAAAACCTTTGTATCACCCTGTCCCCGGCTCTGCTCCTTTCCTCCTTCCTCTTCCCCTCACACAATTCCCTCTCTATTTTCTCCCTCTCGGCAGCCAGCCGTTCCTCTTTCCCATCCAACTCTTTTTTCGCCTCAATAAACTGTTCTCTGCTAATCCCCCCATTTTTATATTCCTGATACTTCCCATGCTTTCTCCCCCTGATCCGCATGATCTCCGTCTCGCACTGACTCAATTCCTGTTTTGCCTGCCGGATTCTCTCCCTTCCCTCCTGTTCCTCCTTATCTGTTTCCCCCTTATCCCTCCCTTCTCCATACATCTCCCCCAGCCTCTGAAGCATATGAAAAACCACTTCTTCTATATCTTTCTCCCTAATGGATTTGTCATAGCAGCCATACTCTCCTGTCACCCTGGACATTGAACACCGGTATCTGCCATGATTTCTGGTAATCCTATGATTACAGCTTCCACAATATATTTTTCCCTCAAAAACAGATAATTCAGAGGTTTCCTTCTTTGTATATCCAGAATATCTCTTCACCATCCCATTTACTTTCTCAAACATCTCTCTGGACACCAATGGCTCATGGCTATCTGGAACAACAATCCACTCATCCCTCGGAACCGCCACATCTTTTCTGCTCCCAACAGAAGCCGGCTTTACCTTCCCATATACCGCATCCCCTACATACCTTTGATCCTTTAATATATGGGATATGGTAGAACAGCTCCAAACGCTCTTTTCCCCCACCTGCTTTCTGTAAAAACGCTCCCCTCTCTCTTTTCTCAAAGTAACCGGATTAGGAACCCCTTCCTGATTCAACCTTCGGGCAATATGGGTTTTCGGAATGCCCTCTGCCGCCATTTCAAAAATCCTTCTGACTATGGGCCCTGTTTCACTGTCAACTGCCAGTTTCTTTTCTTTTGTTTTCTGATATCCATACGGGGCAAAGGCCGTGACAAATTGCCCCTGCCCGGCCTTTATCCGGCGCACGCTGATGATCTTCTCCGACAAATCTTTACTATACAGGTCATATGCCAGATTTTTAAATGCCGTATCCATAAATTCACTGTCTGTACCGCATATATTACTGTCATACCCGTCATTTACCGCTATAAATCGAATGCCAAGAAATGGAAATACCTGTTCCAGATAATTACCCACTTCGATATAATTTCTTCCAAACCTGGAAAGATCCTTCACAAGAATACAGGATATGGCTCTTTGCTTCACCAGCGCCAAAAGGTTCTGTATCTGAGGACGTTCAAAATTAGTTCCGCTGTATCCATCGTCACAAAACTCCATCAGTCTGTATTCCGCCAGTTCTTTCTGTCCCTCCACATAAGATTTCAGCAGTTCTCTCTGTGCAGATATGCTGTTGCTTTCATCCAGATTCCCGTCCCTGTCCTCATCCGAAAGCCGCAGATACAAAGCCGCTATTTTCTCTGCCATCCTCTACCTCCGTCCGTATCATTTCCTTCTGGCATAAGAATCCGGATGACCCTTGAACCGTTATTCTCTGGCTCCTGCTCCCACACCATTCCAGAACTTTTGCTGTTTTCTCATACTCGTCCATAAAAGTAAACAACACCTGTATCCTGTCCTCATGTAGAATAATTTGTTTAATCATCGCTTCACACATGGCTACAGTCAAATGATCAGAATCCTTGAACTTCAATAAATCCCCCATCCACCCCCTGTCCGCTTCCAGAACATTTTCTGTTTCATCCATCTGCCTTTTTATTTCTTCTGCCTTGCCCTCTGCCTTCTCGCAATCGCAAATATATTGATTCCTGGCAAACAGATACTCCTGTTCTGACAAGAGGCCTGCTTTATAATCCTCATAAAGTTCTGTTCTCCTTTTACGCAGGTTTCTCTGTTCTTTTTCCAAATCCTGCAGCTTTGCTCCCCATTCATGCAGAAATGAGTCAGATTTTACCCCTTTTTTTATCCCATCCAACATTTCTGCCATATCGGCCAATACCTCCAGCTGTTTTTTGCACGCCCAAAACACGGCATCCAACAGTTCTTTCTCATCTACAGCCTTTGAGGCACAGCCATTCTCCTTCATATACTTTCTGGTACAATAAAACGAATAATGATTCAAGGTTCCGTCTTTATTAAAATAGCCACTGTCACGGTGTACGCCGCTTCCGCATATTCCGCACCTTACCCGTCCAGCCAGTATGTTTTCTGTCCGTCTCTTATACTGGTTGCTTTCTATCTGCTGACTACGCCTCTCCTTTCCCCTTTCCATCAATTCCTGGATTTCATAAAAGATATCCTCTTCAATGATCGCTTCATGAGTATCAGGAATCAGTTTCCACTGTTCTTTCGGGATAGAAACTGTTTGTTGTGCCTGATATAAAGCCTTACTGCTTTTCCGTTCCACCATACAGCCAAGATAACAGGGATTTTTTAACATCTCTGTCACAGACGAACCCCGCCATAAGGAATCCGGCTTTCCATCGCTATGCCCCTCCTGAAAACGGATCTGAAGCTGTGTGGGGATCTTTTTGTCATTTAACTTCCGGGCAATGGCCACAACCCCCATCCCTTCCAGCTTCCACCGGAAAACCTGGCGCACCACTTCGGCCCTCTCCGTATGTACCAACAGCCGATATCTGTCCTGGGGATCACGCACATAACCATAAGGAGGAATCTTCCCCATAAACTTTCCGCTTTTCTTCTTTACCTCCAAAGAAGTGCATATCTTTTTCGAAATGTCCTTCGCATAATTGTCATGAAGGATAGCCTTAAGAGGCACCAGCAGCCCATCCGCCTTCCCTTCATGCAGGGTATCAAACCTGTCATTTACCGATATGAACCTGACGCCCAAATACGGGAAAATCTTTTCCAGATAATTGCCTGTCTCCAGATAATTTCTTCCAAACCGGGACAAGTCTTTCACAACGATACAATTAACTGCCCCTTTCCGTACCTGATCCATCAATGCTTGAAAACCGGGACGCTCAAAATCGGTTCCCGTCTGTCCATTATCCACCCATATACCGATCAGATTCAGTTCCTGGCTTTTTTCTATGTATTGCCGCACAATAAAAATCTGGTTTTCCAGAGAATCCCCTGTAATCCCGTTGTCCTCTATGGAAAGACGGGCATAGATTGCCGTGTTATAAGAAATCTTTTTCTCTGACCGTACTGCCAGCTCCGGTATGGCTCCCTTTCTGCTTTTCCTTGCCATCTTATCACGCCTCCCTTGCTGCTGCTAGAAACGATTGGAGTGCCTTATGTTCCCTCTCAGACATCCCGCTTTTATTGGAAGCTTCTGCAGCGATCTCTTCCAGGCTTCTCACTGCCGCCGCAAATTCATTCTGATACCGGAAATGAATACGGATTATTCCATTATCAAACACAAGTATCTTATCAATGGTTAAAATAAGAAGGCTCCGGCTTAGTTCCGTCACATTTCCTGCTCTTTTGAAATGGTCGATCCAGTTATTGTGGGAAGATTGCCCCTGAACAAAAGAATCTATTTCCTCTTCCAGCAGGCGGATCGCTTCCTCCATCTCCAGACAGACAGTTTCATAATCCTCCCTCATCTCCATATAATCTTTTTTCGTAAGAAGGCCCTCTTTGTAATCTTCGTACAAGGAAAGTTTTAGTTTCTGGATACGTAACAGTTCTTCTTTCCGTCTCTCAAGCTGTCCCTGCCTTTTTTTCACTTCATGTTCCTGCAGCGGCAAATCCTTAATTGCTTTTAACAAGCCTTCCAGAGAACACACAAGAAAAACATGGATGCGAAGCATTTTAAGGACTATTTCCTTTAAATCATTCTCTTTGATACGATGGCTGTTGCATACGGTTTTATCCTTTTTATTCCCGGAACACATATAATAGGTATATTCTTTTTTGCCTGTACGCTGCTTTTTCCGTACCATGGCCTCATTACAGTCCCCACAGTATAAAAGCCCGGCAAAGAGATACACTTCCTGCTCTTTCGGGGATGTCCTGGTATCCCATAGGAGCAGCTTTTGGACAAGGGTAAAATCCTCTTTTGAAATAACCGGCTCATGGGTATCCTCTACCCGTATCCAGTCCTCTTTTGCCACTTTAATCCGTTTCTTCACCTTATAATTTAAAGTCTTTTCCTTTCCTTGAACCATGGTTCCGGTATAAATCTCATTTTTTAATATCCGTTCTACTGCCATAGCCGACCATTTTGCTTTGGGCTTAAGCTTAAAGGATGTACTGTAACGCCAATTCAGCAAAGCTTTGTATTCCATGGGGGAAGGAACTCCCCGTTCATTCAGATAGTCTGCAATCCTTTTGTGGTTTTTTCCTGCAATCTTCATGGCAAAAATATCCCGCACCACTGCTGCGGCTGTCTCATCAATGATCAGCCGCCCTTTATGCTCCTTATCCCTGAAATATCCATACACAGGAAAGCTCCCGATGTAATCCCCCTTTCTTTGCCGCACTTCAATCTGGCTGCGTACTTTGATAGAAATGTCTCTGCAGTAGGAATCGTTCATCAGGTTGCGGAACGGCAGGATAATATTATCCGCCCTGCTTTCCAGACGGGCGCTGTCATAGCCGTCATTAATTGCGATAAACCGAACTCCCAGGAACGGAAATATCTGTTGGATATATCTTCCTGTCTCAATGTAGTTACGGCCAAAACGGGACAGATCCTTCACTATAATACAGTTGATTTCGCCTGCCTTAACCTCTTCTAAAAGCTGTTTAATCCCAGGTCTGTCAAAATTAATTCCACTATACCCATCATCCACTCGCTCTCTGCAGACCTGAATATCCGGTTTATTTTTCAAAAACCCATAAATTAATTCCCTTTGGTTCGTGATACTGTTGCTTTCCTGCTTATCTCCATCTTCCTTTGACAGCCGAATATAAATAGCCCCTTGGTATATTGTTTCTTCCCCTGCAATCCCTTTCTTTTTTTGCAAAATAAAAGACCTCCTAATCGTGTAATCCGTCAGAAAAACACATTAGAATGGTCTAATTTTCTTTATCACTATTTCTATCTGCCCTGTACTTAGTCTACCATAAAATACAGGCTATGTCTATATATTTCCTAATATGTTTTCTTTCTATCATACAGTTTTAAAGTACTGTTTTAATCTGTCTGTCAGCGTCACATCCGTATCTGCAAATACAGACTGCACCACCAGATTTCCACATCTAAACAGATATGGATTTTTTATCTGCATAATAAAATCCATAATCCGTTCTTCCTTCCTCAGCCCTGGATCAATCAATACATTTCGGATATCTGTTAAATCTTCTTTATTGATCGATTGAACATCTATTTTCTTTAAATCCTCCCATTTTGATAATCCCTCTATATTAAGCACCTCCCGGTTCTCTCTTCTCTATAAATATGAAAATATCTGATTGTCCTATGATATCAACCATCTGTGTAGCACAAGACTCCTAGAAGTCTCTGCCGCATCCATTTCTGTGCCGTATTCTCAGGCAACGGGATTGCCCTACTGCTCACCCCCGGCACGGGAATATCCAAGCCGCCTACGGTTCATAAGCGCCATGATACCAACAACAGGTAGCGGCAGTTGACTAAGCTGCCTACGCCGTGCCCATAGTATCCCCCTTTTACCCTGGGGTACGGGAATATTTTCTGGTTCTCCATCTGCTGGCGGCTCATGGCGGTTCCGGCATTACCAGTGCCGGTTACAGGCCCTTCGGGTTCCCACTCGTGCCTTTGATGTTATCTTGTTGACGGATTCCTGACAGGAGGTCATCGTCACCTCCTGTCCAGTCCCGCAGGCAGTCATCGCGTCCGTGCCTGGGCCGCTTGCCGATCCCTCGGCCCCGCACAGCAGAAGAAACTTGGATACTGATGATTTATAAACAGATATGTATCCTGTTGTTTTTCAAGGTTCATAAGCGGGTGTAAATCCCCCTCATAAGGTTCGGTAACGAAAAGCAGATTTGAAAACCAGATTATTCAAAAAATTTTTTTAATTTCTTCAGTATTTTCTTTTTCCTCTTATGGATGGCCGTCTGTGTAAGATGATAGGCAGCGCTTACCTCCCGTTCTGACTTTTCCAGATAGAAAATCTTCCGAATCAAGTCCAGTTCTTCATCCGTCAGGGTTTGTAAAGCCATTTCCAAGGTTTCTATAAGATGTGCCTTGACCATGATATCGTCCATCGACTCTCCATGGGCAGCAAAGGCCCAGTCCTCTTCCAAAAGCCGTTCGTAAGAAGTCTCCCTTCCCGGAACATAGGTAACGGTCTGATTCTTTTCATCCACCACAAACCGTCCTGTTTTTAGGCGTTTCATGAAATAGCGTTCCTTATCCTCTGCACGTTTGTATTCCCTGTAAACCTCCTTGCTGACCTGTACCGCCAGCCCGTCTATGTATAAATAGAAATTTTTTTCTGACATTACGTTTTCCTCCGAAATTCTGAAATGTTGACGAGTTTCAGAATTTCGAAGGCGGTGAACGGCACCGGAGAACTATGACAGATTCCTCCAAAAAACGACAAAAGAAAAGCCGCATCCGGCAGATACCAGATGCGGCATAGATTTTTTTGTGTTTTATTAGCTGTTTGTCCTTGTTTTGCTTTAATTTATTGGCAAATATCAATTGGTGTTTCTCTCTTTCCCAGGCGAAGGAAACAGAAAAATTCACACCACTTTTTCGCTTTCCCCAAAATTTATGTTACATAAACAAGTATAAACGGGAAAACTGTCAGAAATCTGGTCTCAGACTGTCACAAAGTCGTCAAATAGCGCAAATTTCGACAAAAACAGCCCCATCGAAATAGACAGGGCTGTTTTGGGAACTATTCTGTATTTGCGCGAAAAGAATATCCTATTCCACGTAAGTTTTCAATCGTACAGGTACATCCTGGTATCTCTTCCAGTTTTCTTCGGATTCTGCGGACACAGGAATGGATACAATTCTCTGTCGGGACATATTCACTGCCCCACACTTTCTGAAACAGCTGTTCATGGGTAAATACACGGTTTGGATTAGACGCGAGCAAGCAAAAGAAAGAAAATTCCTGGCGTGTGAGACTCAGTTCCTGTTCATGAACATAGATTCGATGATAGCTTTCGTTGATAATTATATTCCCCTGCAGGCTGCTATCCGCCATATGAGTGTCCTGACAGTTCCATCCCGTAAAACGCCTTATCAACGCATAGCAGCTTGCAAGACTTTCCCTGATATTTTTTGGCCTCTGGATATACTCGTCTGCTCCTGCTTCTATAGCCGCTATTTTCTCCACTCCATCATATTTTTCACTCATTACAAGAACGGGAGCCTGTGTCAGCTTACGGATAAGTTTTAGCTGGTGAAGATCAACAGAGCAGGAGACACAAAGAACTATCAATAAATAGCTGTTTTCCTCCACCAGTTCCTTGATAGCCTCTATCATATCGGATAGCATATGAATAGCCATACCATATTTTATACATTCCTGCCGTATATTCTTTTTCCAGTCTAAATTATATCCTACAATCAATACCCATTTCTTCATATTCATTTACCTCATATTTCAAATAACACTTACAAATTTTCATCATATGCGTGTTCCATAGCTATCCCGGACACCCCGCTACGGCCATTTCCAGGATTAATATCTATGATAGAGACTTCTCCCGCTTTTGCTCTTTATTCTTAATAAATAAAACAGGACGATATAAAGACCTATGAATTCAACATTCATCTGCTTTATTTCGCCCTGAATCTAATCGTATTACTTGTACAATAGCAATGATACTCTTTACCTTTAACAAACTTTCCCCCAAAGCAAGGGAATTACTTATTGCTGCCCACCAAAATATCTAATCCCCTTGCGTAAAATCCTATTCTCTAATTGTTTCTGTCAAATATTCATGTATTCCCCTAGCTCCTGCCCGCCCTGCTTCCATGGCAAGAATCACTGTAGCCGCTCCAGTTACTGCATCGCCGCCAGCATATACTCCTTTTTTGCTAGTTTTTCCGTTTAACTCATCTGCCACAATACATTTTCTTCGGTTTACCTCCAGGCCTTTCGTAGTACTGGAAATCAATGGGTTAGGCGATGTTCCCAACGCCATAATAACAGTATCCACATCCATAACAAACTCCGAGCCCTCAACAGGCACCGGTCTCCTTCTTCCCGAGGCATCCGGTTCTCCCAGTTCCATACGGATGCAGCGCATCCCCTTTACCCAGCCATCACTATTTACAAGAATTTCCGTAGGATTAACCAACAGATCAAAGATAATTCCCTCTTCCTTTGCATGGTGTACTTCCTCCGCTCTTGCCGGAAGTTCCGCTTCACTTCTCCTGTAAACAATATGTACGTCTGCCCCAAGGCGCAGGGCTGTTCTGGCAGCATCCATCGCTACATTGCCGCCGCCAACCACTGCCACTTTCTTTCCCACTACAATAGGAGTATCATAATCATCTCGAAATGCTTTCATTAAATTACTTCTGGTTAAATACTCATTGGCTGAAAACACGCCGTTAGCATTCTCTCCAGGAATCCCCATAAACATCGGCAGTCCGGCTCCTGAACCAATAAATACTGCATCAAAGCCTTCCTCATCCAAAAGTTCATCAATAGTCGCTGACTTTCCGATGATCACATTGGTTTCAATCTTCACTCCCAGTTTTTTTACATTCTCTATCTCTGGTTTTACTACACTTTCTTTCGGAAGACGAAACTCCGGAATTCCATACAGAAGCACTCCACCAGGCTCATGAAGGGCCTCAAAAATAGTTACTTCATATCCCATTTTAGCCAGATCGCCTGCACAAGTTAATCCGGAAGGTCCAGAACCAATGACTGCCACTTTCTTCCCGTTCATGTTTTCTGGTACTTCCGGCACAATTCCATTCTCCCGGGACCAGTCTGCCACAAACCGTTCCAACTTTCCGATAGAAACCGGCTCACCCTTGATTCCTCTAACACACTGTCCCTCACATTGGCTTTCCTGTGGGCATACACGCCCACACACAGCCGGAAGAGCAGAGGATCTGGCGATTATTCTGGCTGCTGTTTCAAAATTTTCTGCTTCCACCTCTTTTATAAAACCCGGAATATCAATAGAGACAGGACAGCCTCCCATACATTTCGCATTTTTGCAATTCAAACATCTGGAAGCCTCCTCCATAGCCTCCTCTTTACTGTATCCTAAACAGACCTCTTCAAAATTTGTCGCCCTTACCTTTGGATCCTGCTCGCGAACCGGAACTTTTTTTAACATATTCATCATTTATCACCTCCTGGGTATCCACAGCCGCCATGGTGAGAATCTCCCTCCTGCAGTCTCAGCAATTCCCGACCTTCTTGAGTTCTGTACATCTGCTGACGCTTCATAGCTTCATCAAAATTTACCAGATGTCCGTCAAACTCCGGTCCGTCTACACATGCAAATTTCACCTCATTCCCAACTGTCAACCGGCAGGCACCGCACATCCCTGTTCCATCCACCATAATAGGGTTCATACTGACAATGGTAGGGATATCCAGTTCTTTTGTCAAAAGGCATACAAATTTCATCATAATCATCGGACCAATAGCCACACATAAATCATAATGCTTTCCTTGATTTTGTACCAAGTCTTTCACCACATCAGTTACCAGTCCTTTTCTCACATAGGAGCCATCATCCGTGGTGATATAAAGATTTCCCGCCACTTCCCGCATCTGTTCTTCCAAAATCAGCATATCTCTTGTCTTTGCCCCTACGATTACATCCGCATCCATTCCATGATTTCTGAACCATTTAACCTGTGGATACACAGGAGCCGCTCCTACGCCTCCTGCTACAAATAGCACCTTCTTACCTTTTAAAACCTCTAAATCTTCATGGATAAATACTGACATTTTCCCCAAAGGTCCAACAAAATCCTGGAAATAATCTCCCTTTTTCAGCAAAGCCATCTTCTTTGTAGATGCCCCGACAATCTGAAAAACGATGGTCACGGTTCCCTTCTTCCGGTCATAGTCGCAGATTGTCAGCGGAATACGCTCTCCCCTCTCCCCTGTTTTGGCAATGACAAATTGACCAGGTTCACATCTTTTTGCTACACGTGGCGCTTCTATATCCATAAGATAGATGTTATCTGCAAGTTTTTCTTTCTTTGTAATCTTGTACATGATTTTCTCCCTGTAAGCCTTTTATAGATTGAGCCGCTCCCTTGAGCGGCTCGATAAACAATCCCATATTTATCAGCTTCTGGCTTTTTTAATTTCCTCTGTCAGCACAGGCAGCACTTCAAACAGATCGCCTACTACGCCATAATCTGCCACATCGAAAATCGGTGCATCCGGATCCTTGTTAATCGCCACAATGCATTCCGAACTGCTCATGCCAGCCGTATGCTGTATTGCGCCTGAGATGCCACATGCTATGTACAGTTTTGGGCCAACCGTCTTGCCAGTCTGTCCTACCTGATGGCTGTGGGAAATCCACCCTGCATCCACCGCTGCACGGGAAGCGCCAACGGTAGCTCCTAAAACTTCCGCCATCTCACGTAAAGGAGCAAATCCTGCCGGACTGCCTACGCCACGTCCCCCGGCCACAATGATTTCTGCCCCTTCCAAATCCACATTTTCGCTTTCCATCTCCTTAATGATTTCCAATACCCGAGTACGAATCTGTTCCCTGGAAACGTGGATATCTTCTTTGATAATCTCCGCTTTCGTCTCCACCGGCTCACACTTCTTAAATACACCGGGGCGAACAGTTCCTATCTGCGGGCGATTATTAGGACACAGGATCGTAGCCATGAGATTGCCGCCGAAAGCAGGACGAGTCCAGGCAACATTACCGGTTTCTTCATCTACATCCAGGCCTGTACAGTCGGCTGTCAATCCTGTCTTTAAACGACAGGATACCCTGGGGCCTAAATCCCTTCCATTATTTGTTGCACCAATGAGCATACTGGTAGGGCCGTACTTTTCTACCAGACTTACCAGGGCAATGGTATATGCATCTGTTGTATAATGTCCATATTCAGAACCATCCACCACAATTATCTTATCTGCGCCATGAATACCTGCATCCCGAACTGCCTCATCCACATTATTTCCAATTACTACCGCAACCAGGCTTCCGCCTTGTTTATCTGCCATTTCCCTGCCGGGAGTCAACAGTTCAATCCCTACATTTTTGGCACTTCCATCCTCATTTGTTTCTACAAATACCCAAAGATCCTTTGTTTTGGCTTCCATGTCTTTCTCCCCTCCCTTACATAATTCCAGCGCCATTCAGCAGCCTGAACAGCTTCTTTGCGGATTCCTTATTGCTTTCTTCCATAATCTTTATGCCGCTCTTTTTCCGCTGGGGGACAAATGTTTTCTTTACACGGGTAGGTGAACCTTTTAATCCAATCATCGTTACATCAATCCCGGCCAATGCCTCTTCATTTAATACAGGTATCTGTGCCCGATTCGCTGCCATCTTTCGCTTAATGGTAGGGGTACGGGGCTCCCAGGCCGGCTTTGTAAAGGTTGTCACACAAGGCAGCTTTACAGCAATGATTTCCACCCCGTCTTCCACCTCTTTTTTCACTTTCAGGATATCTCCTTCCAGTTCTGCCTCCAGACCATAAGTAACTTGGGGATATCCCAAATGTTCGGCTATCTCCGGTCCTACCTGAGCGGTATCGCCGTCAATGGCCTGCTTACCACAGAAAATAGCATCAAATTTGCCTTCCTCTTCCTCCACTTTTTTAATTGCCTGGGAAATAATATAGCTGGTAGCCAGGGTATCTGAACCGCCGAAAGCCCGTCCGGAAACCAAATATGCTTTATCTGCCGCAATACCAATACACTCCTTAAGCGCTGCTTTTGCCTGTTCCGGCCCCATGGACAGCACGACTATTTTTGTGTCCGGATTCGTATCTTTAATCCGGGCTGCCGCCTCCAAGGCATATCCGTCAAATGGGTTGACGATACTTGGCACCCCTTCCCGGATCAATGTGTTTTTCACCGGATCAATCCTGATTTCTGTTGTATCCGGTACCTGTTTCACGCAAACCAAAATATTCATGCCTAACCTCCTCGTATTATCCTAAACGGTATTCAACCCCTTTTGTTCCAACAGGGTAATTCCAGTCCTCAACCACTTTGCCCTCACTGAGCACTTTGCAGGTTCCGCATTCCAGACAGCCCAGATAATCAAAAAACAGAGTTCCGTTATCATCAACCGAATATAAAGCTGCCGGACAAACCCGCACTACCCGCTCAATCTCATCCCTGTCCAAATACTCTTTGTCCACCTGAATGTGAGGGTTATGTTCATCGGTATGATACTTATTCACACCCAGTTTTTCCGCAACATTGACTTTATTTGCCATCTTTCCTTTCCTCTTTTCTATCGGATATTTTGTTTCTCCATGATATCGTTAAAAGCTTTCAGCGGTTCCTCTTTGTAAGCGCCTGATTCTACTATACTCCGACAAGCCTCCGCCCCTTGTATACAGGGTATTACAAAACTGCTCTCTAATGCCGCCTGATAGTCTGAAAGAACTTCAGCCGAATAATCATCCTTTTCCTTTGCGGCTATGGCCGTCTGGGCCGCAAGCCGTCCTGATTCCACTGCCAAATCCATTCCCCTCAGCGTAAAGCCGAGATTCGCACACAGCGCTGCCGCGTCTCCTGCCACAAGGACGCCATGGCCATATAAGTTAGGAATCATATCCATGCCGCCCTCCGGAATCAGGTGTGCCGAATATTCCAAAAGACTCCCTCCTGACAACAGCGCCTGTATCTCCGGGCGGTTCTTAAACTCTTCCAACATCTGCGGAACACTATAAGACGTTTTATGTATATTCTCCACCTGCATGGTTATGCCAACCGATACGCTGTCTTTATTCGTATACAGAAATCCATCGCAGCCTTCCATGCAGCCACTGAACATCCATGCGACTCCTTCTCCGGAAGCAACCTGAAAACGTTCATTTATAGTCTCTTCCTTTAATCCGATCACTTCCTTGACTCCCACAACTGCCTGATCTTGTCTGGTCTGCTGTTTAAGGCCCAATTTGTGGCTTAGAAGAGAATTTACCCCATCCGCCAGAATGACCAGATCGGATTCCATTTCTTCGTCACCTGCTATAACCCCGCATACTTTTCCATCCCTTAGTATAACGTCATCTACACGGACGCCATACACTAGCATTGCACCCTGTTCTTCCGCCTGTTCGGCCAGCCATTTATCAAATTTTCCCCGCATGACAGAATAGCTCTCTCCCTCTGGTGTGGAAACCTTTGAGCTGTCGTATTCCACTGTAGATAACATACCATTTTCTTCACAGGAAAGCCGTTCCTTTACAATCCTGCGTTCAACAGGGGCGCTCCGGGCAAACCCCGGAATCACTTTTTCCAGGCTGTGTCCATAAAGCCGTCCGCCTGTCATATTTTTTGAGCCGCTGTAATTTCCTCTCTCGATTAACAGCACTTCCTGTCCCTCTCTCGCCAGGATATATGCTGCTGTAAGTCCGGCAAGACCTCCGCCTACAATAATACAGTCAAATTTTTCTTCTGCCATAATTTCCTCCATTCTGCGTGGGGTTCACAGTATTGCATGCCCCACTTTATCGGATACAAACAGGTATTTATTTCTTCATAATTTTTTGTACCAGAATTCCGATCGGTACCGTAACAATCAAAAGGGTAAAAATGCAAACAATAACAAAAGGTAAAAATAACTTCATAAACACAAACAAAAACATCGCACCTGCCTGAACAAACGTACAGCCAAGGCAAATCAAAGTTACCATGATTACTGCCATGACCACACAGGAAACCACATACTCACCGATTCCTTCTTTTATTTTCAGGAAGCCTGCACATTTTTTGCTAATGGCATTTAACGGTATCCATGTACCAATAAAAAATCCAATCGCTATACTTAATACTAGGCCCTGCAAAAATCCCATAATAGAAAAAGCCCCGTTTATGATCTGCCCTGTAATTCCAAGTGCAATGCCCACAGCAATATTCATAAATAGATTAATTAAATTTCCAAATCTGGCATCCTGCATTTGCCGCTCCTTTCTTTTCTGGATACTTCATAAGCAAAAGGGGCGGTTATTGGCAACCGCCCCTTTCCGGGTCTATGGCACTTTAAGCCAATCAGAACACTGGGCCTGGGCATGCGCCACTGGTACCACCGTCAACCGGCAGGTTAACAGCTGTGATAAAACGGCTTTCATCTGATGCCAGGAAAAGCAATCCGTAAGCAATATCCAATGGAGTCAGCGGGCGTCCCGTAAGCTGCATCTCATGAATAATGTAGTTGACCATCTCTGCCGGCGCTCCGCCTGCTCCTGGAGTTTCAATGAGTCCTGGAGAAAGTGCGTTTACACGGATTCCATAAGGAGCGCCTTCTGCCGCAAGCTGTTTTGCCAGACCAATCACTCCTGCTTTAGCTGCCGCATGGGCTGCCTGGGGAGTTCCACCCACTCCCAGCATGCCATTATTGGAAGATACGTTCACAACGCTTCCGCCTCCTGCTTTGATCAAATGAGGCCATGCTGCCTTGGTCACTGTGAAAACAAGGTCCAACTCATTTTCCAATGATTTTTTCCACTGTTCAAAAGTCATATCGCCGAAAGGAGCAAACTCCGGTTTGGACGCATTATTAATCAGGACATCAATTCCACCCATGCGCTCTGCAGCCAGGTCTACCCATTCTTTTGATGCAACAGGATCGGACAGGTCAACATCGTAACCTTCCGCTTTCAGTCCCTGCTCAGAAAGCCTTGCCGCATTGGCGGCCGCAACGCCGGGAGTACGGCCACACCCGATAACATAGGCGCCATGACGGGCAAACAGTTCCTGAGCTACTACGCCAACTCCCTTTGTTGTACCTGTGATAAGCACTCTCTTCCCTTTAAGTCTCTGTCCTACAGAATCTGTGGTGCTGATAAGTTCAGCACATGGATATGCTGCGCGTGTTCCATTTGCCATAATGCATTTCCTTCCTTTCTTTATATAAAAATATATGGTCTTTTTGGATAGATACCTGTATGTCAGGCATGTTTCATACTGCTTATTACATGGCGGGCCGCAATACGTCCGGATGTGTACGCAAAGCCATTGGCAGCACCGGGAACTTCCATATTGTAAGAATCTCCATACAATCCGCTTGCATCCAGTCCTGCCGCATACAGACCTGGAATTGGCTCGTAATCCTTATTAACCACCTGCATATTGCCGTTAACCCGGATTCCGCCCGTGGAACTCATCATACCAGGTGCCATGCTGACAGCATAGAACGGTGCCTGCTTGAGCGGCCTTAAATAACGTGCCTGCTTGAAATATGCAGGGTCATCGCCAGCGTCACATGCTGCGTTATACTCAGATACCGTATCAGACAGCACAGCCGGGTCCAAGCCAATCTGCTTGGCAAGTCCTTCAATGGTATCCGATTTCCATGCCACGCCATCTTCCACATCTTGATCCAACTCGGCGCGAAGCTGGTTCAGCGGACGGCCATAGACTACAAATTCACCGATGGAAATTTCCGAACCCTCACTGATCAGACGCTGAATATCCGCCTCATCAAGCAGTGCATACACAATCCCATCGGGCTGCTTTGCCCAATAAGGGCCAATATCTCCGATATTCTCAGCTACACCTTCATTTACAAACCGTTTTCCAGTCTTATTTATCCAAACACATGGCTGGCAACCCGCTGCACCTGTATGGGAGTCCATAGATTTATTTCTTGCTCCCACGGCAACCAGGCCGCCGCTGACGATATTGGTGGGATCAGCTCCTGCTGCAAGGGCCATCTCCAGACCTTCTCCCACATTCTGTAAAGGAGTGAGCGTATTCATATTGTAGGCGCTCTGGGCAAACCATGTGTACTTGGCAACCAATGCTGGGCTGTTCCCAATGCCTCCTGTCGCAAGAATTACCGCCTTTCCTCCTATCCGCATTATCTCGTTACTGTCTGTATCCTCTGCCACAACACCCACTACCTTACCATCTTCCTTGATCAGCTCTCTAACCGGCGTAGAAGTAAAAATATCCACTCCTGCTTTTTCCACAGCAGCCAAAAGAATCTCCTGGCACTGAGCTCCCAAGCCCTCGGGCAGATGGAAACACCACAATTCATTTGGGTCATCATAGGCGGCAATCCTTACATCTTTGTAAACAACTCCCAAAGATTTGAGGATATCAATGGTTTCTGCTGAGTTGTCCACAAATGCCCTGATTACATCAAAATTTGCACGGCAATGGCTGTAGGAGTTAAATTTTTCATAGGCCTCTTTTTTAGTAGGAAAATGATACTTAGGATTAGAGGGAACCCCTCTCGCTATCTGCTCACTGGATTCAAATGCAGCCGTACCTTCCGCATAAACGGAAGTGCCTCCTGTCTCTGGCATTTTCTCCAGAATCACTACCTTTAGACCTGCCCGGGCCGCTGTTAAAGCCGCTGATTTTCCTGAAGCGCCGCTTCCAACCACAATCAAATCATACTCTGTATCAAAACTTTGACTATTTGCCATATTCTTCACCTCTTATTATTTTTCTGCCTTTAGATTTTTGCCAGTGCCGTTGTCAGAACAGGCAGAATCTTATTCAAATCCCCTATGATTCCATAATTACACTTTCCAAAAATAGGCGCTTCCGGATCATTGTTTACCGCAATAATCGTTCTGGCTCCCCGTACCCCCATCATGTGCTGAGGCTGGCCAGAGATGCCCACCGCAAGATAAATGCGGGGAGAAATTCTCTGTGTGGAAGAGCCAACCACCCGTGAATGGTCAAACCATCTGTAGTTGTCACACAATGGCAATGAACAGGATATTTCCGCATGAAAGGCATCTGCCAGCTGTCTGACAAGCTCAATTTTATCCTTACTCCCTATGCCGGCGCCAACGCTTACCACCCTCTCCGCACTTGATAGGTCAGCGCTTCCGGTTTCTACATGTGTCGCCTCGACTTTTATATTATCTTCAGGCATATAATCTGTAACGGCAGTAATCTTTGCACTCACAGATGAAGCTTCCTCTTCTTCTGCCCCTTCAATAATCATCCCGGCAACAAATCCCTCCGCCTCAAGAACCTCCACTGCACGTCCTTCGGCTACAGAACGTTTTACGATTACCCGTCCTTCTTCCAGCATAACTGCCATGACTGATGAAGTAACAGCCGCACCCAGCCTTGCTGCCGCTGCTCCCACAAATACACGAGCCATAGGCATATTGGCCGCCAAAATAACCCTTGGTCTGGCCTTTTCAGCCGCTTTGGCAATACATTCTGTCCATGCTTCCACAGGGATTTCCTCATTTGCGGCATACCATATCACTTCGTCCACGCCGGTAACCGCAGCAGCTTCCGCACGTTCCCGGGAGCCTACAACGACCGCTGTAACTCTCCCGCCAAGACCCCTGGCTATTAACGATAAAGAACCTGCAGGTACGTCATCGGCGACTATGATCCAACTGTCATTATTCATATCACTGCCCTCTTTTCCTGCTTATTTCTTGTCTTTTGGCATTTTATTACTTTAAAACACTCCGTCAGCCTGCAGTGCCTGTACTAACTGGCTGACGGCGCCATCAGGATCTTCTCCGTCAAACAGCCGTGAAGGTGTAGCTTCCGGCAGATGTGTACTGTGCAATGTGAAGGCAGGAACGCTTTCTTTCATTAATTCATCGGCCTGTATGGTTGTGACTGGCTTTTTTCTGGCAGTAATGACTGCCCGCATTCCCGGTTTATTCTCCTCTTCACGCTTTGCAGCCACTCCAAGGACAATCGGCCCGCTGACACAAAGTTCCTGTGTCCCTGTCCCAAACCGGCGGGTCACATGTAATTTGCCGCCTTCAAATTTCGCTTCATCAACGGCCATAACGGTTGTCCACCCCAGCAAGCCGCCAAGCATAACCGGAACTGACGGCTCCCATGCAGAATCACCGATAACAACAACATCTACATCCCCAAAGGAATGTATGGCCTCTGCCAGCGCTTTGGCTACAGTCATTGCGTCCGCCGTTGCAGGAAGCCCTTCAATAGCCACTGTCCTCTGTGCCCCGCGGGCTGCAGCAAATGCCACATCTCCGCCTGCCAAAGTCAGCCCTGTCACTTCACCTTCCTGACCAGAAGCACTGCAGGCCACTTGAACTGCCAGATAGTCATCATCTCCAACCCATGGGGAAACGGCGCTCCAATCAACTGAACCGTCTGCATTTACACGTATGTCCCGTGGATCGATCGCCCATTTAAAAACTACCACTGACTTCATTCCTGTTCCCCTTTCTCAGTAACTAAAGAAATAGATTAAGCATCTACTCCCAGATCATGAGCAACTTCAAGTCCTAATCCGTTAGCTTCCGGATATTCGTTAATGGCAATCTCCACGTTGTGTGTAGCTTCCTGGGCTTTAAAAAGTATTTCTTTCATTCCGCCATGATTAATCCTCACATCCGGCGTAAGTCCTAATTCAGCGAAATGGCGCTCTGCCTCTTCAATATCATCTACCCTGAGGGCAATACCTGTAATCCCTTCTCCTCTGGTAGCCAGCAGTCCGGTAGCATTGATTGCGTCATCACTGCGTGTCGGTGATACCAGCTCAATTCCTCCGCGTCTCGGCAGCGCTACTAAAAGCCCTGCTCCCTTGTCGTCTAATGGGCCATAAAATTCACACCCCAGCAGCTTTTCCATATCCTTTACTGCTTTTTCTGCATCTTTTACTACAATTGCTACCCGATCTAATTTTGCTCTGAACATTTTGAAACTCCTTTCCGAGATGTACCAAACCATTTTT
The DNA here is from genome assembly GCA_910588505.1 of uncultured Hungatella sp. Classification (GTDB taxonomy): domain Bacteria; phylum Bacillota; class Clostridia; order Lachnospirales; family Lachnospiraceae; genus UBA3402. Next base: position 8,787 of record CAJUPQ010000003.1, on the reverse strand, counting down.
TATATTGTAAATTTTACTAAATTTATATATAATCCAATAGCACATTTTGGTTAATTTTTAGTATCTGTTAAGATAATTTATTTTTATACATTCGGATATCTTTTTTGATACTTTTGTATATCTGATAACCTTTCCACATACATGGCAAAAAGAACTGCCGAACCAGTAACATATACCAGTACGGCAGTCTCTTAAGCAGCTATTTATTTTAGAAAACTCACAGCTTATGTGTCATCATATAACGTGCCGCCAATACAGCCGCCTGAACCCGGTTGGACACCTGCAGTTTTTCAGTAATGCGGCCAATAATCTTCTTAACCGTAGGCTCACTTAAAAACAACTGATGGCTAATCTCTGCATTGGACATCCCTTCTACCAGAAAGACGAGAACCTCCCTTTCACGTTTCGTCAAATCTTGAAAAAACGCATACTCTGGCAAAGGTTTCTTCTCTTGTTCAAGAAGTCCCGTCCTGAGACTGGTAACAGGTCCGGAGAGAACAATTTCCCCCGCCGCTACTCCCCATAAAATTCCTCTTAACCGGTCAGCAGATAATCCCTCCCGTATCCCGTACCCTGTGGCACCGGCACGCAGAGCCTCCAATATATCCGCCGCATCATTGTGGGAAGCAACCACAACAAAATATGGATCCAAATGTTTTTCATAGATTGCATGGATAATCTCACTGCACCTGACACTCTGCATTCTTACTCCCATCAAAATGATTGATGGAGAGTACGCCACGGCATGACGAAGCACTTCGTCATATGTTGCGGCTTTAGCAACCATCTGAAATTCACTCCACTGGCTTATGAGTGCGACAATTCCTTCTGTAAACAGTTTATCTTCATCAGCTATCATGATCTGGATGGGAGTAGAAACAATCCTATGGCGCAAATCCATGAGAACGGGCGATTTTAAATCCGGAGACAGCCTGCCAGGAACTTCTTCCTGCTCTTTCATCTGAACTCCTCTCTGCAGGCTGTTTTACACAGAACGTCCTGCAGCATATCCCTCATGGACGGCATCCTGAATCTGCCGTACCTGTTTGCAGTCGCCGACCAGATATACATCCATATCTGTTTCTTCTTCCAGCTGCTCTGCAAGTGCAGTCTGCGGCTGGAAACCGGCACAGATTACAATACCATCCGCTGCCAGTTCCTTTTGGTTCCCAAACCGGTCAACGATAACCGCCGTATGACCCTTTACACTTTCTAATCGATAGCCTGTGATAACTTTCACATTGCTCTTTTCCAGACTCATTAAATAGGTAGGAATGACTGTTGCCATACCAGGCAGGAACTGATCCATTACTTCTACAATTGTCACTTCTTTGCCCTCGGCTGCCAGTTCTAATGCTGCTTCCGCACCCGTAATACCTCCGCCGATAACTACCCCTTTGTCTCCGTCAAAATGGACATTCCCGCCCAGGTAATCCATGGCATATGCAACATTGTCGCTGTCTATCCCCGGAACATTCAGCTTTCTTGCAACACCGCCTACCGCAACAATCGCGGCATCATATTCACCTGCTTTAATCGTCTTGGCAGTAGCTTCATCGTATACTACCGGAATATCATATTTCTTTAGCTGCACTTCATAGTATTCCGTAAAACGGCGGATATCTGCCTTATATTCCGGAACGGATGCCTCAATCATTGCACCGCCGATTTTCCTCTTTTCAAACAGAGTCACATGATGGCCTCGTTTTGCTGCTGTCAGAGCCGCTTCCAGACCGGCAGGGCCAGCACCTATGACTGCCACATTTTTAGGGTTCTCTGCTTTTGGATACCTTTCCTCATAATACTTATAAAGGGTCGGATTAACTGCACAATGAATTGGATGATTTCCCAAAATACCTCTGTCAGTACAGCCTATCATACAGCGAATGCATGGGATAATATCCTCCGAATGCCCTTCTTTCGCCTTTTTGGGCCAATAAGGATCTGCCAGTTCCTGTCTGGCCGTTCCGATAAAGTCTGCCTGGTCTTTCTGCAGAATCTCTTCCGCTTTTTCCGGAGACTGGATAGCGCCTGTAACCATAACCGGAATATTTACAACCGCTTTTACCTGTCCGGCCATGTCCGCACAATATCCCCATGGATAAAATCCAGAGGAATGGTATGCTGTTGCATGGGTAGCAGTCACCAGATTCAGCAGGTTTACGCTTTCCTTTTCCAGTACTTTACATACCTCGATACTCTCTTCCAGACGGATTCCATCGGGCTCGCAATCATCCATGCTCAGTTTTACACTGATGGGGAAATCCGGTCCCACTGCTTTGCGAATACTCCTTACAATCTCAACTAAAAACCTCATACGATTATGTAAAGAGCCGCCATACATGTCCGTCCTGTGATTATCATGAGGTGATAAAAAGTTAGTTGGCAGACACCCGCAGGCGCCATGAACCTCTACAATATCAAATCCTGAATTTTTCGCGCGCAGGGCCGCCTCTCCGTACTGCTTTACCAAAGTGTGAATCTCTTCCACCGTCATTTCCGTAGGCAACTGGGCTCCTGCCTCATACCATGGCTCAAATGTGATTCTGGAAGCGGATACCACTGCGCTGCCTCCGACAAATCCTGTATCTCTGCCTGGATGAGCCAGCTGGAGTCCTGCAGCGGCACCATGGTCTTTAATGGCTTCTGCCAACATGGACAGACCAGGAATACATGTGTCATTTGCCGCGCTGAGTCCCATATGATACATATCATTTACAACGGCATTATCCATAAAAATAAGCCCTGCTCCGCCCTCTGCTGCTTCTGCAGCTGCTTTTACATTGCGGTCACTTACCGTACAGCCATAGTTTGCCAAGTGTGTCCCCATGGAGTTGCGGATGATCCTGTTTTTGATTGTAAGTTTTCCAATTTTCCCCTTCTCAAAAAGCTTTGGATATTGTCTGTTTTTCATGAAAATATCTCCTTCCCCTATCTTTTTTTATAATTTAATGATATAGTATTGTCAATCAAGTATCAATCATTAAGAAAACTGCAAAAGTTGCTTATGCAACATTATAAATATTTATGTTGCATAATTGGAGGGATTTTTTATGGCAGAAGATTTGCGTGTTATAAAAACCAGAGAAAATATTCAATCTCATTTTATTTCCCTGCTCAATGACTATCCGTTCCAAGATATCACTATCCAAATGTTAATAACAAACTGTAAAATTAACCGTTCTACGTTTTACCGTAACTATAAGGATAAATATGACCTCCTTGAGAAAATTTCCAATGATCTATTAGAGAACTATAAAAAAACTATCCATCCGGAAGTAATCTCACTCCATCCAGATCTGTCCCAGAATCTTAGGATGCATCTGTCCCCATTAGTAGATTTTTTTGACCAGAACAGAGAGATACTTTTAGCTTTAGATAAAAATTATATTCCGTTCCCTTTATTTGACAATATGAGAGAAGTCATGAAATCGGTCTTTCTTAAGGAACTTTATGCTTCTTATCCTATAAAGGAAATGGAAAAAGCCGCATATTACTTAAGTATTATAACCAGCAATATTTTAACGACTATGAAGTGGTGGCATTCCGTATGCCCTGAGTTAAGCAAACAACAAGTGTTGGATGTTCTGGTTACTTGTATTACGAAAGGGGTGTTTTTTAGTATGAAAGAATTGATATAAACCATATCGCCATTTTCTCCTGCAAAAGCAATGGATGGGATTTTCATATCGGCACTCAGCCGTGATTGGGGAGTATATTTGCAGACAATGGTTATCTTTCAGAGCATCGGGAACTATTTCGTTTCTCTATATTGGCAATATTTTCTGTATCCTTTTCCACATCCCGCCAACATAATATTTCCATCCCCTTCAGTTCCTCAAACATCCTATCGAATTTTTGATTAATCTCCTCCCGTTCCCTCCCTGCAGGACCTCCATAGACCCTATCACCATTTTCTTTTACAAAAATCACATCCCCCGAATGTGCAGTCAGATACTGGCTCTGGTTCCCCTCCTGCTCCAATTTATCCGCCACATAGCACTCAAAGGCCCTGGCCATCTGCTCACAATTATCGCAGTGCCTTCCATGTACCGTCCTTGCATAGCGCTCATGCAGTTCCCAGGAATCATTAAAAAATTTCGTATGTTCTTCCTTCCACTGAACCCTATGGAAATCCGCAGGCAGCTGTTCCGTTCTGTTTAGTGATGCGAAACAGTAATTAATCCTCCTCTTTTTGTCCTTGGGAATTACATGCCCTGTGATTTCCTTATGCACCCTGGAAAGTTCCTCTATGGCTCTATTGGGATAATTTCTTAGAATATACATATCCAGGGTTGCGCCATACCTGGTGTCGTAAACCTCCTGAACTGCCTGGCTCCAGGCCTTTTGCTGTTCCTCCGTAAGATTCTTTGGAGTAACCTGCTCAATGATCTCCCTGCACCATTCCTCTTCCCTCCTGACCTCGCTGTCGTGGTTCTCCTTCATAACCTTAAGCTGTTCCTCCGGCGTAAGTTTTTCCCGTTTCGATGACATCCCCCGAAGCAATGCCGTTACAGAGGTCGGAACCCCTTTTAGCCCCGGGCAACCGGAAACCGGAACCTCGGTTCCCGTTGCGCCTAACCTGCATGACTTCCCAATATAGTAGTCAAGGGCATGGGCCCACTCACGGGCCAGGCTTCCCGCCCCTCCTTCCCTAGTAAAATTAATCACATGGTGCTTTGGGTCATATGTGGCAGGCCCGCTACCGCCGTTTCCCCTGGAGGAAAAAGCAAGGGACAGGGTTCCGCCAAGAGATACTTCTTTCTTATCTATCCCCAGGACACGGGCCAAATCGCAAAGCCCTAAGTAACATTCATCCAGCATGGACTGGGCCTCTTCATCCGACAGGCTCGCCCCAAACTCCACTCCCTTGATTCCTAATTCCTTAAAATCATTTTCATCCGCATGCCGCCCGTCTGCCAGATATTCCGGGCCGGTTCTGTATACACAGTCCAGTTTGGAATACGGCAGCGGCTTTTTCCTGTTATCCGGCTCTCCGAACTGTTTTTTCCGTGTTTCATAGGCTCCCTTTTCTTCCCCTACCCCGTCTGCCTGTCCCATATAGGAATATGGTTCTCCAGGGTTTCTGCCGCTGCCTGCCATATCTCCGGCATCCTGTCCCAAAATACAGGCATTCTTTTTCCGTCTCCTGCCCCCGATAGGAGCCCCAAAATCCTTGATTCTTTTTGTCATGGCTGATCTCCTTCATTCGTAACGGCGGCAGGTTATTTTTCTTCTGTAAACCGCAAGCCCTGACACCAAAAAAATCACCAACACAAAACCTATGCCCGCAGCGACCTGAATATCTCCTGAAACCCAGGCCGAAGGCTGCTCCATTTCCGGCTCCTTTTGGTATTCCGGTTCTGTTATCTCTTTCTCCGACCTTATATCAGCCGCTCTCCAGACCGTAAGCTCCGCTGTTTTATTCTGTTCTACCTCAATGCTGCTGTCAGAAACTATCAGGGGATACTTACTTCCGTTTTCATCTCCCGGAACGTAAGCCCGGTAAATCTTATAACGCCCGGCAGGAAGTTCCCTCTTTGTCACAAAGCCATCCTGACTGTAAAGAGTCGTTTCCACACGTCTTTGGCTCTCATCATAAAGCGCCACCGTGATATTGTACCCCGGCCAGCCGTCTCCCAGATTCCCTCTGATGCGGAGCCAGCCCTTCCCTGCTGTTTCCGTTTCATCTGCCGTCCGGAAACTCTCCAAAATCTCCTCCTGTTCTTTTGCACTGTAAGTTGGCGCCTCCATCATATCGGCATCGGTCTCGTACCCTGCTTCATCTTCTCTTCCGCTTCCCTGCACATCCCATTCCATTTTGCTGCCGTACAAATCCGTGGGGTTTTCCGTATTATTGTCCTCTTCCTGCCCCTCCATCATTTCATCCGTTACAATCCCCTCATAATCCCTGATATTGTCTATGGTGCCTATATAACCGCCTGTTTCCGGCACCGGCTCTGCATAAACCGGTACGGCTGCTGTCACAGCCATAAGCATTACTGCGGCAGCAAACCATCTTATCTTTCTTCCCTCTCCCATAGCTTCCTACTCCTTCATCCCTGCTTCATTTACTTTCTGTCCGTCCGGCGTCTGTTCATTCACATACATGGAGCCAAAACTTTTGTATCCCAGGTATTCATACACCCATTTCCCCAATCCGGTATCCCCCAATGCTTTCCAGAACCAGGTCTGCTTCGGCACATCTGCCGCCGTGGCAAAATAATAACTGTGCCCGTCAATCTCCTGCCAGCCGGACAGCATGATCCCCGTCTTCTTATCAAGAAAATATCTCTTTCCGTCCTGGCTGTCCTCATGCCACCCTTTTACCATCCTCCCAAGGTTTCCGTCAGATACCTCATGACAGTAATACCACACCCCGTTATCTGCCTGATACCATCCAAACGTCATGATTCCGTCCTTATCAAAATGGAACCAGTCATAGTTCTCCTTCCCCGTGGAATAGGGATTCTTTACATAGATCCAGCCATTCTTTACATAGTTCCCACTGCTGTTTTTGTATTTCCAGATATGGTTCTCCGCATTTACCAGTTCCCACTTGCCTTCCATGGGATTCCCTCTCTCCTGTGGGGAACTGTATAAAGTGACCGGACGTGAACTGGAGCCCCCGGAAGAACGGTAAGAGGCGGAATCTGAAATATTAGAAGTATGCTGAATCTCCGCTCCCTTCCACGGCTCCCCGCTGTCAAAATCCGGATGGAATCCCTCATATTGAACCGCCTCTCCGTATACGCTGATAGTGACACTGGCATTCTCGCCGGTGGGGACTGCATCCGGAATCCGGATTCCTTTCACAACAATATAGTCTGTATAGGCTTCCGCCTTTTTCGTGTAATAAAAATAATCTCCCCGCTTCACCCAATCACTTTGAATGTTCAGGTTCTGATCTGTAAATGTCCTGTCCACATGTTTGCCGGTAAAGGTAAACTTTACCCGGAGCCAGGACGGCCCCAGCTTATTCTTCATGGTAAGGGTATAGTCCACCTGCTCATTTGCCCGGTAATGCTCTTTTTCCTCCGATACCGCCTCCAGTTCAACGACCACCTGTTTCGGAGCGGTTTCAGCGGCCCATGCCGGTATGGAAAAACATAGTACAGATGCCGCCGATAACAAAATCGTTCGTATTCTCTTTCTGATATGATTCATGCTTTTCTCCCTTCTGCTGATATAGGAACAGGGAGTGGCAAATCACCGCTCCCCGTCTTCTTATCTGGTTCTATTTTCCTATTCTACTTTAAATAACCCGATGGCTTTCTTCTGTTATTTCAGCCCCAGGGCAGCTGCGGCCTCTGTCAACGTGGCATTCCCCTCGGTCTGGATCATCTTTCCTGTAACATCAATGCTGTCGCTGATGGCTTCCGTCTTGCTGAAATCCGGCACCGTGAACTGGGTAAACAGGAAAGACGTTTCCCCTCTTCCTGCCACTTTTTCATTATAACCATAAGTATACTTTGAATTAGTTCCTGCCGTATCGGACTTCTCTGATTTGATCAATGTCCATCTGCCGTCTGCGTTAAAATTCGGCGCTACCGTGTCATAGACCCCTTCCACATCATTTAAGGTTGCATGGAAGGTAGGAATCTCCACGGTCATAAATACCCAGGACTCATACTCTACGGAAGAAACGACTTTCGGGTTCTTAGGAACCGTCTCACCAGGCTGCAGATCCTTCGCCTTCTCCTCATCCCATCCCGGCTCTGTTACCTCGCCGGCCTCCTGGCCGTCCTCACCGGCTACGATGTTGAAGGTATTTACGTTGGTCTGGGTTGTGGCCGTAAATGCGGAGTAGGCTCCCAGCACGGACAATGCCATGGCTCCCACGATAATACCTGCCTTCACCTTTTTTGAAAGATTGATTTTCATTGCTTCTCTCTCCTTTGCTTTTTTCTTGTTTTCTTTATATCAACAACTTCCTGTTGCGGATATCTTATGGAATGTTCCAATAAGATTGTATGGCTCTTAAAGCTGGTGCCAGGAAACGTATCCTTATCACTGCCTTCCCGATCAGCCAGGATTCCTCCACAGCTGCCCCATCCGGCGAGGGGTTTGCATCTCCCTGAAAGATATAGCTGCCGTTTTCTATCCCTGCAATTCGGTGGATTACCGTACTCCCATGGCTCTCGTAAGCAAATATGTCTCCTGTCTTCGGTTTGGCATAAGGGTCAACCATGACCACGCTTCCCACCGGAAGTTCCGGCTCCATACTTCCGGTCTTTATGTAGAAAAAATCGAACCGGATATTCATAAGGATTATGGCTGCCAAGAGAAACAGGAATATGCCGTTATTCTTTACCATTCTTTTCATCATCCCCATTGCCGGATCCCTCCCCTATATGCCTGACATTAATCGGACTGTCCCATACTTTCTTATGGGCAGGCTCCTCCTTTTTAAGAAATCAGCAGGGAATTTTAAGAGAAAAGTCGGAGCGCCGCAGCACAAACCTCCGGGTCAAACTGTTTCCCGCTGTTCACAGCCATTTCCTGATAGATTTCCTCGTCCGTATATCTTTCCCTGTATGGCCTCCCAAACTTCATAGCGTCATAGGAGTCAGCTGCGCAGAGGATTTTTGCCGGAATGCTAACCTCCCTCCTTCCGCCGTATCCCCTCCCGTCATAGCGCTCATGGTGATCCCTTACGGCTTCGCAGACTGCGGAAGGGTATCCCATGGATTTCAGGAGCAGTTATCCATAGACGGTATGGCATTTCACCAACCGGACAGCATTTTAGACAAATCCGGCGGATTGTCGGAGGAAGAGTACCGGTTG
>CAJUPQ010000002.1 GCA_910588505.1 uncultured Hungatella sp. | reverse complement strand
AAAACGACTCTCGGAAGCCGCATAAAATAAGGCTTTGAGATTCCGAGAGCCTATCTTATGTATAAGGAGGCTGGTTTTGAAATAGTATCGGCAGGCCATATGTTCAATCCCCTGTTTTTGCCAAGATTAAAGTCTATATTATATTGCTGTGACATGATCATGGCAAATGACGCAGGTTCTTATATTGGACAGGCAGCATATCTAAATAAGCCATGTTATCTCTATCATCAAAAATTGGATGTAGATGAGACAGAAAATAAAGAAGATGTACAAGAATATCTTATCAGAAATACGGATAACTTCTACAAAAAGCTGTTTCAAACCTTTAATACACCGCAGGATTATATATCAAAGGAACAAAGAGATATGATCAATTATGGATGGGGAAATGATTTGGTAATGGATAAAGAGGGCTTAAAGAAAGTTATCGGAGAAATAGAGGAAATATGGATAAATTAGGATAAAACTGTAATTATCCCATAAAGAATATGGAAGGTGTCTTATATATGGATTTTACAACCACAGCCATCAAAAAGACAATCGAAGAGAAACTCGATAACGGATACAAAAGATTTATTATATTTCCATTTGGGGATGTTGGAATAAAAGCAAAAGAATTTCTAAATTCTTTATATGGAATTGAGGAAGAGATGATTATCGATAATCATTTATGTAAGTATAATTCTAATATAAAAAGTATTGATATATTAAAGGAAATTAATACTGAGAATATAACTGCTATTTTATCAACGACAGATGCTCAAATATATCACGAACTAAGAAATTGTCTCTTGAAATATTTTGATGATGCCCATATCGGAGATATTTACAGGAAAGCGCAAAGCATGCTTTTTACAGTTGATTCAAAAAAACAGACTAAATGCGGGAAATATAGTTATGGACCATTGACAAACCATTATCTTGTGGAAGAAGTTGGGGCTTTCTGCATTTTTGCTGAGGGAACAGATGTCCTTCAAAATCATGCGATTGACTATATTACAACACATCCAATGATTTTTCATGATAAAGAAATTAATTCCGTGCTGCCAGATTTTTATATAAATCGAATAGGGTGTAAATGGTATTTTGAAGGAATTCGACCCAAAGGCATAGTAAGGAATCTGAAAAGAATACATATTGGAAATGATGTGTGGTTGGGGAAGAATGTTCTTATAACAAATGCAGCAAATATCGGAAATGGTGTTATAGCAGGAGCAGGTGCTGTTATAACCAAAAGTGTTCCAGACTATGCAGTAATAGTAGGAGTGCCGGCCAGAATAATTAAATATAGGTATGCACCTAAACAAATAGACGCATTAAATAGAATTGCTTGGTGGGAATGGAGTGATGATGAGATCAGAGAACGATTTGAAGATTTTTATTTACCTATTGAAGAATTTATAGCCAAGTATCAAATAGATCACTAGAAAGGTATAGAAAATGAAAATAATTCTTATCATTCCAGCTCGATACCAGTCAACTCGCTTACCTGGAAAACCTATCCTAGATATATGCGGAAAACCAATGTTATGGTGGGTCTATGATCGTGTTAGTAAAATTGAATTTTTCGATGATTTTATTTGCGCGATTGATGATGAGCGGATTCAAAAAGTCTGCGAAGAGCATCATATGAGATATGTGATGACAAGAAAAGATCATCCCGATCATATTTCCAGAGTACATGAGGTTTCGGAAAAGATAGCTGCGGACTATTATCTGTGTGTTAACGGTGATGAACCTCTTATATCAGCTGATTGTATTATGCCAGTGGTTCCTGAAGAAATACATTTAGAGCCCTATTTCGCTGGCGCCATGAGAAAACTAACGGATCCAGCAGAGACGATTGATTTCGCAAATATAAAATTGCTTGTTTCTGATACCACTGGAAGATGTCTCTATATGTCGAGAACCCCAGCGCCTTACCCCAGGGGAACACTGAATGTTACCTATAAAAAATATGTTGGTGTTGAATGTTTTAATAAGAGCGCATTAGATTTTTTTGTAAATACGCCCATGGGAAGCTTAGAAAAAGCGGAGGATATTGACCATTTAAGGTTTCTTGAAAATGGAGTAGAATTGCATTTTAACTATGTTAATTCAGAGTCCATTTCTGTAGATACAATTAAGGATTTGGAATTTGTCAGAAAAACACTGGATAAAAGGAAAAATACGCAATAAAGTAGGAGTATTTAACTGAATATGAATGATATTAAGATTCTTGATTGTACATTGAGAGATGGGGGGTACGTCAACGATTTTTCTTTTGGGGAGAGTGTCATATCTGAAATGATATGTAGATTAGCAAGGGCAAATATAGACATAATTGAATGCGGATTTTTAAGGTCTGGTTGCAATGATAAGGATAAGTCTCTGTTTGGCAGTATCCAAGCTATTCAAAAAGTCATCGGCGAAAAAAAGCGAAATATCATGTATGTGGCAATGATCCAATACGGTACTATTTCTATTAATGAAATTCAGGAATATGATGGCAATTCCATTGATGGCATACGTATAACATTTCATGAACATGAGATTGAAGACTCTCTTATTTTAGGCAGACAGCTTATGGAAAAAGGATATAAAATATTTATGCAGCCTGTGGGAACGACAACATATCAGGACGGTAATCTGATATGCCTCATCAAAAAAATAAACAGACTCAATCCCTATGCTTTTTATATTGTTGATACATTAGGATTAATGTATAAGAATGATCTTCTAAGACTTTTTTATATTGTAGACCATAATCTGAATAAAAAAATTTCATTAGGATTTCACTCTCACAACAATCTGCAGATGTCCTTTGCGAACGCTCAGGAACTGACACAATTAAACATTTCAAGAAATTTGATCATCGACTCTTCTATTTTAGGAATGGGAAGAGGTGCTGGAAATCTGAATACAGAGTTATTAGTCCAATATCTAAATGTAAACTTTACGATGAAATATAATATTCTTGATATATTGTCTGCATTAGATGAATTTATACGCCCCCTTAAAGTTATATATAATTGGGGATATGATGTGGCATATTTTGTCGCTGCTGTAACAGGATGCCATCCAAATTATGCTTCTTTTCTATTAAATATTCAAACTTTACGGATGCAGGATATTAATGCGATTTTAACTAATTTAGACGCGGATAAAAAAGCTTTATATAATAAAGATTATATAAAAATGAAATATCAAGAATATATGAATCATGAGGTTGATGATTCTAAAGCATTAGAATATATTTCCCGAAAGATTGGAACGAAAAAAGTCTTATTATTGGCTCCTGGGAAATCATTAAAGGACAATATGGAGAGGATCAAAGCATTTGTTAATAAAGAAATGTATTATGTAGTTACTATTAATTTTCGGACTGATCAACTGCCAGTAGATATGATTTATATTAGTAATAGGAAACGGTATAATATGGTCAAAGAAACTTGTGATAGTAAAGATATCGATATTGTAGTCACATCTAATATCCTATTAGAAGGGACACATGACAGTGTTATAATAAATTATTCAAGTTATTTAAATGAAAATGAATACATCTATGATAATGCTGGAATTATGTGCATCAATATGTTTAGTAAAATCGGAGTAAAAGAATTTTTGCTTATAGGCTATGATGGCTACTCAAATGATCTGAAAAAAAATTATTATGAGGAAAGTCTATTTTTAGAGGTTGATGAAGACAGGATCTTCAATATCAACACAGCAATGAAAGAAAAATTTGAGCAATTGCAAAAATATCTAGATATTGAATTTTTTGCATAATGAACAGGGATTGATAATCATGAAAATAATGCAGAACAGAATGGACAGAGGCTTTTACCAGTACCAGAAAGAATTCGAATCAAAAGCATTGGAAGTTCTTCGTTCAGGATGGTACATTCTGGGAAAGGAAGTAACTACTTTCGAGGAAGAGTTTGCGGCCTACACCGGCGGCAAATATTGTGTAGGTCTTGCAAGTGGGTTAGACGCGCTCTGGATCGCATTCCGGCTTCTGAATATCGGAAACGGGGACGAAGTTATTGTTCAGGGAAATACCTATATCGCGTCTGTGATGGGTATTACCATGAATGGCGCAACACCGGTATTTGTAGAACCAGATGAAAGCTTTGGAATTGATGTAGATAAAATCGAGGAAAAGATCACAGATAAAACAAAGGCCATTCTGGTAGTACATCTTTACGGTATGGCGTCTCGTATGGATCAGGTGGTTGAACTGTGCAAAAAATATGATCTTCGTCTTGTCGAAGACTGCGCCCAGTCTCATGGCGCCTGCTTTAAAGGGCAGATGACGGGAACTTTTGGTGATGTAGGCTGCTTTTCCTTTTATCCGTCAAAGAATCTTGGCGGATTTGGTGATGGCGGCGCGGTCGTGGTAAAGGACGAACAGCTTGCAAAAGATTTCAAAGTGTTTCGCAACTATGGCAGCGAAAAGCGTTACTACAATAAGGTTGTTGGAGCAAATTCCAGGCTGGATGAGCTGCAGGCAGGACTTCTTCGGGTCAGACTTAGGCATATGAGGGAATTAACAGAGGAAAAAGAAAAGATTGCCGCTTCCTATTCAGCAGGTATACATAATAACAAAATATCTCTGCCTAAACTGGCAGATGGCGCGACAAGTGTTTGGCATCAATATGTCGTCCGCTGTGAAGACAGAGAGTCTTTGATCGACTATCTTAACAAGAAGGATATCGGAACTATCATCCACTACCCGATTCCTCCCCATCTTGCCCAGGCATATGAATCTCTTGGGCATAAAGAAGGCTTCCTTCCTGTTACAGAGTATTTGGCCAACACGGTCCTTTCAATCCCTATGTATAATGGAATGACCAGAGAAGAACAGGATTATGTTATTGACGCGTTGAACAGTTTCAAATAAGAGCAGGACCCGAAGGAGATTGAACTTATGACATTACAGGAGAGATGTGAGATCTTACAGTTTGCCGATCTGGGTGATGAACGGGGGAAACTGGTAGTTATTGAAGGCGGACAGGCAATCCCTTTTGATATCCAAAGGGTGTTCTACATCTATGAATCTGACCGAGATGTAGTTCGCGGTGAACATGCAAACCGTGAATCGGAATTTGTACTTATCAATGTGGCTGGACAGAGTAAAGTCAGAATAACCAATGGAATTGAGGAGTTTATCGTGGAACTGAACAAACCGATGATGGGCGTTTATATTCCAAAGATGATCTGGAAGGATATGTATGATTTTTCTTCGGATTCTGTGCTGCTTGTGCTGGCAAGTACTCATTATGACGGGAAAGAGTATATTCGGGATTATGATGAATATCTGAAAATAATGGGCTTGAATTGTTCACAAAAATAAAAGGAAAGGGACAGACATGGAAATGAAAACAGCTCTTATAACAGGAATTACCGGCCAGGATGGCTCCTATCTTGCGGAACTTTTGCTCGAAAAAGGATATGAAGTACATGGGATCATCCGCCGGTCTTCTGTCTCTACAACAACCCGTATCGACCATATCTTGGACAGGTTAATAATTCATGAGGGGGATCTCTCCGACTTTTCAAGTATTGTACGCATTTTACTTGAGATAAAACCGGATGAGATCTATAACCTTGCGGCACAATCCCATGTTCAGGTTTCCTTCAATGCCCCGGAATATACAGGAGATATTGATGCCTTAGGAGTGCTAAGGCTCCTGGAAGCAGTTCGCATGGCCGGTCTGGAAAAGGGATGTCGGATTTATCAGGCATCCACATCAGAACTTTACGGAAAGGTGGAAGAATGTCCTCAAAATGAGGATACCCCCTTTCACCCCTACAGCCCATACGCAGTGGCTAAATTATATGGCTATTGGATGATCCGGCACTATCGCGAAGCTTACAAGATGTTTGCGTGCAATGGTATCCTGTTTAACCATGAATCCGAAAGGCGCGGAGAAAATTTTGTAACGCGCAAGATCACTCTTGCCGCCGGAAGGATCGCCTGCGGTCTTCAGGATCACCTGGAATTAGGAAATCTTGACGCGCTCCGGGATTGGGGTTATGCGAAAGATTATGTAGAATGTATGTGGCTTATGCTTCAGCAGGATACTCCGGATGATTATGTTATTGCCACAGGCGTTCAGCATACGGTACGCGAATTTACCACCCAGGCGTTCGCCAATGACGGTATTGAGCTCCAATGGAAAGGCCATGGGATTGACGAAAAAGGTTATGATAAAAAAACAGGCAGAATGCTTGTATGCGTAAATCCCAAATGGTTCAGACCGGCGGATGTGGTCAATCTGCTGGGCGATCCCCGAAAGGCGAAAACAAAGTTTGGCTGGAATCCGCAGAAGACAAGTTATAAGCAGCTCTGCACAATCATGGCGGAACACGATCTTAACTTAGCCAAAAAGGAATTAGATTCTAGGGCGAAGAAACTATGAAATTGTCCGTTTTAATATTCGGTATTTCGGGTTTTGTAGGAAGCTATCTTGCGCAAGAGTTTTACTCGAATGACTATGAGGTGTATGGAAGCGATCTTTTTAAAAGCGAGCATATTCACGATTATGTCAAATATGTAGGATCTGATATCAGAGACGCAAAGCGGACAGCGGAGATTATAAAGAATACGCGTCCAACCTATATTGTTAATCTTGCCGCAATAAGCAGTGTCGCCCAGTCCTGGGAGATTCCACAAAAGACTATGGAGATCAATGTAGTTGGAACATTAAACATTCTTGAGGGGATCAGAAAGTATTCACCTGACAGCAGTTTGCTGTTAATTGGATCCAGCGAAGAATACGCTGCTTCTGACACTCCGATCAATGAGCAGAGCCTGATCAACGCGGCAAGTCCATATGGAATATCAAAAGTAACACAGGAAAAAACAGGCGAGCTCTATTATGGACGATATGGCATAAACGTATTTTACGTCAGATCATTTAATCACACAGGCATTGGACAGAAAGATAGTTTTGTAATCCCATCATGGTGCAGACAGGTGGTATCAATTAAAAAGGGGTACAAAAATTCTAATATTATGACAGTTGGAAATCTGCATGTCAAAAGAGATTTCAGCGATGTAAGAGATATTGCCAGAGCATACAGGCTTGTTCTTGAAAAGGGAAAAACAAACCAAGTGTATAATATCGGAAGCGGAAAGATTTACGAGCTTAAAGAGATATTAAACCATATCATTTTCCTTTCCAAAACGCAGATCCAGGTATGTGTTGACAAAAATCTGATCCGTCCGGATGAACCAGGATCTATATGGTGTGATAATCGCCTTATAAAAAAGGAACTCGGTTGGAGTAATACATATTCTATATTTGATACCATACACGATATGTATGAGTATTATTTATATGCATTGTAGCCAGGGGGAAAATACAATGAATATGATCTTGTTATCAGGAGGAAGCGGCAAACGTTTATGGCCCCTTTCCAATGATGTGCGTAGTAAGCAATTTATCCATCTTTTTAAAAATGAAGATGGTATATATGAATCTATGATCCAGCGTGTGTATCGACAGATCATGTCTGTAGATAAAAACGCCAAGATAACCATAGCTACAAGCAAATCTCAGGCCAGCGCTGTTAAAAACCAGTTACATGATACGCTGTCAATCTGTGTAGAACCATGCAGAAAAGATACCTTTCCAGCCATTGTTCTTGCAGCGTCTTATCTTAAAGATATAATGGGTGTGATGGAGGACGAATGTATTATCGTCTGTCCTGTTGATCCATATGTTGAAGATAACTATTATGAGGCTGTTAAACTATTAGAGAGCCTTGTAGCAAAGAAAACAGCCAACCTTACTTTGATGGGAATCGAACCCGCCTGCCCTAATGAAAAATATGGTTATATCCTTCCGGAGGATCTGGGACAGGTCAGCCGTGTAAAAAAATTTAAAGAAAAGCCAACGGCCCAGTTGGCCGAAAGTTATATTAAACAGGGAGCTTTATGGAATTCCGGTGTCTTTGCCTTTCGTTTGGGATATCTGTTGGATAAAGCCCATAATATGATAGAGTTTTCAGACTACCAGGATCTATATCAAAAGTATGAAACGCTGGAGAGTATCAGTTTTGATTACGCCGTTGTGGAAAAAGAGAAAAGTATTCAGGTTATGCGGTACGCAGGAGCATGGAGAGATGTGGGAAACTGGAGTATGGTTGCGGAAACCATGAAAGAGTTGATAAAAGGAAATGTTGTATTGGATGAAAAATGTGTCGATACACAGGTGATCAATGAACTGAATCTCCCTATCCTATGTATGGGATGTAAAGATATGTTTATTGCAGCCAGCAGTGATGGAATCTTGATCTCAAATAAAACATGTTGCGACAATGTAAAACCTTTCGTTGAAAAAATGGACACAGACATAACTTTTGCGGAAAAATCATGGGGAACTTACTCAGTGCTTGATACTCAGCCCGGTTCCATGACAGTTAAAATAGAGATGCAAAAAGAAAAACAGATGAAGTATCACAGCCACGAATGTAGAAATGAGATCTGGAATATTCTTTTCGGGAAAGGAAGGGTTATCATTGATGATAAGGAGCAGACAGTTCGCCCAGGAGATGTGATAACGATTCCCTCAGGGTGCAGACATACGATAATTGCGGACGAGGAATTGACTCTGATCGAAATACAAGTTGGATCTAATATTAAAAGGAACGATAAAAAGGTATATGGACAGAAGGAAATCGGTTATGGATCATCAGAAGGAATACCTGCGCTGGTGTGAAAAGGCCGTTGCAGACGTGGATATTGTAGAAGAATTAAAAAGGCTGAAAGAAAAAGACAACGAAATCCAGGATGCCTTTTTCAGACATTTGACTTTTGGGACAGGCGGTTTGCGGGGGATCATTGGCGCTGGAACTAATAGGATGAACATTTATACGGTGGCCATGGCCTCCCAGGGACTTGCGAACTATATAATAAAAAATTTTCCCGAAAATAAGAGACGCATTGCCATAGGCTATGACAGCAGGATAAAAAGTAAAACATTTAGCCAAACAGCAGCAAGTGTATTTTCGGCTAATGGCATAAAGGTATTCATTTATCGTCAATTGATGCCAACGCCATGCCTTTCCTTCGCTGTGAGATATCTGGATTGTTCTGCCGGTGTGATGATCACTGCATCCCATAATCCAAGTACCTATAATGGCTATAAAGTATACGATAAAAATGGATGTCAGATCACTTCAAAAACAACAGCTGATATCTCCGCAAAGATCGCGCAGCTGGATATCTTTGAGGATATAAAACGAACCGATTTTTCGGAAGCTCTGGAAAGAGGCATGATTGAATATATCAAAGATACGGTTTGCGAAGCCTTTTTAGAGGAAATAAAAAAGCAGAGTGTGCTGTTCGGAGAAGAGGTTAATAAAGCGCTGACAATGATATACAGCCCACTGAATGGTACAGGCCTAGTACCTGTTACCAGAATCTTAAGTGAAATGGGATATGTCCATCTTATTACGGTAAAAGAGCAGGAACATCCAGACGGGCAATTTTCGACTTGCCCTTATCCCAATCCGGAAGTTCGAGACACCATGCTTCTTGGCATAGAATATGCCAGGAAATTTAACGCGAGTTTATTGATCGCCACGGATCCCGACTGCGACCGTGTAGGCATTGGTGTCAGAGATCATGCCGGAGAGTATTTGCTGCTTTCCGGCAACGAAACTGGTATTTTGCTTTTCGATTATATATGCGATCAGAGAAAAAAGCATAACCGAATGCCATCTGATCCGATCATGATAAAGTCCATTGTAACTACAAAGCTCGCTGAAAAGATTGCGGACAATTATGGTGTAAAAACCATAAATGTGCTGACAGGATTTAAATATATTGGAGAACAGATCTGTTTTTTGGAAGAAAGAGATCAGAGAGAACAGTATATCTTTGGGTTTGAGGAATCTTATGGATATTTAAGCGGTTCTTATGTGAGAGATAAAGATGGGGTAGGCGCCGCGCTTCTGATCTGTGAAATGTTCAGTTATTATGCAACACAGGGAAAAAGTCTCCTTGATAAACTGAACGAATTGTATAAAAGATATGGGTATTATCTGGATGTGATGCATTCGTATATTTTCGAAGGTGCTTCTGGTATTCGCAAGATGCAGAGTGTCATGGGCTTTTTTCGCGGAGATATAACATCTATTGGAGGAATGTCGATAAAAAGATGTCTGGACTATTCAGATGGACTATATGGATTGCCAAGAGCAAATGTTCTTAAATTCGAATTAGAAAATAACTGTTCTGTAATTTTAAGGCCTAGCGGGACAGAGCCAAAGATAAAGATCTATATCAGCGTATCAGGTGTGGATAGTGAAAGGGCTAGAATAATGGAAAATAATATAAGAAGAGATATTAGAAGGATGATGCAGCTATTTAAAGAAGTCGTACCAGAACCAAAACCTTTATAAGTATAAAAAAGTCTTCTATGATAAAATAAACAATCATAGAAGACTTTTTATTATGACAAAAATCAAGAAAGAGGTAAAACGAATGAGTAAAGTTTATGGTTATGTACGCGTAAGTTCCAATGATCAAAATGAAGGACGCCAAATGATCGCCATGACAAACAGATATGTTCCAAAGGTCAATATCTATGTAGACAAGCAATCCGGCAAAGACTTCAACCGCCCTATGTACAAAAAACTCGTCAAACGTCTGAAACAAAATGATCTTCTTTATATCAAAAGCATTGACCGTCTGGGGAGAAATTATGAGGAGATCATCACCCAGTGGAGGATCCTGACAAAAGAAAAGAAGGTCGATATCGTGGTCATCGACATGCCGCTTTTGGATACCAGGACAGGAAAAGATCTGATGGGAACGTTTATTGCCGACCTTGTTCTCCAACTGCTCTCCTTTATCTCTGAAAATGAACGCAAGACCATCAGGCAGCGTCAGCGGGAAGGGATCGAGGCTGCCAAGCAGAGGGGTGTTAAGTTCGGAAGACCTGAAAAATCCCTGCCGGATAACTTTGAACAGCTCTATAACAAATGGCTGGCAAAAGAAATCTCCGCAGCACAGATTGCCCAGCAATGCAACTTTACTACGGCTACGTTCTACAATAAGATAAAAAAAATGAACGCAACGCCTTCTTAAAAATTCAGAAAAACTTTCCCGCTTGCAGTAACAGGAAAGTTTTCTCTTCTAAAATAAGATCTATACTTTTTACAACAACTCCCCAGCCTTCATCAGATCATTCAGCAGATTAATATCAACAATCGCCTCTTTCGACGACATGATCACGGACAACTTCAGCCCCTGCTCCACCGCATGTCCCATAAAATCAGAGATATGCAAATGTTCACAGTCCTCTTTTTCCAGAAGCTGCTGCACTGCCAGATGATTGTTCACCATCATCAGCCCGGTGAAATACACCACATCCTTGTCCTTAACCACATCCTTATCTCTCCGGACGTCGATCACAGTCAGCTCATCGTCATCCCCAAACACATCCGGTCTCTTGTTAAGCTTAAGATAATATCCGCCCTTGATATAGTCCTCCTTCACACACACCAGGATCATATCCGCTGACGAGTGTTCAGACGCATAATCCAGGATGCTTCTCAGCAGATACCGCTTAAAGAACACATCCCCGTACAGCACAAGATAGGGTTCTTTTATGTCCGGAACCGCAAGGGAAAGGGAGTAAGCCGCGTTGGTATCCTTCCACTTCGAGTTGTCAATAAATTTTACATCTGCTGCCTGTATCTCATCTCCCTTGTAGCCTCTGACAACCGTGATCTTGGACAGTCTCACAGACCTTAAGGCATCCAGCTGATGCTCCAGGATACTCTTTCCGCTTATCTTAAGCAGAGATTTCGGCTTCTCAAAATCCAGCGGACCGGGACCTCCCGCCGCAAGGATCACTGCGCTCATGTTCGAATACTCCGGCAGATACTTCTTTTCCATCTCAAGATACTCTTCATTCTTCTGCAGCCGGAAGATCTCCGTCACAGGCGCGATGTCTCCCTCCACATTGGCGATGGAACAGTCGTCATAGATCTTTTTGCTCAGCTGCTGCATGGCAGTGATACAAACCCGGACATTGTGATTCGCCCAGATGATCCCCCGCACTCTTCTATCCCTGGTTAAATGGCTGACCGGCACCGTATAATACTTGGTTGGCACAAGAAAGATGGGAATGTTTGTGTCAAACGCAGCCAGAAAATCGTCGATATCCTTGGAGTTAGGGCGCTTGGAGTGAACCAGTATAGCGTCAGCCCCTGCTGCCAGATACATCTCCGCCCTCTTCACCGCGTCCTCAACCCCAGCCCCTACGATCAGGGATTCCAATCTCGCGACCACCACAAAATCAGGGTTCTTCTGGGTAGCCTTCATAGCCCGGATCTTTCCCGCAAATTCCAGAGGGTCCGCCAGAGCGTCCAGCTTTGTCTCCAGAAAAGAATTGGTCTTTGGAAACTTCTTATCCTCGATACATACAGCCGCGATCCCGATCTGCTCCAGCTTCTGAACCAGTCTGCATGCATTGTTAAAATTACCGTATCCCGTATCCCCGTCCACCAGTATAGGCAGATCACAGGCATCATTCATATACTCCAGCACATCCAGAAGCTGCGTGTAGGAGATCTCATTATTATCCCGAACGCCCAGAGATGCTGTTATAGACAGTCCGCTGGCCCAGATAGCCGGAAACCCCGTCTCCTCAACGATCTTAGCCGAAAGGCCGTCGTGTGCCTCCATCAGAAAAAAATGCCTGTCAGCGTTCAACAGCTGCCGAAATCTCTTCGCCTTATCCATCCTTACCTCCTAACCTGAAAAAACAGGTCTAATTATCTTCTGCCTGTTCTTTCTCCTCAACATAATCTCTGATCTGATCAATCAAAGCAGCCGGCTCTTCGCAGGAGACCTCCTCCTGGCTCACGTTCAACAGTATCTTATACAGCTCACTAAGCTGATCTGTCAGCTTCTCATCATCCTCATTGATATTGTCAAGAAAGTTCAAGATGGCCAATGTGAAATCCTGCATATCCGCACATAGATTAACCTTCTCCGCTCCCGGCTGCTGCTCCTTCAGCACGCCTCCTGCTTCCCGAAGCACCTCCACACTGTCCAAAAGCTGCTTTTTCTGAAATCCTCTCATAGAAACCTCCACTTTCTTACCTTTTCTCTTTCTTTATCCTATAAAACCCCTTCTTATAATATCGTCGGAATTATTATAGTCTTAACCCTAATCCCCTGATCAATCCATTTCGGTTTCCTGCAGCGATCCCCTATCCTTTCAGACTCTCCATAAACCAGTCCTTATTCTGTACCGGCGTAGTCGTGGGCCTGCCCAGATCAGCCCTGGCCCCTATGGCGCATTTTACTTCAATAAAGGTCAATTCACTTCCAAGCTTTGCCCTTCTAAGCTCACGGTCCAGACTCTCAAAGTCACCCACACATACTGCCTTCCCATAGCCGCACGCCTTAGCGATCCCCGACAGATCCACCTTTGCCGCCACAGTAGGCATCCCCCCCACCGTCTCGTGGGCCTCATTATTCATGACGATATGTACCAGATTCTTTGGGCTGCTGGCCCCTATGACAGCCATGGCCCCCATGTGCATCAGCGCCGCCCCGTCTCCGTCCAGACACCAGATCTTCCGGTCCGGCTTCTGGATGGCGATTTCCATAGCAATGGAGGAAGCATGTCCCATAGAGCCCACAGTCAGAAAGTCACGGCTGTGACCCTGGCCGCGGGCTTCCCGGATCTCAAACAATTCCCGGCTGGCCTTGCCGGTGGTTGACACAACAGGGTCTTTCCCGGAAACTTCCGCCACACGGCGGATGATCTCCTCCCTGGTCATACGGTACGCGTTTTTATAAACTGCCTTCTTGTCATACTGCAGCGCACCCTTGCGGATCACAAACGCCGCACACTTTCCCCTTTCCAACAGTTTCTTAAAATCCTCCATCTTACGACTTACCGCGTCCTCAGCCGTATCCTTCCCAATGACAAAAGCCTGGATATCCATATCTTCCAGAAGTTTTAGGGTTACCTTCCCCTGATACACATGCTGGGGCTCATCATGGATCCCTGGTTCCCCTCTCCACCCGACGATAAAGAGACACGGGATCCCGTAGACCTTGTCGCTTAAAAGAGATGCCATTGGGTTGATCATATTTCCCTGCCCGCTGTTCTGCATATACACAACCGGCACCTTTCCCGTGGCCAGATGATACCCTGCCGCGATGGCCGCGCAGTTTCCTTCATTGGCCCCGATGATATGGTGTCTGGGGTCTGTCCCGTATTTTTGGAACAGATGATCGCAGAGCGCCTTTAGCTGGGAATCCGGCACCCCTGTAAAAAAGTCAGCCCCTGTTATCTCTGTCAGTCTCTCAACATTCATGTTATGTTACGCTCCGTTCTTTTGCCTAAATCTGTTTCTCGATCACTTCTGAGATCAAAAACCGCGCCGTCTGTTCAATGTCCTCAAATGCCACCTGCTTTATCAGCGAGATCCCGAAAGCGTCTTTACATTTCTCTATCAGCTCATCCGTGTAAAAAAGTGTGCCGTTCTCGATGTTCTCGATCCCGTCCAGATAGATGGACTCCCGGTTCTTCTTTCTCATAGCCTCTAAGTCAAAGCATTCCTCATCAATATAGGCCTTTATCTCCTGCCTTGTCCCGTCCAGGACCACCGGATATCCGCCGATCTCCCCAAAGGCTCCCGGGCAGTGAAGCTTCACCCGCTTTTTCTCCCTGACTGCCGCCAGTATGCCCTGTATGATCTCAAAATTGCTGGAAGCATTCATCATATTCCTCTTTGCGTCTGTGGGCATGGGGATCTTGCAGGCGGCAAAAATCTTGTCCATATCCGGCTCCAGGGTCTTTCCCTCATATCGGATGCGGATCAGCTGTCCCACTCCCTCTGTCTGACCCTCCTTGCTGATGACCACATCATGAAAATGACTGACAGCGTAGGTGATGTCCACATTCCAGTAATCCTTAATTCCGCACTCCTCTGCCACGGCAAACTTGATCCTTGGGATCAGATGATTGATATTGCCGCTGCCTAGATCCGGATATGACTTCCCCGCGGATCTCAGCCACGGGATCACCCCGTCAGAATAGGAGGTATTGATCACAACAGCACGGCTTTCCGCCTTCTCCCACGCCTCCATGATATTCTTGGTATACTTGATAGCCAGCGGCGCCCAGATCCCGTAGGCCCGCACATTCTTCCAGGAAATGCTGCCGTATTTCAGTCCCGGATAGGCGCGGCTGGAATTAACGATAATATCCGGCCTGCACTGCCGGATGCATCGGGTGATAGAATCCACATCATCCAGATTCACGTCAGATCTTATGAACACCTTTGACCGGTTCTGATCTCGAATCAGGGACGCCACCCTGACGATATTCACATCAGAAACCATCTTTTCCTCATTGCGCCCGGCCACGTAGATCTCCATATTGCTGTCTCCGGCCGAGAGAAGATAGTCAAGAAGATACACTCCCACACTGCCCAGCCCTATGATCATGACTTTTACGTTTCGCCCCTTTATACTATCCCTCATGATATTCAGCTTTTCATCTAATGCTATCATATTCCACACCGCCTTATCCTTAAATATTCTTTATAGAATACTATAGCAGACACAATTCACGATTTCAAGTTTTTTAGATCCTGCTTACATATCTATAGATCTTCTGCCCTGCCGTGCCGTCGGCATTTATGTAGCACCCCCGGTACCTGGCCGACTGGGCAGCGCCGTATTCCCGGATGACATCCATATGTTCAATAAAATCTGCCAAATGAAAATCCCCAATTGATCCGTCCTGGGAGGTCTCCCCATAGATAAAATAATAATATCGCTCTTTATCCCTTGTCAGCAAATCCATGCGATCTTTCATCTCTTCCCTGCTGCTCTTAAGCTCAAACTCTTCATCCATGTCCTCGATCCTCTGAATGAGAACTGGTTTCCCGATAAACTGAAACAGCAGATTTACAGAACTGCTGTCTCCATAACAGGCATCCACACAGGCAATCGCTCTGTTCAGATCAGCGCTGTCGTCATAGATCCCCCCGCCCCATTCTCTGTACTCTCTGATGATATTCTGATATTCCTCATACATCTCGGGCTGAACAGACAGAAGGGAACTGCCTAACAGGGGATGGGGTCTCAGCCACAGAACCACATCTTCCCTGGCGCGGAAATAGTTCAGCACTTTTTTCAGCTTTTTCAGATAGTTCTCTCTTTTCTCCTTTTGAGAATGGGCCAGCGCTGATGATACGGAAAGATTATACAGTACCACTGTCTTTGGCTGCGAACCGTCAGGCTCTAACACCTTCCGCCATGCATCCGGAATCGTGTAGTCCTCCTTTTTGCTGGTCCATACCTTGTCTGTCTTTGGCGAGCCAAGAGCGGCTATTTTTTCCCCGGCCATCTTGGGTGTGATCTGCTTTACCTGGCTGACCATGCTGGCGATATACTGCTGTCTCACTTTTTCTGACTGAACGATGACTTTATCCGCGCAGAGGACACCGGGAAGGCTTCCAACGATGGAATCAATGGACTCCTCGTGTATATAATAAGGTATATATACTAATAATTCCGTCTGATCCCTCAGACGGCTGGCATAAAAATCCGGATGGACTGTAGTTACATAATTGTATTCATCATAGGGGTTCATGATAAAACAGATATCTGGATGCCGTTTTTCTACAGGGTACGCCCTCCAGTCCGTCAGTTCAATCTTAGGGGAATAACACCCCTCTGCCTCATAATGCATCTCACCAATAGCTCCCTCCGGTGTTCTGTCATAATAAGGGATAGGGATAAAATACGCATCACAGCGTTCATCCTCTTTTGCCGCCAGATAAATACTCTCCAGACAGTCTCCCATGCTGGCTTTATAGCAAAAAAAGGCTGCCTCCAGTCTGTCTGTATCCGCTCTGCTTTCCACATAGTCCTTCGTGTCGTCGATCTGGGCAGTAATCTGCGCAGAGGAGACCTCATCCTGGCTCACTTGCAGCAGCAGCCCGTACAGCTGCGCAAGCTTATCTGCCAGGGCCGAATCGTCCTCTCCGATACTGTCAAGAAAACCCAATATAGCCGCGATAAATTCCTGCATATCCGCGCACAAATTGATCTTCTTCTCTCCGAACTGCTCCCCCAGCGCGCAGCCGGCTTCCCGAAGGGTGTGGATATGTTCCAACAGCTGTTTTCTCTGAAATCTTCTCATAAAAACCTCCCGATCTTCCTGTAATCAGAGACAGTATTGCAGTTGATCCACTTTTGAAACGTGATGATCTCATACTGCTCCCTGGGAAGATCCCCGAAGTACCTCTGGATCAGTTCCAGATTTGTCCCCTTTCTCTCCCTGTCCCCTGCTGTCTCCGTAATCTCTTTCAGCCGCGCGGGATCCGCGAATTTCCAGATCTGCCCTGAATTAAAGATCCCCAGAAACGGTTCCCCAATCTCCAGAGCGCTGTGTTCCGTGTCATAGATATAGTGGACCCGGTGATCTCTGTCAAAGTAAAATGCTACCGCCTTATTGGCCAAAATAGGTTCCTGATTACAGGTGATGACGCTGACTGGGCTGTCACAGACCTTCCGAAAGCTTTCCCTGTCCACATACAGATCCCCCTCCGCAAATACCACCTGAGATACATCCATATCTTTTATCTTCTCCAATGCCAGATACAGGCTGTATCCGGAGCCATAGTCAGCATAGTGGTCATTCTTTACCAGGAGGATCCTGTCCATAAACTTCCCAAACTGCTCTCTCACCGCGGTTTCCAGTTCCCCGTACATAAAACCGCCCACGATCACATAGCGGTCAAACTTACCGTCCTGATGAAGCATCCGATACAGCAGGGAGTCCTTTGCCCTGCCCTCATGGTAAAGGCATTTCAGGCAGGGAGCCCCCACAGACTGACTGAACCTGGTTGACATCCCCGCCACGGTTATGATCAGTACCTTCACGCTCCCATCTCCTTAACGCACATTTCAATCCCCTGATCCAGGGTAATATGAGGCCTCCAGTCTGTCCTTGCCTTTATCTTATCCGTGTTTAACAGCCTTCTCTTTGGGTCAGACTCCCGATACCCGTTAAAGGTGATCTGCGGATCCTTGAGCCCCAGTTTCTCCGCGCACAGCTTCACCAGATCGATAATGGAGATCTCCTCGTCCGTGGCCACATTGTACACAGACCCGTCCAGCGCGTCCTCTGCCTGGAGCAGGGCGATCACTGCCCCGCAGCTGTCCTCATTGTGCAGAAACGTCCGATAATTTACTTTGGAGTTTTCCAGCAGTTCCACACCGCCGGTTTCTCTCAGCTGATTGATAATGTGTGGGATAATGTGTTTCGGATACAGCTCATTTTTGCTGTACACATTGGCAAAGCGGATGGAACAGCCTTTGATCTTGTGTTCCATCACTGCCTCCTTCATAAAAAATTCTGTCAAAAGCTTTCCTGTAGCATAGCTGGTCCTCTGGCTGTGCTCCGCGTTGGCCATGGTGATATAGTCTGACTCCGCCACCCCATGCTCCCCCCAGGAATTCATGGAATACACCTCGGATGTGGAACAGTTGATAAATGTGTCCGCTCCCACACGGACCGCCTGCTCCAAAAAAGCCTTCATTCCCAGCACATTGGTCTCAAAGGTCCGGTTCACATGGTAAAAATGCTCGGTGTGAACCACTGCCGCGCAGTTTACATAGACCACCCTGTTAAACCGCCCCTCTTCCATCTCACTCCGCACTATCTCCTGCAGCCGCTCCATCTGCTCTGTGTTGTTTAAGTCATACTCATAAAACGAAAACCGTTCTTGTTCCAGAAGATCTTCCACCGTCCTGATGGATGACGCAAAAAAATTATCAAAGCCAATGACTCTGTCCCCAAAGCCGATCAATTTCCTGGACAATTCGTTTCCTGTCATTCCCGTAACACCGCTGATCACATATAAATCCATCGTCTAAATCCCCCATCTCAGTCTTTCACAATAAAAATCATCTACCTGGCCGCAAAAAGCCGCCTGTTCCGTCTCAATATCATACTCCGCTTTCTCGAAAGCGATCTCTCCCCTCTCCATGTTCAGAACCGCATACTGCGCTCTGTTGTCCAAATTTCTGGGCTGCCCCACAGAACCGGGATTGATAAAGATCACTTTCTTTTTATTCCTTCTGTTTACATCCTCGCATTCATAATAACTCTCGAACATATGGGGCAGATGAGAATGTCCGGAAAACACATAATCATACTTGTCATATTCCAAAAGCCCAGACTCCGGCCGAATACTCTTCCAGTACTCATCTTCCAGGCTGCCGTGGACTGCCAGGCATTTTTTTCCGTTTAACTCAAATTCCTTTTTCCCTCCCTGCTCCATCTCACGGGATATGTAATCCCAGGAATCAGAGGTCAGGACGCTTTTTGTATACCTGGCGCTGCGGCGTCCTCTGTCTGAGGAGAAGCGGCTGTATTCGCCGCGGATAACCGCCTCCTCATGATTGCCCCGCAAACTGCACAGAACCTTATAGGGCAGGGTCCGCGCCATCTTGATCACCTCGTTGGAGTGCATGCCATAATCGATCAGATCCCCCAGCAGGATACAGGATGTGATCTTGTGCCTTCTCTCCGCCTGGCCCAGAACCTCCTGAAACGCGGACCGGTTGCCGTGAATGTCCGATATGATAAGAACACACATGGATTCCTCATCCCCTTTCTCTTCTCCCAGACACATTACAGATACCGGTCAAAATATTCTCTGTAAGACATGTCCGGGTCTAAGATGATATTCTGATGGGTACTTCCTCCCCTGACAGGTTTCTGGTAATCTCCGTAGCGCCGGATCAGAACCTTGTCGTATTCAGCCGGAACCGGAACCTCCAGATATTCAAAGGGAAGATACACCGTATCCTCGAACCACTCCTTTTTCATGGTGTTGCTCCCTCCGAAGGCGCCCATAATATAGTTTACTTCCTCCGTCTCGCCAAACCTGGCAAGAATCGCGTTCTCAAAGATCCGAAACCGCTCTTTGATATCTTTTTTCGAGATCTCCAGAAGGGTCCTGATCTCATCCATGGTTCTTTTTCCCTCCAGCAGATCCTGTTTCACTTCCAGCAATACCCTTGTGGGATCCGTGACAACATTCCACAGCAGCATCTGTGTAGCAAACATAGGGTCTGCCTGAACTTCCGTATTACCCGGAACACTGTCCAGCGGAAAGACATCAATAAAGATCCCCTGATTCACGTCCTTTAAGTCACGAAACTCGATGCCTGTGGTCCTGCTGTCCCGGATCTTCGAAAAGGGCCAGATGATTCTGTCCGTATAAGAATTCTGGAAAAAATAGGGGTCTGTAAATTCGTATGGGGCAACAGCCTGAAATCTCTCATAGTCATCCCGAAGCATGGCCAGATCAATATCGTCATCCCAGGGTACAAATCCCTGATGGCGCACGGCTCCCAGAAGAGTGCCGTAAAAAGCCCAGTAAGTAAGACCGTGCTTTTTGCACACCTCGTCAAACCGCTGCAGCATCTCCAGCTCCACGGCCCAGATCTTTTTCATCCTTTCATCTATCAAATAATCGCACCGTATCTCTTTTTCAAAAAATTTCGGATCTGGTTTTTTCATATCCTCTATCACCTTTCTTTTACAGATCCAGCATCTCCCTCACCCGATGCCTGTATGTATGCTTTGCGGCAACCTTATCATGACCGTTTTTGGCGATCGCAGCCCTCTCATCCTCATGGGCCAGATAGTACCCGATCTTCTGTACAAAATCTTCTTTGCTGTCATAGAAAACAAAGTCTTCATCAGGGACAAACATATCCAGGAAACCAGATTGAAAATTACTTAAAAGGAATCCTCCGCTGCCCATAACGTCAAAGCAGCGAAGCGGAACAGCACTTCTCATGCCTCTGCGGCTGATATTTAGATTGATTCTGCTTTGCCGGAATACTTTAGGCATCTCTTCACAATAGTTGACAGGGCCATGATTGTTCAGGTTAGGCAAAATAAAGTCTCTCTCTTTGCTGAATAGATCCATCCCAAAATTTTCTGCGACAACTTCCAAAAGCCCCATCCGTTCCACACATGTAATCCATGGGTTAATCACAGACATCGCCATAAAATACTTATCCGTCCGCAGATCTCCGGGAATCGGATATCTTAAATACACTTTGCACAGCTCGTCCAAAACATCCCCCCCGATTACCTCTGAAACCAGATCATAACCAGCTATTTTCAGCTGTGAATCTTTGACAGCATCTAAATACCCTTTTGTATAGTCAGTCAATTGAGACCTTTTTCCAGAGAAAAAATCCGCGTCCTTGTAAAAATTTCCTACAAAAGACACATTATACATCATAGGCAGCCCTTCCGTAAGGATATCCAAACGCTCTGCATTGACTGCCATAGGAAGATAACGTACCGTATTAATACCCGAGCTATGAAATTCCATAGCAAGCTCTTTATCGAATGTGTACACAATGTTACAGGGGTCCATAATCTCCTTAAAATACATCCAATCAAATGGGGAATCGTAAACCCAGGAAACATATCTTACCTTTACTTTACTGCAGATATTGGTAATAGGCGGATAATAGTTTATGGAAAAAACAATATCTGGATCTTCTTTCTGTATAACCTTTATCACGTTTTTTTCAAAATTTGAAGGATTTCCATAAAGAATTTCGTTGGTAGAAAACCAAAAACTTACCAGACTGTGGCCCTCCTGAACGAAAGCCTCTTCTAAATCCTTTTGCTCCACAACACACTTCCACTGCAAAAATAGTATTTTCATCAAAATCCAACCCTTTCATCGTCCCCTCAAAGTCCAAAAATGTCCCAAAAAGCAACTTGTCTCTTTCCGCTGCCTTTTGAGACATTTTAATCCTATCCTTACCTTTCTATGTCCGTTTCCTTCTTCCACATCCCAATCTCTCTCTCATCCAAAACCAGATCCACCTGAACCTGGATATTCTCATCCGTCGCAGGCAGATACCCCTCAAGGGGTGTATTCCCCCGCTCCGCTCTGGCCTTGCTCATATAATACTCCCAGGTCTCCCGGTCCTCCTCATCCTCGTTCATATAGAACCGGGGATAGCCGTCCTGATCTGTCTCCATGTGGAAACTCCAGACATTGTCAAACAGGGTGGTACCTTTTCTCAGCTGAAAAAGATTCATATCCCCGCTGGTCTTTGCCATCTCAAGCCAGACTTCCTCCCCTTCCGGGTCCAGGAACAGGGTACACTTCGTCCCCTCGTCCGGCGCGTCAAATTCGGCTGCCAGCTGCATTTTTTTCTCTTCCGGGTCCCACACAGTGACCTTTAAAATACTTTCCGGCCCCTGTTCCCCGCACATCACCACCAGGTCCCGATAACCGTCCCGGTTTAAGTCCGTCACAAGGAAATACTGCTGTAGCTGGGGACTCGTGGCTGCCTTCTTACTGCTTTTACTGTTTTTGGTCTTTAAGGCGCTCTTTAATTCGGCCCTTATGGCTTTTCGGTACTTGTCGTAGTCTTCCACGCCTGTGCCGTCCGGCCCCACATAGCGGCCGTCCGCGGCAAAGGTGTTGAACGCCATAGCGCCGTCCGGCCCCATATAGTATTTCTTGCCGTCATCCTTGTTCGTCACCCATCCGGTCTTCATATAACCCTTGGAGTCCACATAGTACAGCTTCTCCCCGTCCTCGATCCACTCATCCTTCACCGGATCGTCAGGACTGCGCATATACATCCAATGCTTTCCGTTATCTGACAGCATCCAATCATCAGCCTGCGCCGTCGTGACGCCGGCTGCCGCCATCAAAAGGGTACACAAAACGCCCGCCATCTGTTTTCTCACAGTCCGCGCCTCCTTTCCCAAAATCCGGGATCTCTCATCCGGTCAGGCATAATGCCCCCTGCCTCCAGGGAGCATCGTTTGCTTGCCGCATAACGCCCGATATATCGCCGCACTGATATCCTTACCACTGCTATCTGTTTACTGCGCTGCCCCCGAATTCCTGGCTCTTTCAAAACGCTCCAAAAGCTTGTCAATCACATGGACCAGATTGCCGATCTCCGGCTTGGTCAGCTGCTCGTCAGCCCCCAGCTGCTCGCCCTTGATCCTCATCTGATCGTCGATCAGGGAGGAGAAGATCACCACCGGAATATGCTTAAGCCTGGGGTCATCCTTCACCAGCTTGGTGAGACGGTGCCCGTCCATCTCCGGCATCTCGATATCCGTTACGATCAGGTTCACCTTGTCAAACAGGTCTGAATCCTGACGGATCGAATCCAGGTAATCCCAGGCTTCCTGGCCGTTGTTAAAGTTCGAGATATTGGTAAATCCCGCTGTCTGCAGGGAATCATCGATCATCTTCTGCAGAAGGATAGAGTCCTCGGCAATGACGATAGGACTGTCGCACAAGCTCCTGTCACCCATCTGTTCCACCTCAGAGATCTGGATGGAGGTCTCCGGCGCGATCTCAGCCACGATGGCCTCAAAGTCAAGGATAGTCACCAACTCCCCTGCGCACTGGGCGATACCTGTGGCCACACCCTCTTCCCCGTGGCTCAACGTCTTATCCGGCTTCTGGATATCTTTCCACGAGATGCGGCTGATACCCTCGATGCTCTGAACCCGGAACGCCACAGTCATCTTGTTAAAATTGGTTACGATGAACAGATCCCTCGCCTCATGTTCCCGATACTCATTGGTCAGATAGTATCCAAGATCAATGACCGTGATCAGGATGTCCCTGGGCTTAAAGATCCCTTCCACTGCCGGGTGGGCATGAGGCATCGCCTTTACCTTGGCTGCCATCATGATCTCTTTTACCTTCGCCACATTGATCCCGTAGAATTCTCCGTCGATGGTAAACTTCATGATCTCAATCTCATTTGTCCCCGACTCCAGAAGGATCCCCTCTTTTTCTTTCACCACTTTTATCCTCTCCTCTCTAAAGATGTTTTTCTGGTTTCCCCACCGTCCGTATGATCACGTCGCCGTTGGAAACATTGATCAACATTGTCCTTGCATAGCTGCCGCCTATATCCTCAGCCGCGATGCGCAGCCGTTCATCCATCAGCACCCTCTTTACCATGGTCGCGTTCCTCACGCCGATGTTGCCAAAATCCGCATTACCGCTTCCCTTCATCTCGAACATCTTGGCGCCGCCGGCGATCTTCACCACGGTCCTGCTCTTTACCAGGCCAAAGGCCGTAAGCTTGCGCAGAGTTTCCCTGATCCCGCTGTCCGCGTATTTGAAAACTTTCGGGTCATTTGGGTCCACTCTGGCCGGAAGCATGACATGCAAAAGTCCTCCAAGCTTGATGAGAGGATCGTAAAACGTTATTCCAATGCAGGAACCCAAAGCATATGTAATAACCACGTTGTCTCCCCTGGCGAACTTCATATCCCCAATCCCTACTTTAATCTCCTTCTCTGCCATTACCATTATGAAACACCTAATTTCTCTAAGATTCTGTTAAGCGACTCAATATCAGGCAGCATTAACAGCCCGTCGGAAAGCTTCTTGCCATCCACGATAAATTCCGCGTTAATATACATCAGCTTATCCGTCACATATCCGTACTCTGCCATAGGAACCGTCAAAACTCCGCCCAGCATATTCACCGTGGAACTTGGAACGGACAAGTCGATCTCCACCCCAACCAGCTGGGTAAACGCGTTGACATAGGAACATATGATAATATTGCCTACCTCTTCCAGGGCGGAGTAAGCCAGCTCATCCAGCTCCTCAAAGGATTCATACTCTTTTCCGATCAGCTTCCCCAGCACAGCGTTGGCCAGATCCATCTTAAATACGAACAGCATCAGCCCGTTGATCTGGTTCGACATCCTCACAAGGGTGGCTGTCACCAGCTCTTCGATATACCCCAGCCGGTCTACCGT
This sequence comes from uncultured Hungatella sp., assembly GCA_910588505.1. GTDB lineage: Bacteria > Bacillota > Clostridia > Lachnospirales > Lachnospiraceae > UBA3402. The sequence continues at coordinate 70,804 of CAJUPQ010000002.1, read as the reverse complement.
CTCCTCATACCCCAGAATATTGATCTCCGGAATGGAGATCCGGATCTCCTTTTGAAGAAGTTTGGACAGAGCCGTGGCAGCATGGCTTGTGCCGATACTGCTGATCTCTTTCATAACGTCCAATTCCTGAAGATTCATATCTTCGTATTTTTTCAGTCTCATAGTCACCTCATATCATCCTATTTATTCTGTGGTTATCCCCTGAGGGAGTTGATCGTAGACTCAATCTCGTCTGATGTCATCACCATCTTAAGCGCATAGCTGTAAGCCCTCTGGCATTCGATCATCCGCACCATCTCCTTGGCCATATCCGTCCCTGATCTCTCCAGGACGCCGCTCTGGATGTTGGGATTCTCCACCAGAATAGGCGCCATATTCTCCGGAGGCACATATTCGTTGGCGCCCACGCTTGACAGACGGCTGGGATTTGAAAAGGTGTAGACGCTTAAGCGGGGGCTGTCGTCCTCCTCGTCCTCGTCAAGGTCATCGTCCTCTTCCTCCTCCTCAGGCTCATAGTCCTCCTCCAGCATCTCAAGCATATGCTCAATATCCGGAACCTCCGCTCTCAAAGGCTCTCCGTTCTGGTCCAGCACCAGTTTCCCCCCGTCTGTCATCAGGTAGTATCCGTCCTCCATCTGGGAGCGGTAAAAATGACCGCCTCTGGTGTATGTAATCTGCTGGGTCACCGGGTCCCGAAGCATAAAAAACGCGTTCTCATCCATAATGGCAAAGTCAATGGCGCTGTTAGTGGGCGTGAGAGCCTCCACATTGTACCTGGAGTAGGTTCTCTGCATCCTGATGCCGTTACCCGCCATAAGCTCCGTGACCGCGTTCTCGGAGTCGTTTAAATTATAGTTCAATAGATCGGTAAACGCGGCTGTCTTGGGCTTAAAGCCCTCATTGTTGATATTGGCCAGATTGTTGGAGATAACACCCATCTTCGCCATACAGGTTCCGGCGCCCAAAGCTCCGGTATAAAATGACTGATACATATCTTTCTATTTCCTCCCTTACAGTCTGCCTACATCCGTGGCTGCCTTGCTCATGATCTGGTCGTACATCTTCAGCACCTGAGCAGCGCTCTGCAAAGCTCTCTGAGATGTCATCATGGCAGTCATCTCCTCCACCATATCCACGTTGGATTTCTCCAGAGCCTGCCACTGGATGGACGGCAGCTCCTGCTCCTGGGGAGCCTGACCTGTGGAAAACAGACCGTAATCTTCTTTGTGAAGCTGTTCGTAATCCGCAAAGTCAACCACCCTCAGCGTTCCAAGGATCTCGACCTGGGGTTCCGCATCCTCGTCATCATAACCGTAGTCGTCCTCATCCGACGCCTCCGGCTGGATCCTGACACTGATAACACCCTGACTGCTCACACTAAAATCCTCGCTGGTAATGGCTATGGGTCCGTCCTTTCCCAGCACCCGGCCCACATTATTCAAAGAAAGATACCCCTCATCATCCACCTGAAACGATCCGTTCCTGGTGTAGCGGACTCCCTGGGGCGTCTCGATACAGAAAAACCCCGGGGAAGACAGGGCGAAATCCAAGGTCCCGTCCGTCAAGTCAAAGGACCCCTGCTCATAACTCACATAAGTCCTGTCAGCAGACCGGATCTTGGAGGTGGTGGCTATAGGCTCCGGATTATCCTTGTATCGGCGGCCGGTCCGGTAGAGCATCTCCTCCTGAAACGTGGTGCTGACCATCTTATCCTTCTTATAACCGGGAGTCTGGATATTCACCATGTTGTTGCTGATCACATTTAGATTCCTGCTCTGGGTCAGCATCCCTGATGTCAGGTTGTAAAATCCCTGATACATTTCCATCTCCTCCTTTCTTTCTCTCTGTCACTCTTAAGACTCTTATTTGTTGTAACTGCTCATGTGGGCTTTCAGTTTCCGGATCGCCGAACTGTGGATCTGGGAGATGCGGGGTTCGCTGACCCCCAGAACCTGAGCGATCTGTCCCATATTGAGCTCCTCCATATAGTAAAGGGAGATCACCATCTGCTCCTTCTCCTTCAGCCCCTTGATAGCCTCCGCCAGAACCTGGCGGGATTCGATCTTCAAAAAAGCCTTCTCCGGCTGGGAATCCGCGTCCCCGCTGGAAAGCTGTAAAGACTGGTGCTCCCCCTCATCATCGGTTATCATGTCCAGAGAAAGGACATTCATCATAACGCTCATGCGCTGAAGCTTCCGATACTTCCGGATATCCATCCCCAGAGCATCGGCCACCTCCTCGTCCGCCGGAAGACGCCCCAGACTCCGGCCAAGAGAAACCTGCAGATCCTCCATAGCCTTTACCTGCTTTCTGAAATCCCGGGGCATCCAGTCATTCTTCCGCACCAGATCAATGATCATGCCTCTGATGCGCCTTGATATAAATGTCTCAAACTTATTATCTCGCTCCGGGTCGTATCTGTCAATACCTTTCATGATGGCGATAACACCTTCATTGATGATATCTTCCATCTGGAGAGACCCGGTATAGACATTGCGCATCTGAGAGGCGATGGCCTTCACTATGTAGAGATAGCGGAGTACCAGGGCCTGCTTCACTTCCAGCATTCCCTCCTGCCGGTACATCTCCAGAAGCTCCTCGTTGGTCTTCTCTTCTAAATAATCGGTCTGAACCATTCTGCATCAATCCTTCTTATGGCTTTAAGCTCCCACTCTCCCGCGGTTTTCCAAAGTCAGGCTGCCGATGGACTGGATCTGCACATTATTAGAGATCTCGTTAAAAGACAGCACCCGCACATTGGGGTAAAACTGATCGATCAACCGGTAAAAATGAACACGCATGACCTGTGACGTCAGCACGACAGGATTTTGTGAAAGGCTGTTAAACTTCTTTAACTGACCTGTCAGCTGGTTGATCACGCTCTGGAGCACATCAGGGCTTAACGCCAGATAATATCCCCGCTCTCCCTTTGACAGACAGCCCACCATAGTCCTCTCCAGCTCTGAATCCAGAGTGATGACTTTCATGCTGCCGTCCTCGCAGTACATGCGGGTAATGGTGCGCTTTAGAGCGGTTCGGATATTTTCGATCAGGCCGTCCACATCCTTGACCGGAAGGCCTGTATCCGACACGGTCTCAAGAACCGTCTCAATGATGGTCTCAAGATCCTTAATAGGCACTCCTTCTTTCAAAAGGCTGGTAAGGATCTTTTGGAACATGCTGTAGGAAATAAAATTAGGAAACGCTTCCTCGATAAGCTCCGGTGAGGTCTTTTTGGTGTTCTCCACCAGGTGGATCACCTCCTGCCTGGTGATCAGCTCATGGGCATGCTGCTTCACCACCTCGGATAAGTGAGTCACCAGCACGGACAGAGGGTCAATGACCGTGTATCCGTAGATCTCCGCCTTCTCCCTGTCCTCCGGCCGTATCCACCGGCTGGGAATGCCATATGCCGGCTCAATGGTCTCAATACCGTCGATCTCCACCTCCGGGTTCTCCGGCTCCAGCGCCAGAAAGTAATCAATGAGCAGTTCGCCTCTTGCCACTTCCTCGCCCTTGATCTTGATACAATACTGGTTGGTATTAAGCCCCGAACTGTCCCTTAACCGGATCGAGGGAATCACAAATCCCATATCCTGGGCATACTGCCTTCGGAATATGATGATACGGTTGATCAGACGCCCGCCTACGGACTCATCCACCAGAGGGATCAGACTGTAACCGAACTCCATCTCAATGGCCTCCACCGAAAGCAGGCTGTATACATTGTTCACATCTTTGTAAAATTCTTCCTCGCTGACCGGCTTGGGGGCTTCCTCTTCTTCCTGTTCCCCCTCTGGAGCAAAGTTTCTTAAGGTAGTTCCTCCCGGACCTCCCACGCCTCCTCCTGCTAAAGCAAGCTTGGGCTCCTCCTCCATCCGTCTGTAGAGATAAAACCCGGCTCCCACCAGGCCTACGGACACAATGGCCAGCTGAGGGATGGGCATCCCCGGTATGACCGCCAGAGCCGCGATAACAACGCCGCTTATCATGATCGCCACAGGCTGAGCCATAAACTGTTTGGAGATATCTTCATTCAGGCTGCCCTCGGACACTGCCCTGGTCACGATCATGCCTGTAGCCACGGAAATCAGAAGCGCAGGGATCTGGCCTACCAGACCGTCGCCCACAGTGGCAATGGAGTATGTGTTCAGCACATCGCCAATGGACTGTCCCGACTGGAGGATACCGATGATGCTTCCGCCGATCAGGTTGATGGCCGTGGTGATCAGCGACATGATCGAATCGCCTTTTACGATCTTGGTGGCACCGTCCATGGAACCGTAGAAATCCGCTTCTCTCTGGATCTTCTCACGGCGCACCTTCGCTTCCTGTTCGTCGATAAGTCCTGAGTTCAGATCCGCGTCAATGGCCATCTGCTTACCAGGCATGGCATCCAGCGTAAATCTGGCCGCAACCTCTGACACACGCTCCGCGCCCTTGGTGATAACCAGAAACTGCATTAATACAATAATCATGTAGATAACGATACCTACCACAACGTTCCCCTGAAGGATGAAGTCGCCGAAAGCCTTGATGATCATTCCCGAAGAGCCTCCGCTGGTAAGGATGTTTCTTGTAGTGGAAACATTGATACCTAAGCGGAACAAGGTGGTGACCAGCAAAAGGGACGGAAATATGGAAAATTCCAAAGCGTCCTTGATGGTCATGGTAATGATCAGGATCATCAGCGACAGCGACATGTTGATGATGATCGCCACGTCCACCATAGCAGCCGGAAGCGGTATGATCAATAGCAGGATAATTGTCAGCACAAACAGTACTATGGAATAACTCAGCAACTTTTTCATGTAAAAAACTCCATTCGTCTCATCACTTGTCATCAGCTGTTATACCGATGACGATCCGCCGTGACGGCATCTGCCTTCTGGGGCTCTCCCGCCCCTACTGGAACATATCCTCCCGATGGTTCAACTTGTAGATATATACCAGAAGTTCTGCCACTGCCCCGTAAAATTCTGCCGGGATCTCCCGGTCCACCTCACAGGACGCGTACAGCGCCCTCGCAAGAGGCTTGTTCTCTGTAATGAACACACCGTGTTCCTCACCGATCTCCACGATCCGCAGCGCCACATGATCCTGACCCTTGGCCACTACCATGGGAGCCCCCATCTTATCGGGATCATATTTAAGCGCCACCGCGAAATGGGTGGGGTTCCTTACGATGACATCCGCCTCCGGAACCTGCTGCATCATGCGGGCCATAGCCATCTGCCTCTGGATCTTTCGGATCCTGCCCTTGATCTCAGGATTTCCTTCGGTATTCTTAAACTCCTCTTTGACTTCCTGTTTCGTCATCTTAAGGTTGTTCATGTGATCCCATTTCTGGTAAAGGTAATCAAAAAACGCAACAACGGCAAAGGCAATACTTACCTTTACCACCAGATCCATCACCAGTTCCAGCATATGCCCTGCTGACACATAAATATTCATGTCGATCATGCGGGATACCTGGACTAAGTCCTTCTTTAACAGATTATACAACAAAGCCAGCAACAGTGCAATCTTTATCAGATTCTTGGCCAAATCTACCAGCTTTTTGACGCCGAACATTTTTTTGATCCCATTGATCGGATTCATCTTACTGAATTTTGGCTTCAACAACTGAAAACTGACATTAAACCGGGTCTGAACACCATGGGCCAAAATCCCCAGCAGCATGGAGACCAAGAGAACCGGCATCGTGCATTTGAGCATGGCAAGCGCCATGTAGAGATAGATACCTGGAGAGGCAGACAGGGCGTTATCTGTCACTGCCCTGGAAAAGAAATGGAGCGTTACATCCCTGGCCGTCCGATAGATCATGGGCAGCATGATCTTTACCATATAAAAGACGCCAAGCAGCATCACCACTGTGACCGCGTCTTTGCTCTGAAAGACATTACCTTCCTTCCGGGCGTCCCGAAGCCGTTTCCCGGTTGGTTGTTCGGTCTTTTCCTGTCCATTCGCCTCAGCCAAGTTCACCACTCCCTTCGTATGTCAAAATGTCTCGGACCTGTCTTTAACCCATAAGGGCGATCAGCCTCTGCATATACAAAAACATATCATTCAGAACCATGTAAAGCCTGTCCGACATAGGACTGAACATATACACTAACATCATCAATCCCACAAGGATCTTCAGCTGAAAGTTAACGGCAAACACATTGATCTGGGGGATCATCCTCATCAGAATGCCCACCGCCGCCTCAGTCACCATCTCCATGGCAATGATCGGAAACGCGAACTGCAGCCCTGTGACGATATTGACCTTAAAGATCTCCAACATCATCCTGTAAACCTCCGGGCCAAGCTGCACTTCCCCAAAGGGAATCAGACGGACCGACGCGATGATCAGCCCCAAAAAACGCACATGACCGTCCCCTGCCAGAAACAGGAGAAATAAGAACGCGTAAAACAAACCAGATGAAACCGTCATCTGCGTGTTGGTCGTAGGGTCATAGGACTGGGCCATAGACAGCCCCATGGTGTGGTCCATAATCGATGAGGCAAACCGGACGATCATAAAAAACAATTCCATGGAAAACCCCAGGACAAATCCCACCATAAGTTCCTTTATCAGCATGATCCCATACTCCATCATGGTAGATGGCGTATAGGAAAGCTCTCCTTCCACCCCCATGTACATCATGAAGGTCAGCGCAAAGATCAAGGCTCCCTTATATGCCCTGGGAAGATTGGTCCTTCCAAGCACCGGGTTAAACATCACCGCCCCGGTCATCCGCATGAAGATCAGCGCAAACAAGATAAACATAAGGCTAACTCCCCACGATAATGGCCAGCATCTGTCGGAAAAAATCCTGCAGCGTGCCAAGGAGCGTGCTTCCAAGGAGTCCCATGACCACCAGGATCGCCAGGAATTTCGGCACAAATGTCAGGGTCTGCTCATTGATCTGGGTAGCTGCCTGAAAAATAGCGATCACTACGCCCACGATCATACTGATCAGTAAAAATGGCATAGTCAGCTTTACCGCCGTCTGAAAGGTCTGATACATGATATCAAGGATCTGCAGCTCTGTCACCGGTCATCCTCCTTCCCCGCCCTAATGAAAACTCTGCACAATACTGGAAAACAACAGCTCCCACCCGTCAACAGTCACAAATAAAAGAAGCTTAAACGGCATGGAAATCATAGCCGGAGGAAGCATAACCATACCCATGGACATCAGCGTCGTGGACACGATGACATCCACTAAAAGGAATGGAAGGTAGATCAGAAATCCTGCCGTAAACCCCCGCTTTAACTCGCTGGTCATAAAAGAAGGCACGATCACTGTCAGGGGATAGTCAATGGCCTGCTCCTGTTCAGGCGTGTTGGACATCCTCACAAAATTATCCAGAGTGCTTTTGTACGTGTTTCGCACCATAAACTCCTTCAACGGCTCCATAGCCCGCTCCACAGCCTCCTCCTGGGTGATCTCCTCATTGCGGTAGGGCTGATAAGCTTCCTCGTTGATCCTCTGTATCACGGGATTCATGATATAAAGGGTGAGAAATAATGTGATCCCCACGATCACCATGTTGGGCGGAGCCTGCTGGACTCCCATGGCGTTCCTGGTGAACGAGAGGATGATGATGGTCCTGGTAAATGAGGTCATCATCACCACAATGGAAGGGATCAGCGCCGCAAAGGTAGTCAGCATCAAGATATCAAGGGTCGGAACGCTTCCACCATTTAGCTGCGTCAGAAGGTCGCTCATTTGTCTTCCTCCTTCTTGTTCTGACGGGACGCCAGATATTTGTCCAGAACATCACGGAAAGGAAGCTGGGTCAAAGGCTCCGGCTTTGATGGTTCTGCCGCCTGAAACTCACCTTCCACTTCCGCCAGCATCTGCACGCTGGACTGACTGACTCCTATCAGATAATTGGTCTTGCCCGCCTTCAAGAGAAGAATCCTCTGGTTTTGACCAATCTGGATCTGTTCAATGACCTGAAGATTGGCGCCTCCGTTCCCTCTCACCCACTGTTTTGCCAGAAGGCGGCTGCACCAATACGCAAGCAACAGTACAACCGCTACGGTCAATACTGCGCGGAACAATGTTAAATCTCCCATATTACAGGCTTTCCGGGTTTATTTCCCTTGAAACGATCTCTGTAATACGAATGCCGAAGTTATCCTCCACAACAACGATATCGCCTTTTGCGATACACTGACCGTTGACAAACAGATCCACCTGCTCGCCGGCCATCTTGTCAAGGACTACCAGGGTACCCTGGGTAAATTCCAGAATATCCCGCACCAGCCTCTTGGTCCTTCCGATCTCCACGGAGATCTCAAGAGGTACTTTCATCAGCATCTCCTGATTCGTCTTGTCTTCCTCACCGGCCCCGGCCTCATCTTTCACAGGCGCTGATGTCAATGGCTTTATGATAGAACCGCTTCCCGACGGCTGACTTTGAGAAGGCGCTGGCTCCGCGGACTTGGCAGAAACCGACTTCATCATCTCCATCATCTGAAGCTGAGTCTGCTGCATCTGAGTAAACAGCTGCATCACCATAGGATCCATTCCCATAGATGGGTACGGCGCGTAGTAAGGCTGCTGTCCCTGGGCCATCTGCGGCTGGGCCATAGACTGTGGCTGAACCATGGGCTGGGGCACTGGAGCCGGAGCCGGTGTCCCCCCGAGCATGGCGTTGTTCTCGTCCTGAGACATAGACCCGCCGGACGGTGCCGGAGCTGGGGCCGATGTCCCTGCCAGCATGGCGTTGATCTCGTCCTGGGACATCGATCCGCTGGACGATGCCGGAGCTGGGGCCGGCGCGGATGTTCCTGCCAGCATAGCGTTGATCTCATCCTGAGACATGGTGCCGCCGGATGCCGCTGGCGCCGGCGCTGCCTCTGTGGGAGGAATGCCCGGAAGCCCCGCCAGCATGGCATTGATCTCATCCTGAGATATGGTACTGTTATCTGCTGCCGGAGCCGGTTCAGGCGCTGGGGCGGAACTTGCGCCCGCAGCCGCGAAACTCTCCTCAAAGGGCTCCAAAAGCCGCTTAGCCAGGGCAATAGACATGATGTTCATAAACTCGCTGTTCATCTTATCCGCGATCTCCAGACGGAAACGAACAACCACCATGCCATCCTTTTCAGGGAAATATTTTTCTTTAAATTCTTCCGGATCCCCGATGTCAAAAGACTTGGGGGTGGAGATATTAACAATCGTACCTAAAAATTCGGATAAGGCCGTAGCAGAAGACCCCATCATCTGATTCATAACTTCACAGATGGCGCTGATGTGGATCTCATCCATCTCAAAATCCGTGTTCATTGGGTCTTCGCCAAGCAGAGTTCCCACAATGACCCCCACGTCCTCGCGGCGGAACATCATGATATTCTTGCCATCCAGGCCCTCTACATAAGCGATCTCAACACCAATAGCCGGTTCCATGCGCCTGAACTCAAACTCGTCTCTCGTCAGGACGGACACCACCGGCGTGGTAATATTCACCAAGGTGCCAAGCATAGTGGAAACCGCTGTCGCTGAGGCGCCGAGACTGATGTTCATTATTTCGCCTATGGCGTCCAGTTCCATTTCATTAAAGCTGCTAGCGCCCATTTTTCAATCTCCTTTATCTTATTTTTTTAGCGGCACGGACATTACTTACCGATCTCCAGTGCCTTCTGCGCCATCAGCTTCATTGCGTTCAAAGCCGTAACGTTTGCCTCATAAGACCTGGTTGCAGACATACTGTCAACAGTCTCCTTTAACAAATCCACATTGGGCATGGTTACAAAACCATTCTCATCCGCATCGGGATGATTTGGGTTATACACCTGTTTCATCTCTCTGTCGTCTTCCACAATATCAGCCACCCGTACTCCAGCCGGGCTGCTCTTAAATCCTTTTCCCCTCAGGGCGTTCTTCATTGCCTCCCGAAATGAGTCGCCGCCGTAGCTTTCAAATACTACATCTTTTCTGCGGTAAGCTCCGCCGCCTTCAGTTCTGGTGGTATCAATATTGGTGATATTCTCGGCGGCGATATCCATTCTCATACGCTGCGCGCTCATACCGGATGCACTGATATCAAACGAACTTAAAAAAGCCATCTCTCTCCCTCCTGCCCGGTACTAATTTCCTAAGATTGTATTTACTGTCTGAACAATACGGTCCGCATTAAACGGCTTTACGATAAAGTCTCTTGCGCCGGACTTGATGGCGTCAACAACCATTCCCTCCTGGCCCATGGCAGTACACATAACGATCTTCGCGTCAGGGTGAGCTTCTCTGATCTTCTTGAGAGCCTGGAGACCGTCCATGTTAGGCATTGTGATATCCATGATCACCATATCCGGACTCTCCTCCTCATATTTCTTCACAGCCTCCGCGCCATCCTGGGCCTCCACGAAGTTATCATATCCGCTTTTTGTCAAAGCATTCTTAACCATCATCCTCATAAATGCGGCATCATCAACCAACATAATCTTAGCCATTGTTCTTCCCTCTCTTTTCTAAAAACATATTTTTATTTTCTTAAAATTTATATTGACGCAGCTTCCTGCCGTCATACCTTAGGAAACTCCTGCCTGGGACAGGTTTTCTTCTGATACAGGTTCCTCCTCCTCTTCGGGATAAAGTCTCCTGTTAATGCGGACAGCCACATTTTTCTTATATACACCCATCTTGCCCATAAACCAAGGCTGTTTTTCCACATACAGCTTCACGTCTTTGTCTTTGCCCTTGCTCATATCAATGACATCTCCCACCTTCAAGTGGTAGATATCACTCAAATCAAGGAACACCGTGCCAAGCTGGCCGGTAATGGAAAGCTGCGACTGGCGGATATTGTCAAGGATCGTCTCCTTGTTATCCTCAAACGCGTACCCTCTCGCAAGATGCTTGCGGCTGTCGATCACCTGGAAAATGTTCTCAAGCAGTGTTCCCGGCAGACATATCTTGATCCGTTCCACTGCAAGACCCGTCACATCCACATTAAGATGGACGATCACAACCGTCTCATCAAGGCCCACATCCTGGATCATGCTGGGATTATCTTCCATGCGCTGAGCCTTGAAGTCCATATTTATATAATTGGAGAAGCCGTCTTTTAATGCCTGGATCAGGTAGGACAAAACCCTCTTATACAGAGCGATCTCCACGTCCGAATACCTGTAGCCGTCTTTTACCTTTACCACCTCTTCCCCTCCGCCCAGCATCCGCTCAATGAGCGTGATCACCATACCCGGCGTCACATACATCATAAGGGGAACCAAATTCTTGGTGTTATCAGGGATAATGGCATCCACCAATGTAACCATATCATTTTCATTAAGAGAGTTTACATACTCATAGTAACGCCGCTCCTGAACCTCCATCACCGTGATGTCGGTCATAACCCGGAATACGCCGTTGACCTGGGATGTAATGATCCGCGCGTAATTCTCAAATACGCTTGAGAGGATCTTCATCTTATCTTTCGTAAACTTCCTGGGGCTGTAAAAGTCATACTTGCTGTACTTAACCTGTTCTGTCTCTGCTTTCTTCTTCTCCTCCACAGGGCCGCTGCTGGCTGTGCTGGCTGCCGGTTCCGGGGAAGGATTCTGCATGGATTTCAACAGCGCGTCTATCTGACTTTGGGATAATACGTCTGCCATGTCTAAAAGCCACCTCTTCTCACTTTCTTATTGTGCCGGCACATCTGCTGCTGCGCCCGGATTCGCTCCCTGAGGAACCGCATCCGGTGAAATGTCCGATTCGGGAACCATACTGGCAGCTCCCTCCATGTTGCCTTCGTCGATCGGGGCGAAGCCTTCACCCTCTGAATTCTGAGAATTTCCGCCTGTAATCGTTACGTCACCCTGATCCACTTTGCTGTAATACTCGTCATAGTAATCATTCATGGACTTGATATCAGCTCCCGCATCCACGATCAAAAACTCGACGCGCCGGTTCCTGGCCCTTCCTTCTGATGTCTCAAAAGTATCCACAGGCCGGAACTGACCGTAGCTGATACCTACCAGCTTGCTGGGATCAATGATGTTTTTATTTGTAATATATGCCGCAACCTCCGCAGAACGGGCGGCGGATAAAAGCCGGTCTGTTCTGGGGTTGTTGGGTTTATTTGGATCTGCCTGGGCTGTATGGCCCATGATCTCGATCTGTGAGATCCTGTCTACCTCCGGAGCGATGATCTCACAGAAGATATCCAGAAGCTCTGTGGCTTCGGCGGTAAGCACCGAACTGTCTCCTGCAAAAAACGTGTGATTTTCAAAGGCTACAAAGGTATATCCTTCCCCCTCGGATACTGCTACGTCCTCCACGCCTTTTTCATTCAGTTTGTTTACAATGGTAAGCCACAATTCTTCCAGATCCTCCGGCATAGGCTCTTCGCTCTCCAGATTACCTGACACGTCAAACTCGCCTTCGGATATCTCCTCATTGATAGCCACCTGCTCCACATCACCGGAGTTTGGGAAGATACTCTTTACAAACATCTCCCACTTCTGCTGGTTGATGTCGGACATGGAGTAAAGCATAACGAAAAAGCACAAAAGCAGGGTAACCATGTCCCCGTATGTATCCATCCAGCTTCCGCAGTCCTCGCCGCCTCCGCCAGCTTTTTTCCTTCCCATCAGCCTTCACCTCCGCCGCTGCTCTTGGCTGCTTTCAAAAGAAGCTTCTTCTGCTGAGACTGCTTCATGCAGGACAGAAGCTGCTCTCTGAGCATCTGTGGGTTAACTCCTGCCTGGATAGCCATGACGCCCTCTACAATGGTGGAACAGTAAAGTTCCTCCTCCGCCTGACGCACCCTCAGCTTCTTGGCAATGGGCTGAAACAGCACATTGGCCAGGGCGCTGCCGTAGAACGTAGTGATCAGGGCCACGGACATATCCTGACCTAAGTTGCTGGCGCCGCTGCTGTCTCCCAGGTTCATACCCTTCAACATATTGATCAGACCTACCAGAGTACCGATCATACCGAAAGCCGGAGCGTAAGCGGAACCTTTTTCGTAGATTCCCGCGCCCTCGTCGTGTCTGGCCGCCATGTCGTCCAGCTCTTTTTCCAGCATCTCCCGAACCTTGTCCGGATCATTGGCATCTACGATTTTTAAAAGGCTCTGCTTGAAAAACGGGTCCTTGATCTCCTCCGCCTTTTCCTCCAAAGCCAGAAGTCCGCTCTGCCTGGCCAGCATGGCAAGATCCACCAGCTGATCCACCAGTTTGGGAACATTGTATTTACCGCCTCTGAAACATATGAGAATGTGTTTGGGCACCTCTTTTAAAATTCGGAAAGGATAGCTGGCAATAAGCGCCGCAATAGCTCCGCCCAAAACGATAGCCAAGCTTTGTACATCCCAGAAATTTCCCAGCTTGTCAAAGCCAATTCCCCAAACCACCAATCCTACGGCCATGACCCAGCCGATAAGCGTTGATATATCCATTACATTTTCTCCTCCTACATAAAATTGCTGATACGCTTATTTTATCCCTGTACTCCCGAAGAGCCAAAGTATCCAAACCATTCTCTGATCTGTTTCCTAACTGAATCTTCGGAATCTTTTACAAGGTAATAATAGCCATTCATCATCTTGATCTTGGTCTCGGGTATTGATTCCATTGATTCAATCTGAAAAATATTCAAATACAATATCTCACCGCTTAGCCGCGTCACCTTTATCATTCTCTGCCCTCCAGCCGGTTCCTCCTGGCTCACTCCGCTTTGAGGGGAGAGATCGTAGTTATCACGCTTTCTCTCCCCGCTTATCCTCTCCCTGCGGGCCTGTCTGGCTCTGTCCATGATCCTCTGATCGTTGCTTCTGCGCCTTCTCATACTCTGATTCCCTGTTTTAGGTCCTTTTATGTCTTATTGTCAGCCGCGTCAGGGAAAGATACCGAACCAACCGCATCCTCTGTCTGGCGCGGCAGCTGAACTACTGATTGTTATTTACATGTTTTAACGCTTCATGGCTACCAGGTCTGACAGCATCTCATCGCTGACCGTGATCATCTTGGAGTTGGCCTGGAAGCCTCTGTGGGTGGTGATCATGTCGGCGAACTCTTTGGCAAGGTCTACGTTGGAAGCTTCCAAAAATCCACCCATAAGAGTTGAAGTACCAGCATCCCCGGGAACTGTCGCAATCTCTTGACCTGTGTTGTCACCTTCTTTTGCTTTGTAATAATTACCACCTGCTTTGGTGACACCGTTAGGGTTTTGGAATGTGGCAATGGCAACCTTTCCAATAGAAACAACTTTGCTGTCCTTTGCCGGGGTCGTAGTCCCATCATCATTTGTTTTCGTTATATCGTATCTGATCGTGGCTGATATTTCTCCTATATTGTTGATTTCAATCGTAATTGATGGAGATGCTTTATCTTCTCCTTCATCATCACTAATAGTAAGATTTTGGAGTTCTGACGCCGCTCCGTCATTTGTATCAGCTAATGGGATACGTAGAGGCTGAAGTACATCATTCTCAAATGTTGTTGTAATTTCTTTTTTCATTACGTCTATCATTGTACCAGGTTTATTAGGATCTTCCGTTTCACCAACCTTGACATCTGTAACAGTATATTTCGCCCTAAACCCATATACATAGTTTCCGTTTGCGTCAACAACATATCCATCACTGTCTACCAAAAATTGCCCAACTCTGGTATAATCAAAATCTTCACTTTTAAAGGCGGTTTTACTGACTCCTTTGGTACTGCCTATTTTAGAAGACGCAGTGATAAAGAAACCGTCTCCATCAATACTGGCATTAAAGCCGCCTACATATGATGGCGTGCTGGCTGTCATATCCATACCGATACTCCCCATCAAAGTACCATAACCGTACTGGGCCGCGTTAACACCACCAGTCTGGCCGCCTGCTGTTGACGCTGTAGAAGTCTGATACATAGCTTCTTTAAATGTATATGTCTGTGCCTTAAAACCAAATGTATTTACATTCGCGATATTGTGTCCAACTACATCCATCTTGTTCTGGTGGGACCGAAGGCCTGCCACCGCTGAATCCATTGCTCTTAACATAATATTCCTTTCCTCATCCCTGATCCTGTATGCCTCACAGAATGGGTGAACTCCGTTAATTTTAATTAAATATCTTAAAATTACCAGAATAGGAAGTTTCGCAATGGTTATATTGTTTTATGCTTTGCAAATCAGTCCCACAGAACCAGATGGCTACATACTCAAATTAATTACCGCTTCATAGCAACAAGATCTGACAGCATCTCGTCGCTGACTGTAATCATCTTGGAATTAGCCTGGAAGCCTCTGTGGGTGGTGATCATGTCAGCAAACTCTTTGGCAAGGTCTACATTGGAAGCCTCAATAAAACCGCCCATGAGACTTGCAGTCCCTGCCTCACCGGGAGCTGTCGCAACTCCCTGCCCTGTATTATCACCTTCTTTTGCCTGATAATAATTTCCTCCTAGTTTAGTTACACCGCTTGGGTTCTGAAACGTAGCAATTGCTATTTTTCCGAGAGAAACATTTACTTTATCCTGGGTTTCGTTTCCATCTGCTCCAGTAGCATCATATTTCACAGTTGCCGTAATTTCACCTACATTATTGATTTCAATAGTGATTGATGGAGAGGCCTGTGTTTCACCTTCTGTATCATTTACTGCTGCGCCGGCAAGATCTTTTTCAATCAAGGGAACTCTTAAAGGTTTAAGTTTCTCTTCATATCCAGTTGTTGTAACTACTTTGTCATTAGGTTTTGCTTCAAGCTCTGCTCTAAAACCATAAACATAATTTCCATTTGCGTCAACAACATAACCATCACTATCCAGTAAAAACTGGCCTACTCTGGTATATTCAAATGACTGTCCCTTAAACGAATCCTTAGCTACTCCTAAGTCTCCAGTACCAGTCATACCTATTTTGGAAGGTGCTGTAATAAAGAATCCATCACCATCTATACTGGCATTGAACCCCCCCACATAGGACGGAGTACTGGCCGTCATATCCATGCCGATGCTACCCATCAAAGTACCGTAACCGTACTGAGCCGCATTAACACCACCGGTCTGACCGCCTGCTGTTGACGCTGTGGAAGTCTGATACATAGCTTCCTTAAACGTATAGGTCTGGGCTTTAAATCCAAAGGTATTTACGTTCGCGATATTGTGACCCACCACATCCATCTTATTCTGGTGGGACCGAAGGCCTGCCACCGCTGAATCCATTGCTCTTAACATTTTTCCATTTCCTTTCTTGCGTCCCTTCCCCTGCCTGTCAGGCAGGGGAAACTAACACCCTCATACGAGGTCCTGCTACATCAGGACAGCACTGTCAATATTAGTAAAAACCCGCTCTCTCATATCACTTTGAGCCATGGTGGTAACCACCGTGTTGTTGGGTACGTTGACAATAAATACTCCCTGCGCTCCGATCACCGCCACATCCCTTGCGCCCTTCTTTCTGGCGCCTTCCACGGCATGTTCCAGATCGCTCATCAGCTGATTGTCAACCGCGATGCCCCTCTCATTCATTCGCTTTGCGGCATGTTTGGAAAAATTCAGGCCCACCTTTGACCGTTCCTGGAGAAGCGTCATAAAGCCTGCATCATTCCCCCCCGTTCCAGGCGCTGCGGTGTTCTGGCCGGGGATGCCGGATAGTCTGCGCTCAAAAGAGCCTACCCCATTAACTCCCATATTACTTCCTTCTTTCCCAAATGCCCTTGCCTCAAATATCCTTAGCGTCTGATGGTAAGATCCGGGATCTCATCCGGTCTGCTGAACGCACCGCTGCTGACCAGCTCTTTTATCATCTGACGCTGCTCTTTCAGGTCTTCCTTATCCAAATCCGCCAGATTAACTCCCGCGGTCATAGCCACTGCCCGGCTTACATTGGAAAGAATGCTCCTGTCATTTCTGTCGTCCGACTCATCCACATCCCCTGCCATAGGCGGCCTGGATGTGTAGCTTTTGGAACGATTAGCCAGCCTGGTGGTAGTTCCAGGCGCATCGGTCCCGTCTCCGGTACCCGGCGTCTTATCCCCATCCGTATCCGTGTCTGTGCCGGAGGACTCTCCCGTCTGATCTTTAAACGGATTGGGAACCCTTCCCATGCCTACCAAATGAGTCAGGGAATACCTCTTTGGATCGTCTTCAAGCTTGATGGTAGGATCGCCGGACGTAAAGTCAACCCACTCCACCTTAGCATATTTTACATCTACTGGCGTCTCTTGTCCATAGGAATTTTCTTTTGTCACCGCCATAGTCACTTCCTGACCCACCAAACTGGCTGCGTAGGTCTGGGTGTTCACCGCTGTGGACGTCTTCATGGCCTCTGTCATGGATGTCATGGACTGCACCATGGCCATCTGGGTCATCTGGGCCATAAGCTCACTGTTGTCCATGGGATTGTTCATATCCTGATTCTGCAGCTGTGTGGCCAGAAGCTGAAAATACCCTGTCATGGATAACGTGTTCTTGTCATTTTGTTCTACCGTGTAGGCACCTGTCTTATAAGGACTATCGGTTCCGCTAACGGCCCCTAAACTTTTTGCCATATATCCTCCTTCTTTCTCTTACACAAGACCTAACCGAAGCTGCTGGGCAAAAGTCTCCGCGTCGCGGCGGTCTTCCTGGCCGGCTGTGTTTTTCTCTTCCTGGCCCTGGCGCTGTCCCCGTCCGCCGTGGTTATGGCCGGGATCTTCCTCCTGGCTTTCCTGCTGCGGCGACTCCGTGTAGATCATAGTCTCCTGGCCTGTCTTTTCCTCCAAAATGCTTGCGATCTCTGCCGCCTTCTGGTTTAAGATCTCCAGGGTCTTGGGATTGGTAGCCATAATCGATACTGCCGCTTTTCCCGCCTCATAGACCAGCTTGATGGTAAGTTTTCCCAGATTCGCCGGTTCAAGCTCCACCGTAAGTTCCCTTCCGGTTCCCTGAAACCGGTTTGCCAGCATCTTTCCCAGATCCTGCGGCAGATTCTCCTGGCTGGTCTTTAATGGGACCTCCTCTGTCTTTGGAGCCTCAAAAGCCTGCCTTGCATCTGCCTTGCTGTCGCCGTAAAGACTGTTTATGCTGTCTGGCTTTTCCTCTGTCTTTGATGCGCTCTGGGGCTGCTGCTGGGTCTCGGCCGCCTTGTGGGACTGGATCTTCGGATCCTCCTTAGGAGCGCTGCTATCTGCGGCGGCTCTCCGGATGTCTTCCTTCGGCCCGGTCTCTTCCTGTCCTGGCTCCCCGTCAGATCTCTGCTGAAGATCCTCCGGCTGCTGGGCAGGCTTTGGGGATCCCTGTTCCGGCTGCTGCGTCTGTATTCCCTTATCCGTAAAGGAAACCTCCGCCGAAGCCTCCTTGCCGTCCTCCGTCTCCATGGCAACGGCCATCTTTGCCTCCACAACTTCCGGCTGCTGAGGCGACTCCACGGTGACGATCCCTGTCATCTGGGCTGCGGCCTGCTGCATAGCTGCCTGCAAAAGGGCGTCCTGCCCCGCCGTGTCCTCCGCCGGAATCTGCTCCTGCGTATCCCCAGTGTCTTCCTGCTTATCCTGGGGAATTTCTTCTGCAGGGTCCTTTGGGCTGTCCTTGACTTCTGTTTGCTTATTGTCGGCTTTATCCGGCTGCGGCTGGTCTTTCTTGACCTGAAGGAGTTTCATAAATTCATCGCTCCCCTTTACAGCATCCGAAGATGCGCCGGACACGCTCCTTGCCTGGCCTCTCGGCTGGACAACCTTTGGCATCTTAACTGCCTCCATGCTATCTCCCTCCTTTCTTCTGCATAATATCTATGATCATCAGCTCATGGCTGCGACCATCCAAGTTATGATCCGATCCTCTGCTTACCCTCTGTGCTGATGGCGTATCCGCAGGGATGTATTGGAGACAAACTCCTCGATAAATGTCTCGTCGGCTTTGGCCGCCTCTTTCTGATATTCCTTAAATTTTCTGTCCTTTAACTTTTCAAATTTGGAGGTATCCACTTTTGCGGTGATCACTTCCTGCTTTTTAGCCTCTTCCTGCTTTCTAAGAACCTTCAGCCGTTCTTTTTCCTCGTCAATGATCTCCTCCATGCGGCCGATGCACATATCAAATAGCCGGTAGTTCTGTATGGTGGCACCGGCTTCTTTCGTTCTGTCAAATTCACTTTCTATCCCATTCAGTTCCTGGTGCAGGCCCTGGATCTCCTCCTGCTTTCGGTTGACGCTCTGTATGATCACCGCATGTTCTGACTTTAGATTATCCAAAACCTGGGTCTTGTAGTCCAGTACGGTTTCCAATCGATATTGAAACTGTTTCACTTCATACTCCTCCGGTATAAGGATCAGCCTGTGATGGCTCTTATGCGCTCCAATGTCTCATCATAGCTGAAACTCTCCCCAATCCCCTGCTGTAAAAATCCGTTGATCGCCTCAATCCTGGAAACAGCTTCATCCAGCGCCGGATTATTCCCCCTCTTATACGCCCCGATGGAGATCAGATCCGCGTTCTTCTGATAGATCCCCAAAAGGTTCCGGAACCTGGAAGCCGCTTTTTGGTGTTCTTTCGGCACGATCTCCACCATAAGACGGGAGATGCTGGCTCCGATGTCAATGGCCGGAAAATGATTTTCGTTGGCCAGCTGGCGGCTCAAAACAATATGGCCGTCCAAAATACCCCGAACGGTATCCGATATAGGCTCGTTGGTGTCGTCGCCTTCCACCAGCACCGTGTAAACCCCTGTGATAGATCCCTTGTCAAAATTGCCGCTGCGCTCCAGCAGTTTTGGAAACTCCGCGTAAATAGACGGCGTATACCCTCTGGCGATAGGCGGTTCTCCGATGGCAAGGCCGATCTCCCTCTGGGCCATGGCATACCTGGTGAGGGAATCCATCATCAGCAGCACATCATACCCCTGATCCTTAAAATACTCGGCAATGGTGGTGGCCACCAAAGGGCACTTCATCCTAAGCATAGCAGGCTGGTCGGAAGTTGCCACCACCAGCACGGAACGTTTCATGCCTTCCTCGCCAAGGTCCTTCTCAATAAACTCCAGCACCTCCCGGCCACGCTCGCCTACCAAAGCAATCACATTGATATCCGTCTTTACGTTTTTCGCGATCATGCCCATAAGGGTACTCTTTCCCACACCGGATCCGGCGAAGATCCCGATCCTCTGTCCTTTTCCTATGGTGTTAAGGCCGTCAATGGCCTTAACGCCGAACTCCAGCCTCTCCCGTATGGGAGGACGATTTAAGGGATTTATGTAAGGACTCTGTACCGTATAATGTCTCACAGACTGAAATTGAGGTCCTCCGTCAATGGGTTCTCCCATGGCATTGATGATCCTGCCCCGAAGGAAATCTCCTACAGGCACTTTCAGTCTGTGGCGGGTGTTGCGCACAAAGCTCCCTGACGCAATGCCGCTGGTAGCTTCATAGGTCATCAGCTGGATCTTGCCGTCCTTAAACCCTACTACCTCCGCAGGCATCTGACGGTTCTGCTCCTCATTGTATATCATGACGATATCCCCGATGCTGGACCGTCCGCCGGAAGCCTCCATAGACATTCCCACTACATTTTCAATTTTTCCAATGTGGCTGACTGTCTCTGACTTGGCAACCAGCTGAGGTATCTTTTCAAACATAAAAGGCTCCCCGCTTTTCTTTGTACTATATCCTTACATTCTCCAGTATATCCTTGATGTTCTCGATTTGTGTATTAACGCTGACATCAACGATCTCTTCCGGCATTTCTATGATGCAGCTCCCTCTGTCTTCTTTATCCATAACGATAAACTTGATGTTGTCTGACAGATGAGACAGTTCGTCTATAACCCCTGCGTCCGCCTCCATCATCATGTCATAGTCATATTTATCCATGTAAATCTTGACCCATGCCGTTTTTTTCAGCTTCTCCGTGGCGGAGATGATCATCTGTTTGATGACCTCGCCGCTGGAGCGCAGGCTGATATGGATCACCTTCTCGCCTATGGCGATGGCGCAGTCTTTCAACTCCTCCAGATATGTGTGGAGACAATTTTTTCTGGCGGTATCCACGGCATCCAGAGCTTTCCTCATGTCATCCTCAAATTCTTGAAGATGGTCTTCAATCTCATCCCGAAACTCTCTCTCGGCGCTCTGCCTGCCTTCCTCATAGCCGCTGGCATAGCCTTCCTGACGGCCATCCTCAAAAGCCCTCGCGTACTCCTCGTCCGCCCGTCTTTTCGCCTCTTCCAGGATCTGCTCCGCCTCCCTTTTGGCGTCCTCTAGAATCCTGGCCTCTTCCTCTCTCCAGTTTTGGGATCTCTCCTCCCCAGAATGTTCCGGAACCTCTCCCAGGACCTCTTCCTCCTCCGGCGAAGTCGATGCCGTCTCCTTTAAAGCCAGTTCCAGATCATCCGCCTTCACCCCCTCCGGGGTGTATCGGGGAAATACGGGAGCCCGCGGCGTCACCCGGCTGCTGAAAAACTGCTCTGTAGGGGGGAGGTATGTTTCGATGGCCCCGCTTCCCAACCGTTCCGGCTGTTTAATCACCCGCTTAGAGGATGATATCATCATCCGCTCCTCCCTTCTTGATGATCACTTCGCCTTGATCTTCCAGTCTGCGGATAATGTTAACAATGCGCTGCTGAGCTTCCTCCACGTCTTTTCTCTTGACATTGGTAGTGATCTCTAAGTCGGCCCGGACAGACTCTGCCATACGTTTAGACATATTTCGGAAGAACGTAGCTTTCATATCTTCCGAAGAACCCTTGAGGGCAAACACCACATCCTTGCTGTCGCAGTCCCTGACAAAACGCTGTACGGATCTGTCGTCCATATCCAGGATATTCTCGAACACAAACATCTTCTCCCGAATACTCTGGGACAGCTCCGGATTTCTTTTGTCCAATTCCTCGAAGATCTTCCGCTCGCTTCCGCGGTCGATGTGATTCATCATGTCCGCCACATAGTCCACGCCGCCAAGGTTCATATTATCCTCACTGGTGATAATCGTAGCAAACTTCCTCTTCATCTCCTCCTCCACAATAGCAATGGCCTCGGGGGAGACCCGGTCCATGCGGGCCATGCTCTCCACAGTAAGAATCCTCTTCTCGTCCGGAAGCTGCTCCAACACCTGAGCCGCCTGCTCCGCGTCCATATAAGCCATGATCAAAGCAATAACCTGAGGCCTCTCATTCTGCAAAAGGGACAGGAGGGCTTTGGGATCTCCCTTCATAAAGAAGTTAAACGGCTTGGACTGGAGAGTCTTTGACACCTTCTCCAAAAGATTTCTGGCTGTGGATTCACCGAAAGCTTTCTCCAATACGTTCCTGGCATAATCCAGGCCGCCGTCGGTCATCATCTTATGGGTAAGGCACAATTTATAAAATTCATCCAGCGTGGTCTCGACCTGTGTGTTCGTAGTCTTTCCCAGCTTTGCCACCTCGTATGTAAGCTCCTCGATATCTTCCTCGCTAAGGTACTTGTAGATCTGGGACGCCCTGTCCGCTCCCAGGGATACAACCACCAGAGCAGCTTTGCTTTTTGGGTTTGTTATGGGAGCGTCGCCTTCCGGTTTCCCTGCCGGATTACTTACTTCTGCCGGAACGTTTGCCTCTGCCATCTCCGTCTACCTCCTCTCCTCTCAGCCAGCTCTGTACTAATTTCGCCGCGATCTGCGGGTTCTGATCCACAAAGTCGCCGATATTCTGCTTCAGACGCAGACTGCGCTGCATCCGTAGATTCATGATCTCCTCATTCTTAGCAAACTCGTCTTCCTCTTCCATAGCCGGCGTCATGCCCGCGCCTTCCTCGGCAAGAGCCAGATTTTCGCCTTCCAGCCCGTCGGCTGACAGCGCGTCGCCGTCGATAAAGTCGCCGCCTTCCATGACAACTTCACCTCTCCTGTGCTTTCTGCCTCTGATCAGAAGCAGGATAAGAAGCAGCAGAAGCAGAAGGATTCCCGCTCCGATGGCGATCAGAATCGGCAATGGTATCGTCCGGACGATCTCCAGAACGTCCCCTCCGGTCTGTGTATCGGGCGGCTGCGGTACATCCACCACCACTCCCGCGTCGCGGATGATGGTTATCTTGTCCGCCGCCGTCTCCACCGGGATACCGGCAGAATTGGCAACCAGTCTGATGAGCTGTTCCTGAGTAGGAGTGTCCGTCCTTCCCGTAATGACCACCACGCCGATGGTAGTGTCCTCCAGAATCCCCGGATCAATCTGGCGCTGCTCTTTTAACACATTTACCAGCCACTCTCTGGAGGCTGTATAGTTGCTGTATTGATCTTGGGCTGCTCCGGTTCCGTCCTCATTGGTATACCTGGGAACATCCGCGTTGGCATCAGCCCCCACCAGCCCGCCAGCGTTCTGGTTAGCCGCGGCGCTTCCCTCACTGGTAATATCTTCCCGCTCCAAGATCCCCGTTTTATCCTGCTCGTTGATCTTCTCCGGAGTAGAATACTGCGTGCTCTCCTGGATCAGGCGCTCCATGTTGAGAGTACCTTTTACCGACACTGCCACATTGCCTGCGCCGTAAAGCTTCTCCAAGACCCTTCTGACATTGGCCGCAATACTATTCTCCACCAAAGTAGTCAGGCTGGCAAGGTCCGACGCTGCCCCGGCGGCGCTGGTGCCATCCCCGGTACCGCCTACCTCCATCATGGTGTCCGCGTCAAACACTGCCACATTGGTAAAATTCATTCCCTTTACCGCATGGGAGATCAGATTCTTCACAGCCTGAGCTTTGTCCGCTGTAAGCGTGCTGCCGCTTTTCATGGTGACCATGACCGAAGCCGAGGCATCCGCGGCGGAATCATCCTCCCACGCGTAGAGAGCCTCCGTCCCCTCGGTGATGGTGACTTTAGCGTCCTGAACACCGTCAAACATCCTGATGGTGGCCCCTAAGCGGTCCTGCAGCTCATACTTGGTGATCAGCTTTTTATCTGATTCTGTGGTCATCAGACCTGTATTGTTCAGATACATATCATACGCGAAACCGCTCTTTGGGTATCCTTTGCTCAACAGGTCCACTCTGGTCTTTTCAACCATTGTTTCCGGAACCCGTATAGCCCCGCTATTGGCGTCATAGCGATATTCGATTCCCTCATCCTGGAGAAGCCCCACCACCTGGGTTGCCTCCTCCTGGCTAAGCCCTGTGAACAGCGTAGAATAATTCGAATCTCCCCCCAGAAGATACAGGGCAAGAATCGCAATTAAAGCAATCACAGCCGTTCCTCCTGCAATTGCTTTTATGATCTTCTGGGTTTTTTCCGGGACACCTTGCCAGCGTTCTTTTAAATTATCCACTTCTTCATCCAACCTTTTGTCATTTTTTCTTTGCCGCAGCCTGCTGCTGCCCCTATCCAATTCCCCAACATGTACTTCCTGTCAGATCTTAAACATTCATCTTGATCAGTTCATTGTAGGACTCTAATGTTTTGTTCCGCAATGTTATGAGTACATCAAGACTAAGGCTGGCTTTTGCCTCCGCGATCGGTAAGGTGTGAGCGTCATCGATCTGGCCTGTGCTCAGCAGATACTGTTTATACTCCACATCTGCCTGAGTCTCCCTCACCTGGTTAATGGTATTTTTAAAAACATCCTTAAACAATGACGCCTCCGCGTTCAGTGAAGGCATCATCTGGGTTTCCTCCAGACCGCCCCCTATCCCCCCTGCACTCCACAGCTGCATGGGAGTAATAAATGATACTCCTTCCATAACGTTTCCCATCCCCTTATCTTAAAATCTGGTTTTCTCTATATCCGCCGTCTTAAGCTTCTGACGTTAAATCTTAATATTAAAAATTCCGCGCCGCGCTCTTAAGCCGGTTTATATCGTTATTAAAAGAGTTCAACATGTACTGGTACTCGTAGGCTGACCGGACGATCTCCACCTGTTCCTGATCCATATCCACGTTGTTGCCGTCTAACCTGCTGGATTCATCCCATGTGGTGTTAAGCCATGACTGAGAAGCGCCGATGGCGTCATACACCGACTGTCTGGCTGACCGCCTGCCCTTGTTGGCCTCTGTGATCCTCTTGCCAAGTTCTTCTTCAAATGTTATGTACTGGGACTTAAATCCCGGAGTGTCTACATTGGCCACATTATTCAAGGATACGATCTGGCGCTGCCACAAAAAATCCAGTACCTTCTCGGTCAGAGCCAACCCATTGCCATACATCTCGTACATAAAAAACTCTCTCCTCTCTCATTCTATTTTCCATGAAAGTCCAAATTTTTGCAATAGTAAATAATTGGTATCAAATCTATTGAGACCATGCTTCAATTATAATATCACTTTTCTTCTTGAAAATCAACTTTAAAAACATGGATTATTTTCGATCGTAACACCTTAATTCCTTAATTATGCACTATATATTTTTTTATGTCAATGCATTCAAAAAATTTTTTGTCGAAAATTGACGCAGAACGCATATTTTAGCAAAATCTACACACAAAATCTACAATAACCGGCAAAAACTTAAGGTTTATATGTCATATTTTTAACATATTTTAAGAAAAGCAGGGACATCCCCCTGCTTTTCGTTCTGCTGCTTTCCTCCATCATCTCTGTCTGACAGAAACCCCTACTCCACATACCCCTCCGGATTATTCTTCTGCCATCTCCAGGAATCCTGACACATCTCCCTGATCCCTCTCTTGGCCACCCAGCCCAGCTCCGCCTTAGCCTTGGACGGGTCCGCGTAGCACTGGGGCACGTCCCCGGCCCTCCGCTCCTTGAACACGTAGTTGATCTTTAACTGGTTAACCTCCTCAAAGGCATTGATCACATCCAGCACGCTGTATCCGGTGCCGGTTCCCAGGTTATAGATCCACACGCCGCCTTCGCTCTTCTCCAGCTTCTGCAGCGCCTTCACATGGCCGTCTGCCAGATCTACCACGTGGATGTAATCCCTCACGCAGGTTCCATCGGGAGTATCGTAGTCATTGCCGAACACGCCCAGGCACACCAGTTTTCCCACAGCCACCTGGGTAATATAGGGAAGGAGGTTGTTGGGAATTCCCTTGGGGTTCTCCCCGATCCTTCCGGACTCGTGAGCTCCGATAGGGTTAAAGTAGCGAAGGAGCATGATCTGCCACTCCGGGTCCGCAGTGTGGAGATCTGTAAGAACCTGCTCCAACATGCCCTTTGTCCGTCCGTAGGGATTAGTGATCTCGCCCTTGGGGCACTCCTCCGTGATGGGGACAAAGGCCGGGTTGCCGTAAACCGTGGCGGATGAGCTGAACACAATGCTCTTCACCCCATGTTTTCTCATCTCGTCGCACAAAATCACCGTGCCGGTTATATTATTGTGGTAGTACTCCAGAGGTTTGTACACCGACTCTCCCACTGCCTTCAGGCCGGCAAAATGGATGACCGACTCGATCTTCTCATTGTCAAACACCTTTTTCACCGCCGGCTGATCCAGAAGGTCCGCCTCGTAAAACGTAACCTTCTTGCCTGTGATCTCCTCCACCCGGACTATGGACTCCTTGCAGGAATTACACAGATTGTCCAGAACCACCACGTCGTACCCGGCATTCAGCAGTTCCACGCAGGTGTGGCTTCCAATATAGCCGGCTCCGCCAGTTACCAAAATCGCCATATCATTTTCC
The DNA here is from genome assembly GCA_910588505.1 of uncultured Hungatella sp. Taxonomy (GTDB): domain Bacteria; phylum Bacillota; class Clostridia; order Lachnospirales; family Lachnospiraceae; genus UBA3402. The sequence goes on along the minus strand of CAJUPQ010000002.1, from coordinate 44,308 downwards.
TCCATTCTCGCGTCTTATAGCCTAAAAACGCTTTCCCCTCTATTATAGAGGGGAAAGCGAGGAAATTCAATGTCATTTTGTACTCTTCATTTGTAAATATATCCACAAGTTTACTTGCAGAGTTTCTTAAACTCATCTGCCACAAACTGCACCTGGGTTCCCACAATAACCTGAACCGATGTCTTTCCTGGCCGAATGATGCCGGCGATGCCGGCGGACTTGATCTTCTTCTCGTCAACAGCCGTGTAATCCTTCACCTCCAGACGGAGTCTTGTGATACAGTTGTCAATGGAAGTCACATTGGCAGCGCCGCCTACACCCTCCAGGATGATCGCCGCAACCTGAGTAAAGTCGTTGTTGGCCAGAACCACCTTGGTCTCGTCCTCGTCATCCTCGCGGCCCGGTGTCTTCAGGTCAAACTTGATGATCACAAACCGGAACACCACATAGTAGATCACGCCAACCACAATGCCTATGGGGATCAGAAGCCATGGATTCTGAGCCAATGGAGTGAAGGAGCTTAAAACCATATCCACAGCGCCGCCTGAGAATGAGAATCCGGCGCGGATGGGAAGGGCCACCGTGATCCCTGCCGTAATACCTGCCAAAAGGGCATGAACTACATAAAGTCCGGGAGCCAGGAACATAAACGCGAACTCGATGGGCTCCGTAACGCCGGTAAAGAAGGAACAAAAGGCCGCTGATGCCAGAAGGCCGTAAGCGATCTGCTTCTTTTCCGTTTTCGCCGTATGGTACATAGCCAGACACGCTGCCGGAAGACCGAACATCATGAATGGGAAGAACCCTGTCATATACATACCGGTCTGTCCAAAGGTACCGGTGTTGCCCCAGAAATTGCCAAGGTCGTTGATCCCTGCCACGTCAAACCAGAACACGGAGTTGAGGGCGTGATGAAGGCCAAAGGGGATCAGCAGACGGTTAAAGAACGCGTAGATGCCCGCGCCCAGAGCGCCCATGCCGATAAACGCCTTGCCCATAGCTACCAGCGCGCCGTATACCACCGGCCATACAAAGAACAGCACCAGGGCCGCGCCGATGGAATAAACCGCTGTAAAGATCGCTACCGCCCGCTTGCCGCTAAAGAACGCCAGGGCATTGGGAAGCTTTACACCCTTGTACTTATTATAGCAGGTAGCTCCGATGATACCGGAGATGATACCTACAAACTGGTTCACGATCTTTCCGAAGGCCGGGTCGGCTTCCTTGCCGGTAATGCCGGCTACGGTGCCGCTGCTCAACAGGGTAGTGATCATGAACATAGATACAAGGCCCGCAAGACCTGCCGCGCCGTCGCTGTCGTCAGCCATGCCTACGGCCACGCCGATGGCAAACAGCCAGGACATGTTGTCAATCAGAGCGCCGCCTGCTTTAATCAGGAACAGGCCCATGCTGTAGAGGAATCCTCCCGCCGTAAAGCCCTGAACCTCGCCTGCCATGGCTGCCGGCGCCAATATGTAGCCCACACCCATAAGGATACCGCACACGGGCAGACACGCTACGGGAAGCATCAACGCTTTGCCAAGTTTTTGGAAATACTTCATCATAATAAAAGCTCCTTTCTTCCGGCCAATGGCCGTTTGACTCGTCTATTTAAACCCGCCACGGGTTTAAATCATACTGCCATTTACTGCTTTCTCCACCTTTTCCAAAATCTCCCGGGCCCTCTCCCCCAGAGCTGTCACCGTAAGTTCGGCGCCATACCTGGCGTTTAAGGACATCAGTTCCAGAATGTTCTCCCCGTCCGCTTCCACGCCCCCGCACCGGACAGTCACTTTTACGTCTCCCCCGCCCTGAACCGCCATAACTACTTTTGCCGCGTTCCTGGCGTGGAGCCCTTCCAGATCCCTCAAAACAAACGTCTTGCTTTCCATAACTCTCACCCTCAAGAACCTGACCCCTGCTTACAACTCGATAATGGGATCCAGGGCCTTCACTTCCATGCCTGTATGGCACACCATACCAGGGAAACTGGGAGTATTGCAGATGACGATAGGAGTGGTCACGTCGTAACCAGCCTCCTTCACCTTCTCCAGGTCCACCTCCACCAGCTTATCTCCCGCTTTCACCTTATCACCCTGGGCCACAAAGGAGGTAAAATGCTCTCCCTTCAGGTTCACCGTGTCCATGCCGATGTGGATGATAAACTCAGCCCCGCAGTCCGCCTTGATGCTCACCGCGTGCTTTGTCTCAAACATCACCGCCACCTCCCCGTCAGCCGGGGCCACAAACACCCCCGAATCCGGCACAATGGCCACGCCCTTGCCCAGGATCTCCTGGCTGAAGGTGGGATCCGCCACCTGGCTCATGGGGATCACCGTTCCTGAAACCGGAGCCAGGATCACCTTTTTTTGCTCCTCCTGGCCGCCTCCAAACATCTTCTTTAAAGCTCCAAACACTGAAATCGCCTCCTTTTATTAACCAGCATCCCCGCCGGCCCCTTGCGGCAAAGGCGGATAAAACGCGCCGGCTCTCCTTTTGCTCTACATCCGCACCCTCTTGATATGTACGGCCAGATACGCCACTTCCTCATCCGTCACGGAGTGCTCATAGCGCTCTTTGATGTACTCCCGCACTTTCAGGCTGCACCCGTACTCTTCGGGGTAAAGCCTTGCGATCATCTGACAGAACTCCGGGCTCCCCTCGTCTAAAAGCTCCTTGCAGTAGATCCGCTCTGCTAAAAACCGCACATGGGTGATAAGCCTCTCATAGCTGATGGAACGCTCCTCCAGCTTCATCTGAAAATACCCTTCAATGATCCCCAAAACTTCCTGGATCAGATTGGTGATGTCAATGGTGTCCCGCATCTTGATGTTGTACTCCGCGTTGACGATATGCAGGGCAATGGACGCCGCCTCGTCCGATGGCAGCTTGATGCCCAGCTTCCGCTCCACCAGAGCTATGGCGTACTCCCCCACCAGGTACTCTTCCTTGTAAAAACTCTTCACCTCCCGGATCAGAGGGTTTCGGAACATCATGTTCATGCGGAAGCGCTCAATGGAAAAATTAATATGGTCTGTCAGAGTCAGGTAAATGCTCTCATTCAGCTTCCGGTTCAGCACATTCCCCGCATAGTCGATGATCTCCGTGGAGATCTGCAGATGCTCCAAAGGTATCTTCTCCAGAAGGCTTCCAAATCTGCCTGCCGTCCCCGGAGTTTCCAGGCGGAAGACCTTCTCGATCTTATCTTGGGGGATCTCCATGCCCTGCTTTGTGTGGTAGCCGATCCCCCGCCCCATAACCACGGCCTCCGTCCCGTCCCCGTCCAGGGCGCTCACTACGTTATTATTGATCACTTTTTCAATTCTCATATTACTGTTACGCACCGTGTACCCCTGCCCGGGGAATTTTGAAAATAAAAAACCAATCTTGAAATGACAGACTTCTCATGAGTGTCATTCAAAACTGGTTTTGCCTGCTTGTCAGTAACAATCCAACCTCTATTCTTTTGTCTATGGGTACAGTCTACCATATGACAGAAGGAATGTCAATAAGCTTTTTATATTTTCTTTATAATTTGTTTATAAAATTTCCATTAGTAAAAATTTTTTCTTTTATTGTCCTGGTATAAGATAAATGGTATAATTTCCATATATTACCATTATCTGCACATATAAAGGAGGATTTTCTGACATGAATGAAAACAATATCACCAACGATCTGGCCCTAAAACGCGTATTCTGTTGTTGAAAAATCAGGCGTCGCCATCCAGATCTTAAGCGTCGCCCCCACCTCCATTGAGCTGTCCTACTCCACCATTGACGGAAACAAGCCCGGCGAGTACGGCAATTACCTGGCCATCTGGCAGAGCAAAAGCTCCATTCCCTGGAGCAAGAGCCCTGACACGGTCCAGGCCGTCTCTGATTCTGTCCAGTCCTCCGGAACCATCTCCTTTGACAACGTGGAACTGACCGATGAAAGCTATGTGGTGGGATACTCCGTAGTTCCCCAGGCGGGCAGCGACAATAACTTCTGCGCCCTGGCTCTTGTGCCGGAAAAGTCATCCCAGGCCCAGATGCAGATTCAGTCCCTGACCATAGATCTGGAAAGCATCAGCTCCAACACTGCCAGGATCAATTACCAGGCCCTTGCCGGATATACTCCCGCCGCCCACAATAACTGGATCGGCATCTGGAAAGGGAACCCGGAGCTTTACAGCGCCCCGCCCAAGTACGCCCAAAAGGTGGAATTGGACGAGGACTGCGGCCTTGTGACTTTCAACGGCATTAAGATGCTGCGGGATTCCACCTACACAGTGGGATATTTTATGAGCGGATGGAATGCGGACCCTCAGAAACTGATCCGAAGCGGCTTGGCCTGCAAGATCACATTCCGGACCTGACAGCCCGCGCCAGGCTACCTTTTTTAGGAGGTTCCCCCCATGAAACATTTTCTCAGACACGCCTCGGACCAGCTCTACAAATTGGATCCCCCATCCCGCACCCCCCATGAAGTCTACCTGGTTCTCCCCGCCCCTCTTTCCCAAAAAGAAGCTCCCATCCCTCTTTCGGAAGCCGTCCGAAACGCCACAGGCCATAACGGGCTTCTTGTGTTCACCGGACAAGCCATGAATATCGCCAATCAGGGGCGGGCTGACTGGTTTGTGGACCAGATCCTTGCCATTTTCCACGCCAAGGCCAGAACAGACCGGGCCTTTTTGTGGCTTTTGCCAAACTGGGAGCCGGACCAAAGCCAACATCTTTTTATGGGCGTTAACCGCGACGCCACCTGCGTCACCTCCTCTCTGCAGGTTCCCCTTGTGACAGACTTAAGCTTCGTGGCCGCAAGCGGCGCCAAGATGACCTTTGACAATGATGGCATCCGCCTTGCCTCCGCCTCCCCCTGCGTGGCTTTTTTCGGCCCCCGCGCCCCAAAAGGCTATGACGTCCACGCCGCCTTTCTCTCCCTCACCGGAGATCTGCCAGGTTCCTTCTCCTATGACGCTTATTTTTCTTCAAACAGCTTCCTTTCCTGCCTGGATCCTGGATTTTCCATGTCCTGGCCTGCTGGCGATCCGGAAGGAGACAGTCTGCGGACCATAAACTTCCCTCTGTTTGCCCGTGACAGCGCCTCCGCGCCCTTAGGTTTTCGCGTCCTGATCTGCCCTGCCCAGGGCCGGGACGGAAGTTCCCGCCTTGATCTTCTGTGCCAGGAAAAAGCTCCAAAACTTCGCTCCTGTTTTCTCACCATCTACGGATCCCCGGTTTACTTACAGCCCTCCGGCTTTGTATTCTGCATAAAGCCCGCCCATGCCCTTCCTCTGTGTCCCGACGGAGATTTCAGGCTGTACGGCCCCACAGGGCAAGAAGAACCTCTGGATCTGATGTGCGGCATAAGCGGCATGGAATATCTGCGCTTTTCCCCCGGGGATGCTCTGCGCTTTTCCTGGGGCTGTCCCGGGTTCGCGCCTGTATTTCCCCCCGCCCCGTCGTCAGTTGTGGCAAAACCTGTAGATCCGGAAGAAGAACTGGTAGACCGGACCTTTTCCACCTCCTGGGCCTGCCTTTCCCGGTCTGCGTCCCCCCTTTACATGACCCAGCCCGCGGGCATGTGCTATTATGGGACCCGGGATCTATCGGGACCATATCCCCAGCTTTTGTTTCAGACAGAAACCTTTCGCCATGCCCCAAAAGACGTCCTGTTCCCCCTGTTTCCCTTTGGCGGCATCACAGAGGACCGCCTGCCGGCGGAAATCCTGGAGACCCAGATCATCTCCCCCCTGCGCCTAAACCGTTTAACCCGCTCTTTTATCCCCGAAGACGTAAAAACCGGCCAAATCACGCCGGCCGCTACGCCAAACGGCTTTCTGGCCCACTTAGACGCCCAGGGTTTTGCCGGGATCTATCTTGCCAACAATGACTATATGGGCGCCAACCGCCGGCTGTTTTTCGAAAAGCCCTCCCAGGCTCTCACGGCGGCGTTTCAGAGCAATCCCCTGTTTTTGGTTATCAACAATCCCCTTTCCCTGGGCATTTTTACGTCGGACTCCTCCGACAAGGGATGTTCCGCGTTCCACAATTCCATCAATATCGGGGACTGGCTCTTCTCTTTTGAGCCGGGACAGGGCAATGAATACAATGATTACAAAACCGTGATGATCGTCAAGGGCTGTAAAGGCAGGCTGTACGATCCTGACTTAGGCGGCCTGGCATCCGCCCCCCAGGCCTGGACCAGGTGGCAGGATTTTGCCCCTCCCCTTTTTCCCCACGGGCCGGATAAAGATCAGCTGGTCAATCTGTCCACCTGGCTTAACGCCTACTGCCGGATGGCTGCCAACGGGGATCCCCGCTATTTTTCCCAGTTCAACCGGATCGCGTCTGACGAGAACTGGCAGGGCATCCTGTTTCTCAACGTCCCACTCTCCCAGGATAACCTTCCCCGGCAGCTGGGCGGCGTCCTTATGGGACTCCCCCCTGGAAGCGGCATAACCGCCCACCACATCGGGATCCATATGACGGCCTTAAAGCAGGATGCCAACGGCCTGGGCCAGGACGGGTTAAGCTCTCTGTTCGGACTTATCTATTACGAAGATCCGGAATTTAAGGAAACAAAAGAACCTGTATCCCCGGAAAAAGGCCTCTATGGCTTTCGCCTGCTGAGCCTGAAAGCGCTTTTTGTAAACAGCGCTCTAAAAGATTTTGAAAACTACGCTCAGCTTACCGTAGGGTCCTGGCTCGGCCAAATACCTGATCGCATGGAAGGAGGCCGGTACAACTCCATGCTTTTAAAAGGCGCCTGCCAGGTCCACGACGGCAAAACATCCTACGGACTGCGGGGCGTGTCAGACTGTCTGTATCGCTTTGACCACGGGCCTTTGAGCAAAGTGGAAGTGACCCAGATCAAGATGGACGCGTCCGGATCATCCTGTGGTTTCCTCATGGAAGGCTTTCTCGACTTCAGGGAGCTTGGGGAGTTTGACCTGTTTTCCTACGGCAATCTCCCGGGAGAGGATCTGACAAAACAGGGCCTGTGTTTTTCCAATCTGGAGCTTTCCATGACAAGAACAAACAAAGAAGGCGTCTGTGTTACAACCTGGGCCTTTCTGACGGATCAGCTCTCCCTGGATCCAGGCAAAGGCTTCCTCCGCCCTAAAAGTCTGGCCCGCTGCCTGTCCTTAAAGCCGGAGGGGATGGAGCAAAGCCGTCCGGACCGGTCTTTTGAGGATCTGGGATATCTTCCGGTCCAAATGGCAAAAAGCTTTGGCGCCATTGAAAAAGACTGGTTTGGCCTGCTCCTGTCCCTTCCCATGGGAACCCTGGGACAGCTGGCCTCCCCCGCTGCCATAAGCGCCGGTCTGCTTCTTGCTTTCGGACCCGGCGGCCCAAAAGAAGAACCAAAGATAGCCCTGTGGATCAAACTGCCTGGAAGCGGCCAAAGGGCGGGATTTCTAAATCTCCAGAACCTTATGAGCCTTTCCGTCCAACAGATCCGGCTTGAACAGGAACAGGACCGGTTCCAGTTAAAGCTTACGGATCTTTCCCTAAAGCTTTTTTCCCTGCTGACCATCCCACCAAAGGGTTCCACAGACCTGACTGTATTTGGCGGCGGACAGGCTGACGGGGAACCTGGATGGTTCGCAAAATACCAAAAACACCCCCCAAAAAAGGAGGACGCATCTGATGAATAATGAAGCCTTTCTGGCGCTTCTTGAAAAGCTGGGCAGTGAGCAAACCGCCAAGGACGATTTTTACAGAATCTTATCCGGGATCAGGGACCATATCCGCGATCTGCCGGAGATACGGATCTATGTTGACAATTCCCCCAACTTCGGGCACCAGGCTTCCACCATCGCCCTTATGAGGCAGTTTATCGACTGGTCCGGATACCAAAATAAAATAACCGTTTTCTTTAACACAGACGCCGACTCCCTCTCTACCCAAAATAAACTGGCTCTCTTGTTTCCGGGAGTTGACGTAAAAAAATTGACCCAAAGCCCCGGCTCCTGCTGCCTGTCCTACAAAACCTGCCATAAAATCACATTTGCCATGATCACTTCCGGCTCCCGGGTCACACCGGACGTTTCCGATTTTATTCCTTTTGGTTTTACCGGAGGCTCCGACAGGTCCTGGCAGACCCATGAGCTTCTAAAGGTCAACTACTTTCTCTGCCTGCAGCCCTACATGTGGCATGGCCAAAACAGAATCGAAATCTTCCCGAAACCAGAAGGAAAGGAAGAACCCCCCGTCATAAACCTGGAAGAAACGGTGGGAGAGCATCTGAAAAAAGCTCTGTACCTGTATGACGAAAAGGAGCTTTCGTCCCCGCCCCAGCCTGTGTGGGACTGGTATGAAAATGGCTTCTGCCTCTATAACAAAATTTCCCCGGGCTCTGTGGAAGTTGACCATGACCGCACGAAAAAATTCCGTCTCCGCGTAAAAAACGCGCGCCGGATCCCTAAAATAACCGCCAAATATAATGCCCGCCTATGGCCCATATACGGGCTTCAGAACTACCGTCACCACTGCGAGGATCTGACAGAGGAGATCTCGGTTCCCTATGACATTACCGGGGAGATTCTTTTTAACCTTGTTTTATGCGGCCTTATGTATCAGTGCCAGTGCCCCCGTCCCATTGTGATGCTTCTGTTCAACACCATCATCCAAAACCCTGTCCACGACTTCGACCTGGACCAGGAATCGCTCTTTGGATATATAAACGCCTTTATAAACAGCAGCCAGGACCTTGAGGACTATTTTCAGAGAAAGGATCTGCTCCCCATAGTATCCCCCAGGGATAAATATAGCTATACCATGGTTCAGCCTGATAGCCACACTGCCGGCGTGGTGGAGGAGGATGTATTAGAGTTAAGGAAAATTTTTCAGCCCGTGTCTTCTTCCAAACTGAATACCATCCATATTCTGGAATGTCCGGAGGAAGCTGCGGGGCTGGAAAACGGCCATCTCTATATCATAAAAACAGGCCCCATGCCTATGGATCTTTTTAACTATTTTTTCTGGAACGCGGATATGCCTCCGTTTTTTGAGGGTCAGGGTACATCCAGCCTGACCATCCTTACCGGCAGGCCCTTTTTCCAGTGCTCCCAGGCCCATAATTATAACAGCTACCCTACCTCCGTCTTTTCAGGAGATGATGACGACCCTTTCGGCGGGCCGATCTATAATATGGTCATGCTTTTCGTGAAACGCTTTCTCACCTGGGAGGGGAAAGGCTCCTATAGCAGCTTTATCCAAAACCTGAGTCGGTTCATAGCCAAAGCCTATACCCTGGATACTCAGGAATACAAATATTTTCAGGCTCTCAAAGAGACCTACAGCGCCCCAAACCACAGCAAATTCTTTCTGGGGCTTATTACCATGTTCTTTACATATAAAAATTCCCTGCTGGATCTTAAGTCTCCTGTCTCCCAACGGCCGGACAGCCCGCCCGCGTCCCTGGAGGATGTATACGAGACCCTTACCCTTGCCCGAGAAGTGGGCCATGGCAGTGTGGATCTGCTGAAAACCTTAACCGGCACTCGGTTGGCAGAGTATTTTGAAGGCGTTTCACAGGGCAGCTTCACAGCCCTCATCCCTCCGGACAGTATAGAAAAGACCTATGATCCCAGCAAAGCCCTCTGCCAGGTGTCCGTAAAAGACGGCTCGGTTTCCCTGTCCCATATGGATTTTTCCTTCTCCCTTGTGTTTTCCTACGCCCAATACACCCGCGCCCTGATATCGGAGTTTCACTGCGTCAGCCGGGAAGACTGGTCCTTTCCCGGGATGCCCTGGGTCTGCCTGGAAAACTTTGGGTTTCAAACTCTTGTGGCGGAAGGCAATGTTCCCATATCCGGTTGTCTCACGGGAACGTTAAAGGGAACGGATCTGAATCTGTCCATTCCTTTTCCTGTTGACGACGGCGCCCTGACAGCCTGCGGCGAATTTTCTCACCCCGTCTCTGTCCTGGAGCCCTTTTACCGAATCGCGGGAGGTATAAACTTTATCCAGTCCATGCCCGACTCCTTAAAGACCTTAGGCGGCTTTGGCCTGAAAAGCCTTTCCTTTGTGTACAGCCTAAAAGAAAAAACCTGCCTGTCCATGGATTTCATTCTGGAGACCGATAAGCCCTGGACCATTATGAAAGATCCTGACTTTTCCATAAAGCCTCAGGTCAAAGTCTCCATCGCCGCCCCCGGTGATCTTAAAAACCGAAGGATCTCCTTTCAGATCGGCGGACAATTTGCCATCGAAAAAGGCGTCATCCTTGTAACCGCCTCCTGCCCGGACTTTCAGATCCACGCCCGGCTGATGGAAAATGAGATCGACCTGAACGCCTTTGTGAAAATGTTCGGAGGTTCCATAGACCTGAAATCTTCCATATCCGCCTTCTGCCTGGACATATTGCCCGGAGAACAGATGTTTTTCCTGGCGGCAGGCGTACAGGCTCACTGGAATCTGTTTGACCTGCTTACCATCAGAAGCTTAAGCTTTTACGTCAGCCGGGACCAGACAGATACCGGCCTGTTTCTCTCCGGCCAGATGACCCTGCTTCCTGACACCCTTCCTCTTGATCTCTATGTCCAGGGTTCCTGGCACAGTTCTTCAAAAGGATGGCGGATCCTGGCAAGGCAGTCTTTTTCCGGCAAAGCCCAGGCCGGAGCGTTTCTGTCCCATTACCTGGGGTGGAACCCCGGCCGGCTGGACCTTCCTGTGGCTGATATAGAATTTATGACTGACACCTCCGCCAAAAGCTGGCAGATCACGGCAGGAGTTTGTGAAGGCTTTTCGGTTCCCTTCCTAAAGGATGTCACCCTTGACGCCCGGTTTGCCTTTGGAAAGGAGAAAAGCGCCGACGGCAGGGAGCTTAGCCATGCTCTGGTGTCCGCAGGCTTTACATGGAACGGCATTGAGCTTCTTATATGGTACGACTATGACCCGTATGTATTAAGCTTCGGCTTTACCTGGAACGGGCTTACTGCCACTGTCTCCCAAAACCAGGCCTCCCAGTGGGTGGGAACGCTGCGCTTTACAGAGGAGACCACCGTAGGCAGTATGATAGAAACCATGGTTTCCTGGATCCGTGGCAGCCGCTTTGGCCTGGAAGCCCCCTGGGATTTGCTGGACAAGATCCCCCTGCCGGCCCTGGAACTTGAATACAATTTCACCACCGGTCAGGTAAGCTTTCAGGTAAGCATCGGACAGCTGGATCTGGGATTCGCCAGGATCACCGGTATCCAGGCAGCCTATGTACAAGAGGAGTCCAACAACAAAAACAGGCAAGTCCAGGTAAGCCTTACAGGCGATTTTCCGTGGAACACAGGGGAATCGGCCCTAGGCGATACCCACTGCTTAGGACCCTGGGACGCCTCTGCTCCCGGACAGGCCCCCGCTCCCTCCGGCTCCGGAAATAAATATTTTAATCTGAGGCTTTTCGCTCTGGGCCAGCATGTAACCATGGACGGTCTCTCATCCGTGACAAAGGTGGAGGATGCCATCAGCCTGATGGAAAACATGCCAAATCTGGCGTCTTCCAACCGTTATGATCCTGACAGCGCCTGGATCATGGGCGCGGATCTCCAGATCTTAAAGCTTACCGGCAAGGGGGAGAACGGATATCTGCTTACCGTACAGACTGTTTTCAACGATCCCGTTTTCTACGCTCTGCGCGTCGCTCTGGCAGGACAGGAAGCCAAGATACTGGCCGGGCTGGAATTCCAGATCCTTTACAAAAAGCTGAAAGATAACCTGGGAGTATACCAGGCGGAGATCACCCTGCCTGATTCTGCCCGGTACTTAAACCTGGGCGGTTTCAACATAACCCTGCCGATCATCTCCATAGCCGTGTACACCAACGGCGACTTTCAGGTGGATATCGGGTTTCCGTGGAACCATGACTTTTCAAGGTCCTTTTCCATTGAGGCCCTGGTATACCCTGGCCTGCCCCTTACCGGTTGTGGCGGCTTCTACTTCGGGGTCCTTTCCGGCGAGACCTGCAGCCGCGTTCCCCAGAGTCCCAAAGGGAGCTTTCAGCCGGTCCTGACGTTAGGCCTGGGGCTTAAAGTGGGCCTGGGCAAATCCCTGCGCTTCGGGATCCTGGACGCCGCCTTCTCTCTCACCGCCACCGGGATCCTGGAAGGCATCCTTGCCAAGTGGAATCCCTATGAGACTTCCCTGCCAGAGGGGGACAGTCACAGCCTGGATTCTTCCTATTACTATTGTCTTCTGGGAACTGTGGGGGTGGCGGGCTGGCTCTTCGCCAAGGTGGACTTTGGCATTATCAAGGCCAGCGTGCAGATCGCCATATCGCTGATGGCAGACTTCCGGATAGAGGCCTGCCAGCCTGTTCTGCTGTCCGTTACATGCCAGGTGGGGATCTGTCTGCGCCTGTCCATCAATCTGGGGCTGTTTCGGATCGCCATCCATCTGTCCTTTTCCGCAGAGGTGTCGGCAGACTTCCGGATAGAAGCAAGGGGGCAGGCGCCCTGGCTTGCAGAAAGCCTTCTGCCTGTTAAGAGCAATATGGTTTATATCTCAGAGGAATCCCCTGAACCTGTAAGTCTTGACGCCTACCTGGTCACTGCCCTGACCGTGGCCCACGACGAATGGGAAAGCCTGACAGCAGCCCCCGATGCCCGGCATCTCTGCTATGTGGCTGTTATGTTTCTGGAGTTTGACTCCTTCGCCTTGCTGTGCCGCGCCCTTTTGGACTGGGTCCTTACATCCTATCCTGACGCCCTTGCCGCGGAGGATCCGGACGCTTTGTCTATGCCCCTGTCCAAAGTGACGGAATTTTTAAATAACCGGGTGCGGATCACCATCCATGAACAGCCTCTGCCCCGGCAGGATCAAGAGACTGGGCTTGTGGACACAGCCGTGTATTTCCCCATGGTCCCCTGGCTGAACTTAGAGGCCGGCTCTGACCTGTCCTACACCTTTGCCCGGTACAATGAGGTCGGCAGCCAAAAGCTAGACCAGCTTAGAACGTATTTTGACCAGCTGGCCGTTGCCGCCTGGGACGAGGGCGGACCCATGGCAGATGATGAGGAATCCTGTTCCATGGCGGAGTGGGTGTTTGCCGACTATTTCCTTATGCTGTCCCGCCAGCTGCTTAAGTACAGCCTGGATGAGGCGGCAAATGGCCGGGGGGACCAGTTTTTTGAGGGCGCACTTAACCCGGACGCCATCAGGCAGCTTGCCGCCATGACCACCCGCTACAGTCTTCACGGCCTGCGGCTTGCCACAGACGGTATCCGCCCCTTAACAAAAGGCATCTGGGTAAATGATGAAAAACAGCTTCCTCCCTTTGCCGGTCTTTTTTCCCTTACGGGCCAGCAGTTTATCATCCCCTCCCGGTTTGAGCCCGACCGCGCTTATACGGTTTCTTTTACCATGCCTCATAAGCTTTCCTGGCTGGACTTTGAAAGCGGGAAAAACACCTACGTCATCTCCGTATCCTGTGACAGCCCGGACGCTAAGCGGATTGAACATGTGGCAGACTACTGGAAAGAGCGGGTCTTAAGCCACCAGATGGTCTATCGCGGGGCCCAGGATATGGTCCAAAAGCTTCCCCTGGCCTTTACCTTTTCTTCCCGGCAAATGGCCCTGGCCTTTGAAGGTCTGCCTCTGGGGGCGGATATGGACGCCAAGACCTGTAAAGAACTGTGCCTGTGGAAATTCCCGGACGCTCTCCTTAACCTGACTGCGTCAAGGCCCCGGGGCATCCGCCTGTCCCTGTCTCTGAAAGAAGAGCCCCTGACCCATTACAGGCCAGGTTGCGTCATCTCCTTCGGCGTCCAAAAGGCGGCTCTTGAGAACTGCCCTATGTATGAGATAACCGGAGGCAAAGCCCAGGACATTCTCCTTCTGGAGCGTGTGGTCTCTGCCCTCCCTGCCTTAGACGATGTTACGATTAAGGTCGGATACGCCTCCCCTGACGGCCCTCTGACCATAGATGGGGACCAGGGACTTTTTACCTCCTTTGTGAAGGTGAACCTGTCCACAGAAACCAGCCCCTCTGATGCCGGAAACTATTCCTGTAAGACACAGGATGTGCAGGAGTCCATCCGGACCCTGTGGCAGGCCCTGATCACTAACCGGGGTGGATTCTACCTGTACTACTGCCGCTACCAGGACGGCCAGATCCAGGGTCTGCCTGACTCTATCTTTGATGAAAAAGGACGGACGGCCCTGTCGCTGCTGATCCTGCCACTGTGGGACAAAAAAGACAGACAGGCCACTGTCACAAACTATATGAATACCTTTGTCACTGCCGCCCTGTCCCTGGAGCCAGAGATCTCCCTTCTGGCTCAGACGGTTTTAGAGCCTGTTGACCATGTGATCACCGACGGCAGGGAATCCATCGACCGGCTGTGCCAGGCCTATGACAGCGCCCCCGGAGATTTTGCCGAACAAAACCCGGATATCCGTCTGAACAAAGGCATTCCCATCCGGATAGAACAAGGCGTCTATCTGGCCCAAAACCAAAAGGCCCCAGGCAGAGATCTGAAAAAGATCCAGGCCTTTTTCGGCGTCACCTTAGACCAGTTAAAAGCAGCCAACCCCAGGCGTATCCACTGGCCGGATCTGCTGGACGAGGGAGAAGCCCTGGCCCTTCCCCCCATGACCATTGTGACGGATGAGAAAGAACTTTCCTCATTGACCTCCATCTCAGAGAAATATGGGTGCGACACAAAACTGCTGGCGGCCCTGAATCGGGATACGCCGGGCCTTTTGTCTGCCGGACAGTCGGTCCACCTTATGGGAGGACTGAAAAAATATGTGCCGGTCTTAACCCCCGGCACAGCCGCCGCCGCGTTTACCGTCACGCCTCCCGCCCCCGGCACGGACCCCCAGACAGAGGCTCTGGCGCTGATCATGGACCAGTACACCCTTCTCGGCTACCACGTCATGGAAAATGACAGCTACACAGAAAGCAACCTGGCTCTTCCCGCCGGCCCCGGGGAAAAAGACGGAAGCTATTGCTACACCATAGCCCTTCCCCTGACAGGCTTAACCAAAGCGCCCGGCCCTGACAGAGACAATCCCTATAACGTCGTGGGAACCTTTTTACAGCTTGACTGCCACTGGCAGGACCTGTTCGGCAATGTGACCGCTTCCCAGTTTTCCTTAAGGGACCCTATCCCCGGGGGATTTATCAACGGCCTTCCCATGTTTCAGGGATACACAGACCAGCTGCTTCCCATATCCTCCTGGCCCGGTGTCACTGTATCCTACTGGGTGGAGGCCCAAAAGGAGGGACAACCATGCTTTCAGGTCCAATTTCTCTTTGATACGGAGAAATATGAAGAGCTTCCAAACGCCGAGACGAGGCAGAAGTATGCCGCTCTGGCCAGAAAACAATACCAGAGCCTGTATTTCCAGATGACTGATCCTCTGGGCGTGGAATTTCAGGTGACCACTTCCCTGCTTTTGGATCTTACCTTCGGCAAAGAATTGAAGTCCCTGCTGTATCACTGGCTCTTTGGCGGTCCAGGCTCTGTCTGTGACTACCTGCAGGGGCTGGAAAAAGGGGAACGCCCTGTACCTCCCAGAGGAGAATGTCTCTATACATTCCCCTTTGACCTTTCCATGATCAATGACCAGGATCTCTATCCTCTTACCTGCGCCATTGAATGGCATCGTCTCAAACGTCTGGCAGCGGGGGAATTCGCCTCCATGGACGGGGTATTTGCCGCCTCCTCCACCCTTCCTCCCAAAGCCGACGCCAAAGGCAGTCTTTCCGGCTTCGCCCAAAATCTGGAGCAGGCTTTAAGGGACCCGGGAAACTTCCGGTATCGTCTGGCTGTAGGATTCACCCAGACCAGCGAAACGCCAAACCAGGAAACCTTGTGGCTGACCCGTCAGGGAGAAACCCCAGGCGCGGGCATCCATGTGACCTTCCTCGAAGACAGCCATGTGCTGGCGGCTTTGCGTCCCATCTCCAACCGACTTGAGGCAAGAGACAGCCTGCGGATGCCTGTTTATGAGACGGGAATCGGTCTCCTCCCCCAAAAGACAGCGCCGCCCATGGATTTCAGAGCCATTGACCTTGACATCTGGATGAAAACCTTTGTAACGGCCCTGGAGGATGAACTTCTCTCGCCCCGGATGATCATGGCTGTCATCCGCATAGACACGATCACAGGCAGCAGTTTTTATGATGAGCTTACAGAGCTAAAACAGCAGCTGGCCTTTGCATTAAAAGATTATCTGATACCTGTGCTGGAAAAAGATCGGGAAAAGAACCTGGATTTTGTTCGGGAGCACGTCCGCCAGCAGCTTCTGACCAGGCTGTCCAGCTTTTACGAGATCGAGGGAGTCCTGGAGACAAGAGCCGCTGTCGGCCGCGGCCCAAAGATCAGGGACGGGGAAATGGACCTTAAGCTGTTCGGAACCGTAACGCCTGGGGAAAACACTCCGCTCTCCCAGATGTCTCTCTCCAACACAAAGCTGATGCTCCGGCCCGGCCATCAGCCTTTTGCCTGTTTTATAAACTGCCCCGATCTGGCGCGGGACCGGTCCGGCGCGATCCTGCCGGGAATCACCCTGGATCCCGTGTTCACAGGCTCCCACCTGGAACATGGCTTCCACTTTATAGAGGGGATCGACCACTACGAGGCTTCCGGCTGGCTTAGCTTTGTAACAGGGGACAGCGGCGGGTCTTTTTGCCAGAAGCTGGGGGAATTTTACATGCCCCTTCTTCTGCGCAGCTACCCGGAGACGCCTCTCCTTGGGAATCAGGATTATGTGTTTAACCAGGACCCGGATCAGGACATTTCTGCCCTTACCTGGGATTTCCGGTTCCAGTATGAGCGTTCCTGCCACTATCCCCAGGATCAGGTGGAAGCGGCAGTCCATTTTAACCGAAAAAACGACGCCGCCGACGGACTGGAGGAAAACCGGCTCTTTGACAGCCTGGCTGCCTTTGTAAGTCTCTATCCGCAGATCAAAGACGACCTTGAAACCTACGCCTTAAAGGTTCAGCCGGATATGGACAAAGCCTCCAGGGAGACGGTCTGCGGCCATCAGGCCGTCGGCTCCTTTATCACCCTTTCCAGCCAGGTGATAAAGGCTGTCCAAAGCCGGCCATCAAACCGGGCATCTGTTACAGACGCCGGAGTGACCTACTCCTTTTGTCTCAGGGAGTCTGTGGAGGAGATCCAGGGCATCCGCGCCCTTGTGATCCGCGTGGAAGGGGCTCCCCCCGCAGGTCTGCCCTGGCCTGTGGTAAGCCTTGGCGCGTCTGATATAGAAACAGTTCTCTGGAAAAAGGAAGCCTGCGCTATCTGGTACTGGTTTAAGGACACCGCTGCCGGACGTCCTCTGGAAGCCTTTCGGGGACAGCTTATTCCCTGCCGCCGGCTGTGCTTCCCCGGCCTGTATCTGCTCTGCTGGCAAAGCGCCTTTGCCCGGATAAGCGTCAGGCGCAACCACCAAAAGATCGGTGAGAGCCAGGTGGACGCCCCCTTTATCTACCAGACGGGCTCTATCGGCTTTCATGACACCCTGTATCCCTTTATGGATATAGGGGGGCCTGTGGATCTGCCCGCCTTTGCCGGCTCCGGGGAAAGTCCGAAAGCCCTTTGTGATCACCTGACGGCTTTCTTTGAGCGGCTTCTAAAACGCGATCCTGCCCTCGAAATGTCCGAGATATCCATATCTCTGGAAGCAGCATACGCCTACCGGACCGCTCCGGATGGATGCTTCACAGAGCTGCCGGTGTTTTTACAGCCCTCCGTCCTGCTGAACGCCGGCTGCTTAGAGGCCCATATCCGCATGTGGAGCCAAGCTCTCGCGGATTGGAGGGAAAAACACATAGCGCTCTCCTCTGATCTCACCTGGAACGAAAACAGTCTCCTGTGCTTTAACCTGACTGTATTTTCCCACCTTGCAGACACGCCCATGCCCCTGCTCCACCTTCACAAGCTCCAGCTGCCAGGGAAATATATTTCGTCCTGTTCTATGCTTTAAACCGCAAAAGTTTAAAGTACAAAAGCGTTGACAAATGGATAAGATTGTCTTAAAATGGGGAACGTATTCACAATGAAATTTCAGGAGAGGTTATTGCCATGATCATTATTATGAAACCAAACGCTTCCGAGGAAGCCGTCCAGAATGTAATCCATTTGATCCAGTCCAAAGGACTTCACTCCCATCTGTCCAAAGGCGACCAGGTGACCATCGTAGGCGTTGTGGGAGATAAGTCAAAGCTTCACGGTTCCAACATCGAGATCTCTGACGGCGTGGACAAGATCGTAAACGTAACGGAAAGCTACAAGCTGGTAAATAAAAAGTTCCATCCAAAGGATTCCGTCATCCCTGTGGGAAACACGGTCATCGGGCCGGGCAATGTGACGGTTATGGCCGGTCCCTGCGCCATCGAAAGCAGGGACCAGCTGATGGAGACCGCCGCGGCCGTAAAGCAGGCGGGAGCCACATTCCTGCGGGGCGGCGCCTACAAGCCCAGAACTTCCCCCTACTCATTCCAGGGTCTGGAGGAAGAGGGGCTTAAATATATGAAGGAAGCCCGGGAGGCCACAGGCCTTAACGTCATCTGTGAGGTCACCAGCGCCCACGCCATCGAGGCTGCCGTAAAGTATGTGGACATGCTCCAGATCGGAGCCAGGAACATGCAGAATTTCGAGCTTTTAAAGGAAGCGGGCAAGTCAGGCGTTCCGGTGCTTTTAAAGAGGGGGCTGTCCGCCACCATCGACGAGTGGCTCAACGCGGCGGAATACATCATCTCCGAGGGCAATCCCAATATCGTGCTGTGCGAGCGGGGCATCCGCACTTATGAGACCAGCACCCGCAACACCTTAGACATCAGCGCGGTGCCGGTGATCCGGGCCAAGAGCCACCTGCCTGTGATCGTGGACCCAAGCCACGCCACAGGGGTCCGGGCCTATGTGGAGCCTCTGGCCAAAGCCGCTGTGGCCGTGGGGGCTGACGGGCTTATGATCGAAGTACACCCCTGCCCCTCCTGCGCCCTGTCCGACGGCCCTCAGTCTCTGACCTTTGACCAGTTCGGGACCCTTATGGAAGACTTAAGACCCTTTGCCCAGCTGGTGGGAAGGAGCCTGTAATGACGGATACCCGGATTGCCTTTATCGGTCTTGGCCTGATAGGCGGCTCCATCGCCCGGGGGCTTAAGCGTTTTGATCCTCATATCACCATCATGGCCTACGCCCGGTCCAGGGAGAAATTAGAGCATGCCAGGCAGGAGGGCACCATAGACGTGATCCTCTCCGGCATCGGAGAGGAGTTAAGAAGCTGCCATATGGTCTTTTTGTGTACCCCGGTGGAGTACAACGCGGCTTATCTGGACCGGCTCCGTCCTTACTTAGGTCCCCGCACCCTGGTCACCGATGTTGGCAGCACCAAAAGCGATATCCACAGCCACGTGATCCGCTTAGGGATGGAGGAGGTCTTTGTGGGAGGCCACCCTATGGCAGGTTCGGAGAAAACCGGATATGAACATTCCTCGGACCGTCTTCTGGAAAACGCCTACTACATCATCACTCCCACGGCCAAGAGCCGCCAGGAAGATGTTGACCGCCTTGTGGCCGTGGCCTCGGCCATCGGCTCCATCCCCATTGTCCTGGACTATGGCAGCCATGACCAGATCACGGCCGCCATCAGCCATCTCCCTCACATCGTGGCCTCCACCCTGGTAAACCTGGTTCGGGACCAGGACCGGGAAGACAGACTGATGAACCGGCTGGCAGCAGGAGGCTTTAAGGATATTACCAGGATCGCCTCCTCCTCCCCCACGATGTGGGAGCAGATCTGCATGACGAACCGTGAAAACTTATCCCAGATGCTCAGACTCTACATGGATTCCCTTGGGGCGGTCCTCGCGCGGCTTGAAGAAGGGGATACCAATGGGATCTATGAGCTGTTTGAAACCTCCAAAGCTTACCGCGACACATTGGCCGACAAACCAAAAGGCTCCGTAGAGCCGGAGTACAGCTTTACTGTGGATATTGCGGATGAGGTGGGCTCCATCTCCACTCTCTCGGTGATCTTAGCGGCCGGCGGCATCAGCATCAAAAATATCGGGATCAATCACAACCGGGAGCGGGGGGAGGGCGCCTTAAAGATCGACTTCTATGACCGGGAGGCCATGGAAAAAGCCTGGGAAAGGCTAAAAAAATACCACTATGAGCTTTTTTAGAAATGCTTTCGCGCTCCATAAAAACTATGGGAAAGGCCGGGAACTATCATGAAATTTACCAGAATAAAAAAACTTCGCGGTGAGGTTACGGTTCCGGGAGATAAATCCATCTCCCACCGCGGCGTTATGTTCGGCTCCATTGCCGAAGGGACCACAGAGATCCGTGGTTACCTTCAGGGAGCTGACTGTCTGTCCACCATCTCCTGTTTCAGGAAAATGGGAGTTGACATTGAAAATAACGGGGACACGGTGTCTGTACATGGCAGAGGACTCCGGGGGCTTGCCTGTCCCGATTCAGATCTGGACTGCGGCAACAGCGGGACTACCATGCGGCTGATCTGCGGCATCCTGGCGGCTCAGGATTTCGCGGTGACTCTGACCGGGGACGCCTCCATCCGGAAAAGACCTATGGGGCGCGTCATAGAGCCTCTTGCCCTTATGGGCGCCCAGATCCAGAGCCGGGGAGGCAATAGCCGGGCTCCCCTCACGATCCGGGGAAGAGCTCTTCATGGCATCCATTACACCTCCAAAGTAGCCTCCGCCCAGGTAAAGTCCGCCATCCTTCTGGCCGGACTCTACGCAGACGGACAGACCCGGGTAACAGAGCCTTATGTGTCCAGAGATCACAGCGAGATCATGCTTACGCATTTTGGCGCCCATGTGTGCCGGGAGGGAACCACAGCAATAATCTCACCGGCTCGGGAGCTTTACGGAACCCTTGTGAAGGTGCCCGGAGACATCTCCTCCGCCGCCTATTTCCTCTGCGCAGGGCTCATAGTCCCCAACTCCCAGATTCTCATAAAAAATGTTGGGGTAAATCCCACCAGAGCAGGGATCCTGAAGGTCATAGAGGCTATGGGAGGACAGATCACGCTGTTAAACGAGAGAACGGATTGCGGGGAACCTGCTGCGGACATTTTAGTCTGCTCCTCATCCCTCCACGGGACGGTCATTGAAGGAGCCCTTATCCCCACTCTCATCGACGAGCTGCCCATGATCGCCGCCATGGCCTGCTTCGCGGAGGGGACCACCGTGATCCGGGATGCGGCGGAGTTAAGGGTAAAGGAATCTGACCGCATTGAGGTCATGGTCCAAAATCTTTCGGCCATGGGAGCCGACGTAGAAGCTACAGATGACGGAATGGTGATCCGGGGCGGCAGACCCCTCCACGGGGCGGTCATTGACAGCTGCCAGGACCACCGCGTCGCCATGACCTTTGCCGTGGCCGGACTATGCGCCGACGGGGAGACAAAAATTCTGGGAGCGGAGTGTGCGTCCATCTCCTACCCGGGATTTTATAAGGATTTGGAAACGCTTGTGGATCGGGGGTGACTTTTGCGGGTAAGGGACGGCCCGATCCACAAAAAATAAGAGCGGAGACGGATCTCCACGATCCCTGTCCCGCTCTTTTTCTTTTAGCCTGGTACATCGATGTACTGGTACGGCCTGTACACCGCCTTGAGCCTCATATTCGCTGCCGCCACGTTTTATACCATCTCCACGGCTGCTTCGTCTTATCCGTTCTACAGCGCCGAGTACCCAAATGCATTCACAAGGGCATCCAGTTTCTGCTTTTGCTTGCACAGAGGGCAGTCCCGATAATCATAGGACTCATAGTCCGGCAGATCCTTCTTGCCGAACACCGCCTTGATCGGCACTCCGTCCACCTCGTCCACAGCCCCGAAGATAGCCGAAACTCCGGTCATGATGCCGTTATAGTACAGAATACTCTCGATAACTTTATTGACCGTCAGACCTGTGGTGGCGGAGGATACCAGCACCAGCACATGCTTGTCCTCGATCATATGCACCAGATTATCCCGGAAAATGATCTGGCTGTTGTTGTTGAACTCAGGGCGCACCACATAGATACTCTTATGTCGGTTCATGGACATAAAACCGCCCTTTGCCAGCTCATCTGACAAAAACGCCCCGATCACTTCCATGCCTTCCATACATACAATGGTGTCCACCACCGTGTCAAAAAGGTAGAGGCCCGCCATCACCTTGGCAATAGCCTTCGCCTCGCTGGTCCTGCTCTTAAGCATGGTAAGATCCAGATAGTAGTTGATGTGGGCATGGTTGGTAGCGAAATGGCCCGGGATCACTCTCATCTGAGCTGTGGTCCCAACGGTTCCTATCTTTCTTATTCTGGTCTTCATAATAGAAAATCCCCCTTGTTCATTGATAAGCACTCCCACCCGGCCTCCTTGCCCCTGCCCGACAGTGGGGCCTGCGAAAATACTCTCCGCGGGTTCTGCTTGATCCGCTTGCCCATATTATACTAGATTTCCATGGTTCACACAACCTTTTTGGGAAAGTTTCGGGAAATATTGGCTCTACTGCGTAACAGTTCAAGGATTATCTGAACTGTTACCTACTGTGCGTCCCTCTCCCCTTTGCTCACTCAATTATACACCTAACTTAACTCCCCCTCACAGCTCCACCGTAACAAAAATATCATAAATAGCCCTGATAGCCGTCTCAAAATCCCCGTTCTTCACGCCGATGATAATGTTCAGTTCACTGGATCCCTGATCGATCATCTTCACATTCACTCTGGCGTGGGCAAGGGCGGAAAAGATCCTTCCGGCTGTCCCTCTGGTGGCTTTCATACCCCGCCCCACCACGGCGATCAGCGCCAGATCCGACTCCATCTCCACAAAATCGGGCTCCACCGCCCTGTGGATGCCTGCCACCACAGACTGCTCATACTCCTCAAACTCCGACTGGTGGACAAAGATCGTCATGGTATCAATGCCGGAAGGCATATGCTCAAAAGAGATGCCGTTATTCTCAAACACCTGCAGCACCTTTCTCCCAAACCCCACCTCGGAGTTCATCATGGCTTTCTCCACATTGATGGAGCAGAACCCTTTCTTTCCGGCGATCCCTGTGATGGTGTATCTGGGTTTGCGGCAGGTGCTTTCCACGATCAGAGTCCCCTTGTCCTCCGGTCGGTTGGTGTTGCGGATGTTGATGGGGATCCCCTCCTTGCGCACCGGGAAAATGGCGTCCTCGTGTAAGACGCTTGCCCCCATATAAGCCAGCTCCCGAAGTTCCCGGTAAGTGATGGTCTCGATCACCTGAGGCTTATCCACGATCCTGGGGTCAGCCACCAGAAATCCCGACACGTCGGTCCAGTTCTCATACATATCCGCATGGATGGCCTTTGCCACAATAGATCCCGTCACATCAGAGCCGCCTCTGGAAAAAGTCTTCACTGTCCCGTCCGGTTTTGCCCCGTAAAATCCCGGGATAACCGCCCTCTCAATGTGTTCCAGCCTTTCCGACAGCTCCCTGTCCGTGGCCTCGGCGTCAAAAACCCCGCTGTCGTCAAAAAACACCACTTCCGCCGCGTCCACAAATTCATACCCCAGATACTGGGCCATAAGGATGCCGTTAAGATACTCCCCTCTGGAAGCGGCATAATCCCGCCCGGCCTTTGCCTGAAAGTTTTCCTCGATCCTGGCAAATTCATGGTCCAGATTTAGATTTAAGTCCAGCCCGTCGATAATGTCCTCATACCGCTTTTTGATCTTCTCCAGGATCTTCTTGTAGGACGCCCCGGCCGCTGCGGCGTCATAGCACTCATATAAAAGGTCTGTCACCTTCTCGTCCTTGTCGTTACGCTTTCCCGGCGCGGACGGCACCACATACCTTCTTGACTTGTCAGCGCGGATGATCTCCCCCACTTTCTTAAACTGTCTGGCGCTGGCAAGGGAACTGCCGCCAAACTTCACCACTTTCTTCATCATGTCCTCCAATCTGCCTTCTGAGTACTTCTTCTCTTACTGAATCAATGCTTCCATCTCCTTATTGACCGACTCCTCGCAGGAGCGCATGGCCAGGATGGTCTTCTCCATCAGCTCCTCCAGAGTCCATCCCAGCCCCTCGGCCCCCTCTTTAATCACATCCCGGGAACATCCTGCCGCGAACCGCTTGTCCTTAAATTTCTTTTTCAGGCTGGACACCTCCATATCCATCACGCTCTTAGACGGACGCATCTTAGCCGCGGCCCAGATAAGCCCTGTCAGCTCGTCCGCCGCAAAAAGGATCTTCTCCATCTCATGCTCCGGCTTCACATCGCTGCACAATCCATAGCCGTGGCTGCATATGGACCGGATCATCTCCTGGGACACTCCCGCCTCCTGCAAAAGTTCTGGGGCCTTCTTGCAGTGTTCTTCCGGATACAATTCAAAGTCAATGTCATGAAGAAGCCCCACCTGTCCCCAGTACTCCTCCTCTTCTTTGTATCCCTGCTCCTTTGCGTACCATCTCATAACACCCTCCACAGTCAGCCCGTGGAGAATATGGAATTCTTCTTTATTATACTTGCCCAGCAGCTCAAGGGCCTGCTGCCTGGTCAATGTAACGGTCATACTTGTCCTTCCTCCTTGTGATCCATTTCTTACAAGTTTATATCACATTTTTTTATCCCTTTCAAGATAAAACTTTAACAGATGATCATATCGGGGACAAAGCTTATCCGAACACTCCACACATCGCAGAGCCCTGTTAGTCCCCTCCCAGAACCGTTCCGGGCGCCGCGCCGCGATAAATTCCCACACCGCCCACACTACCAGAGCCATGAAAAACAGCACAAACAAAAAACAGCCTGGTCCTCAAAAAGAAAAGGGATTGCCCTCCCCCCACAGGAATATATTGGTAAAAAACAACAGGGATCTCCATGAACATATATGTTGTGAAGCCTGATGATACGGTAGATAAGATTTCAGAAGAACAGAACACAGACCTGACCGCCCTGATCCGGATCAATCAGCTGACGCCGCCCTATCGGCTGGCTGTAGGCCAGGCCCTTCTCCTGGCAAATGATATCCCTCCCCAGACATTTTCTCCCTATTCTTCCTATGCCGAAGCCATCTTCCGAAGCGGATACGCCTATCCCTTCATCTCAGCCCCCGTCCTTACGGAAACTCTCTCCTACCTCTCGGAACTGGCCGTGTTCTCCTACGGCTTTACCTTAGCCGGGGACCTGATCCCTCCTGCCATGGACGATACATGGATGACCGCCCAGGCCCGGCAGGCCGGCGTCACGCCAGCCCTGACCCTGACGCCTCTGGGCTCGGACGGACATTTCAACAATGCCCTGGTAACCGCCCTGGTACACAGCCGCGCCGCGCAGCAGCGGCTGGTCACTGGGCTGGCCTCGGTCATGCTGGAAAAAGGATATCAGACGGTAAATATCGATTTTGAGTACGTCCTGGGTGAGGACAAAAATGCCTTTACCGCATTTGTATCCTATGCCACTTACGCCCTGAACATCCTGGGATATCAGGTGTCTGTGGCCCTGGCCCCCAAATACTCGGATGACCAGCCTGGAGTTTTATACGAAGGGATGGACTACGCCGGGCTGGGGGCGGCGGCTAACTGGGTGGTGCTGATGACTTATGAGTGGGGGTATACATACGGCCCTGTTGGGTTATGGTAATTTACAGTTTCTAATCTTATGAACGATTTTCCGGCAATTTCGGATAAAAATGCAGCGTAAACTTTGCCGAGTCTCTCTGCCCTTTCCGGTTCCGTTCTGTTTTGCAGTAATCTACATGATCCAGTATCTCTTTTAACATAGTGTTGCGAAGTTCTATATTGTCAACACTCCAATATGCCTCAACAATCTTCCTGACAGAGGGGACAAAGTCCTGCCTTGCCTTTTTACGGGCTTCCATCAACTCGATTTCCCTGTTCAGGCATGTCAACTCCGTCTCCAAAGAATTGCTTTTCTCCTCCAGTATCTTTCGCCTTTCCCGAAATGTATGTACATCATAAATCCCCTGCTCCAACAGATCAAAGGTATTGGCAAGCTGCTTCCGTACCCTTTCCCTTTCTCTGGTTAAATTATTTACCCCGTCTTTTAACAAAGACATGGCTTCCCCGTCTTTCTCCTCCGGCGCGTCCGGCCATTGCAGCTCATACCCGGACAGCCATTCCCCCAGACCTTCCATAACCTTTCTTTCAATCAGTTCCAGCGGGGCAGAGACATTCTTACATTGACTGTTGGGACAGCGCAAGATGGCATAGCTCGTCTTTGTATTACTTAACTGGCGGCTCATCGGCCTGTGGCACATGCCGCAGTACACAAGGCCGCTTAATGGATTCTGAAGGGCGTTGGAAGTTCCTGTGTGAACAGTGGGCTTATTCTTCCTGATTTCCTGCGCCCTGTTGTAGACAGCTTCCGGGATGACAGGTTCAAATCTTCCCCGAACTTTGGGACAATCTTCATTTTTAGACCGGCTTTCTATAATTTGGCCGTCAACCATAGTTTTTCTGACTTTTCTCCAACTCCACCTCTGGTAACCTGTGTATGTGGGATTCCGGATGATGTCCATAATACTGGAAGCAGACCAGGAACCTCCCGTTCTGGAAGGGATATGCAGGGCATTTAATCGGTCCCGTATCTGATAGGAGCCCATCCGGCTGTGTGTTCCGTCCGGCAGAAGTTCTCCATGGGTATACAGCTGAAAGATCATCCTTACGATCCTGGCCTCTTCCTCCCTGATCTGAAGGGTGTAACCTTTATCTCCTTTATGCTTAACCTTCTCATACCCATAGGGCGCTGTCCCGGCGATATACCATCCGTCTTTAAACGCTGCAATCCGTCCCGTCTGGATCCGGCGGTTGATCGTCTTATATTCACGCCGACTCATGAATAAGCTAAACTCAAAATATTCTTCATCAAACTCATTGTTTGGATCATAGGTTTTAGCCGGAGTGATGATCTTCGTCCCGCTGAACTTAAAGGCCTCGGCTACAGTTCCCTGATCTTTTGTATCTCCCCTGGCAAGCCGCTCCACCTCCATGACCATAACGCTTTCCCATTTCCCCTGCATCACCTCAAGGAGGAGTTGCTGCATCTTCGGACGGGCGGCAATAGTCTCACCAGAAACCAACTCTTTATAAACAGCTTCCACAACAAGCCCCATATGATTGGCCAATTCTGTCAGGATGCTTTCATGCCTGGCCAGAGTCTCCCCTTCCCCTCTGGCTTCCGCCTCTCTGTCCGCGCGGCTTTTTCTCAGATATATGGCTGTCATAGATCCCCTCCCCTGTTAGCTTCCTGTATGAAATAAAGAGCATTCCATTTGTCCGGAACACTCCTTTCTGCCTGTTAAAACCGTATTTATGATATCTTTTGAAGTTTTTCACTATGTTCGGTTATGATTTTCTTCATTACCTCGATATCGCGTTTTATGTCATTGATCTCTGGTGTTGTTCTCTCATACCGTTTTGCCGCCGGTACATAATTCTCTGCCAAAATATTAATTTTAGGCTCGATCGCATTTTCAACATACAATTTAAAGTCATGCAAATCTTCCTGTACGGTTCTAATCTCGTCTTTAATGGGCTGTAATTCACTTCTAAGCATCAGTATGAACTCGTTTTCTGTCATTGCTTACCCTCCTTTTGTGGTATTGGTTTTATAGTAATAACATATTTTTAAGTTCTGGTCAAGTTTATACTTTATTTCTTTACATGAATTCAAGTGAATCCCCATAGAGAACTGTAGTAGTTTATTAGCCATAAAACAGCGCCGATCATCCCCAAAACCATAAGAAATAAAATAAGATTTTTGTTTTTTGACTTTGATATCGTATCCGAGGTTTTCTTTATAAACAGCTTCAATAAAAGTTCTACAATTGCCGCTACGCATAAGGCGATTATTAGGAATGAACCCCATTGCATAGCCATATCGACTATGATTTTAGCGTACTGATCGCTTGTACTCATACTCATTTCCCCTATTCTTTAGTTTTTTATGTTATCTAAGGCTTAAGCCCAGTATAACCATAGTTCATTTTTTCATATGGCTTCTTTTCCAGTGTTGTAAATTAATGATCCTCTCTCCTGCTCCGGCACGTCCAGAAGCTTTCTGGCGGCTTCCTTCATGCTGGGGCTTGCCCGCTGGTAAGCTACTAATAGCTTCTGTTCTTCTACTGTAAAGTTTTCGTTTGTTGCCTCTCCAACTAGCAACCATTCCATAGATGTATTTAATATTTTACTGATTTTATATAGTGCTTCCGCCTCTGGAATCCTTCCTCCATTTACATAATTACTAATTGCCGCTTTAGAAATCCCAGTTTTTTCGATAATATCTTTTTGCTTTAATCCTAAAATTTTTTGCCGTTCTTTTATTCTTGTTCCAATTTCAATAGAATTGAGCATAATTTCTCCAATTAGTTTACGATCATATACTTTATTTCATTGACAAGTTTACATTTATAGGCTATAATATACTTATAGAAAGCGATTCCCCCGCATCAGAACGAAGGAATCTCTCTCTACAAGCACCAAGCTGCTACTCTACCGGTAGTAGCGGGCCCGATCAAATGGTAGTAATAAGTTTCTCGACAATCCTTATTCTACCATGTTTCGGGCCTTTGTACAACAATTATTTTCAAGCGCCGAGATCCGCTCTTATACGGGTTTCAGGCAGAAAGGAAGGATTATGTACAAGTTCAAGAAAATCAACAAAACCAAGATGTACCAGTTAGTGAAGGAGTTCGCCGGCATCCGGGATCTCCCTCCCATCAGACAGTGCCAGTTCGGCTACTATTCCCGCTCCAATACCTGTTATCTCTGTGTTAAGGAAGGTCTGGGTTCCTTCAAGGTTGTTTATGACCATTGGGGGGATGATGTCTACCTTCTGGTGTCCCAGGAGGAGACATATCTGCCGGATTTTGATGTTGTTCATCCGGAACGTAAAGACGAGGTTGTCCATTTAAATGCCCACTGGCTCTATGACCATGGCTTCCTTGACAAAGACTCCATCAGAGAGGAGGCCGTCTGACATGTACTTATTCGAAGCCCACTACATGGACACCGTGTCCGGCATTGATATCATAAAGCCGATTGAGTTTAACAATCAGTTTTTCTCCGATCAGCGGGACTGTTACTTATACGCCATGGGTAAAGCTTATGACATGACAAAGCCGGAGGAGCTTTTTAGCTCCCTTGAGTTTATCTCCTCTTAGCCCGGACGTTTCGTTCCGCCTGTTGCTTATATATTGTTTGTATTTTTCTTTCTATCCCCGGCGGCCTCCAGTTTCCCGGCAGGCCGCCAGAAAAGCCGCCCCTCCGGCAAGCCCTGGCCGGGCAGCCCCTGGCGGGGGAGGAGACGCCCCGCCGCCTGTCAAGGGTTCAAGGGTGGAGATTTCCCCCGCGGCTTTTTGCGGGGGAAATACTACCCGGCCCTTGACGGGCTCGACTCCCCCAATGCTGGCCCGGGGCAGGGGTTGGCGCTTTTTGACGACCCCTGCTTGACCATAGCTTTTTGATACTGGCGGCTGCCGGCAACGCCGCGGGGCGGCCATTTACTGGAGGCCGGGGCTGATCCCGGCTTAGCATTTTCCATCACTTACGCTTTCCGGATGCAGATCCGTTTCGATACCGCCCCAAGGTTCTTAAAACCTTTCGGGCGGCTCTCCCAAAAATATACCTGTCTTTTTATGGTCAGGAATATAGATCTTTAACTATTTAAACCAAGTCTTTTATGGCTTTTAAAATGAAAGGAGTATTTACCTTATGGAAACACGAGCACAGATTGTTCTTTTGTACGCTTCCCAGTATGAGATCACTGATGAGTCTACTGGTGAGATCAAGCGCGGCGTCACCTGCAACTACTATTTTAGAGACTATTTCTCCGCTAAAAATAATGATAACGGCTCCAAGGGCATGCGTCCGGCCAAAGGTTCTATTGATTTTCTTCTCATGAAAAAGATAAAAGCCGCCCCCGCCCTGTATGACGCCCAGTTTGAAATGAGCATTGGCTCTGACGGGAAACCGGTCCTTAAGGTGGTTGATCTTGATTATGTTTCCGATGTCTATATCAGCGCGGTTTCAGAAAAAGCTCCGGAAACTGCCGGGACACCAGAAGCATCCGCAGAACCCTCTGCCCCTGAAGCCTTCTCCGCCTCCCCTGCGGAACCTGCCCAGGCTCCCAGCCGTTCCGGTAAGAAATAACGGTACTCATTATGGAGATGGAAACCGTTTTTGACTTTATTCCCGAACAGACAGAAACTTCCCCGGAACCTGAGACAAGTTTGAGTCCTGATCCTTTGGAATCCTCTGATCCTATTGAGGAATCAAGTCCTTTTGTGGAATCTGTGGATCCCGAAGAGTCGGAACCCGCTTCCGGATCTGAGGGATCGGTATCTGTTTCTAAAGAGGAGTCGGTATTTGTTTCTAAAGAGGAATCGACTTCGGCTGAAACGAAGAAGGAGTCTATAGAGAGTGTCTCTTCTGAAACTGTCGCGGACAAAATGGAATCAGAAACATCTATTTCCTCATCCGCTTCAAAGGACAAAGAAACCTCATCCTACGATCCGGCAGCTAATATTGGCTCTGATGTTCCTGATCTGTTAGATCAGATTGACTCTTTTATATTTTTAGAATCAGATCCAGAATCCGTTTTAGACTGGCAGGAAAACCTTGCAGCCTGCCGCGGCTCCCTGGCTTCCTGTGTGTCTCTTTTGTTTTTTGCTGATGTGATGTTATGTCTCCTGTTAGGCTGCTTATGCGCCTCGATCTTTTCCAGGTTCTGGAAGCTTAACCGGTGACCGGAAATGGAGGGCGGGTGGATGGATATCTTTGATCTGTTACATGGTTTGTTTCCTTTTGTCGGCGTTGGCTTTATCCTGGGCTGCTTTCCTCTGGCAGCAGGGTTAGGCGTTCAGACGCTTATCAATATGATGAAGAGGTTTTAATGTGACTCGGTTAATTCGTTTTGTTTGGATCAGCTTTGGCTGGCTTTTGTTTCTTCTTATTGTTTTTGATTGGTTATCCGCCTGTGTCTTTACGCGCCGGTGGTTATCAATAAATAAAAAAGAAAGGTGGTAACGTTATGGTAAAGACATGTTTGTTTAAGGACAGAAAGGACATGGCTGGAAGTATGATGGAAAGGGCCAAAAGGGTGGTCCTGATTGCGGCTCCTACGGTCACGACACTGGCTCTCCCGGTGACCGCTCTGGCGGCTGACACCTCTACTTCCCCTACCGGTCAGATGTTTGAGGCCATTTCCGCGGGCATGCAGTCAGCCATCCAGGACATGGTATCCTCGGTTGGCGCTATGGCGGGCAGCATGATCCCGTATCTGTTCCCTCTTGTGTCCTTAGGGATCGGTATCTCGATCTGCTTTGTTCTGGTCCGCAGGGTAACAAACAACGCCTGATCATCCCCTAACGCCTGATTGGGCGTTTGTTAAGCGGGATGAAAACTTTAAGCCCTGGCTGTCAGGGTAGTTTTACATGTTCTAAGGGCCATCTGGTTTTTCCAGGGGGCCCTTTTTAGAAAGGTGGGTCTTTATGAACATTAACCGGTTTTTAGGCGGGCTCAAACGGACAGTCTGCGTATTTTTGTCCTCCGTCCTGGTCCTCTTTGCCCCTGTTGAGGCTTACGTGGCAAGCGCCTCCGTAACCATCGCGGCTGGTGCCTACGCTATTCTGGCCATCCTGGCAGCCTGCGGGATCCTGGCGACCTCCGAGACCTTCCAGGCCCTCATTGGCTCCTGGACCTCCGAGGCGGAATACTTAGCCCGGGGAGCGTCAAGGCAGTTAGGCTCCTACGCCCAGAGGATCTATGACAACGCAAGAAGCGGGGATGTCGGCATCCAGGAAACTTTTGTTATCCTGGAAGGAGCTCTTATCTCCGCGGTCTGCTGTAACTGGGGAGATACGGTTGAGGGAATCCAGGTCCTGGCGGAGGACTTAAAGGAATTTTTAAGGAGCTGCGTGGGCCTGACTAACACAGGGGCTTATATTCAAGTGCCAACAGTCCCCGTGGACGAGGTTTGGGGAGTGACGGAATGGAGCCGCCTGGAAGAGTACCCGCTCCCGAATGGATTTCTTACCTCGCCAACATGCGCCCAGGACCCGAATTACATCTATTTCCTTACGGTTTACGCTCTTTCCGGTTACGGTCCTGATTGTATGAACATTCAGAAATGGTATTATTACAAAACGGTTGATATCTTCGGTTTTTTTGACGCTGACCGAAGCAGGCTGACATTATATCAAAGGGACGCGGCGAACGCTAAATACGCCGCTTACTCCGCTCCCGTCTACAGCGCTTACGTGAACAGTGACGGAACGTTAAAGTATAAGACGGACAATTACAGCACCTGGAACCGTGATTGGACGCTCTGTACCCCGGCTGACGCCGGGAAGCTGCCCTTCCCGGTCTTTACCAGTATGGAGGACGCCCAGTGGTATGTCAGTACCGGGGAAGTCCGGAACGCTTACGTTTCCGGCACCATCACCATGGATCTTGACGGCTACCGGGCTGACGTGATGGATCTGGCTGCCGGATGTATCGCCGATGTGCTGACCATGCCCGCCAACGCGGAAAGCGGAGCGGAAAAATTAGGCCTCATCAAAGACGTGTATCCAGCCGGGACCATTGAGGATGTTCAGGAGGCCGTGAAGGCCGGAGGCATAGCCATTGATCATGTCACCGACGTGCCTTCCACAGGGGATGTGACGCTTTCGGATATCTTATCCCATGTCATCTCCCTGCCCAGCTCCATCGCGAAAGCCATCGCGGATATCTTCACCCTGACAGAGGAGGACGCCCAGGAACAGCTTACGGTCCCGGAGATCATCTCCAGGAAGTTCCCCTTCTGTATTCCCTTTGACTTTGCCTACCTGATCAGTACTCTGGCGGCGGACCCGGTAGCCCCCAGGTACGTGATCCCATTCCATTTTGACTATGACCAATGGAGTTTCAGCTATGATTTCGTGATTGATCTATCTTCCTGGGAACCGCTGGCCGTCATGATCCGGCTTTTGATGGATATCCTTTTCTGCGCCTCCCTGATGCTGGGGACGCGGGCTTTGATCCGGGGATAAGACTGGAGGTGTTAATATGGGGATCATTTTAAATGGGTTGAGAAAGCTGCTCATTCTCGCGCTGTCTATCCTTCCGGATTCTCCTTTCCGGGGTTTCCTTGACGACCTGGCGGAGCTTCCGTTTCTGGGATATCTAAATTGGTTTATCCCTATTTCGGATTTTCTGAAGCTGCTCACTGTCTGGTGCGCGGCCGTGGCTATTTTTTACCTTGCGAGCGTGATGTTAAGGTTTGCTAAAGCGATTCAGTAAGGAGGTGAAAACAATGATTGTTCTTTATAGTGGCACTCCCGGTTCCGGCAAGTCCTTAGACTGCGCCAGGACCATTTATAACTGGCTGTGGATGGGAAAGACTGTGCTTTGTAACTTCCCGGTAAACGTGGATAATATAAAGATCCGCGGAAAGAAGGACATCCGCTACATCCCCAACCATGAGCTGGAGCCGGACAGTCTGGTGGCTATCGCCAGGGATCACTTTGAGGGGCGGCGTATCAAAGAGGACTCGATCCTGCTGATCATAGATGAGGCCCAGCTGCTTTTTAATTCCAGGGACTGGACGATGAAAGGCCGGGAGCGCTGGACATGGTTCTTTACTACGCACAGGCATTTTGGGTACTTTATCCTCCTGTGCGCCCAGTTTGACCGGATGCTGGACCGGCAGATCCGGGGCCTGATCGAGTATGAGTTCATCCATAGAAAGGTATCCAACATTGGATGGCGGGGCTGGTTTTTATCCCTGGTGATGATGGCTCCGGGAATGTTGTTTGTAAAGGTAAAGGTCTGGTATCCCATGAAAGAGAAAGTGGGAAGCGAATTTTACCGGTGCCAGAAAAAGTATTACAGCCTGTATGACACATTTGCCCTTTTGGATTCCCCGGACAGGACAAAGGCGGGGTCAGGTATTGCCTGGGCCGGACAGAGGACGCCGGAGGCGGCTTGTGATTCCCCTGTGGACCAGGACGCTACGGCGCGCCAGGAGGGAGATGTTTCTGACGCTGTCGAAGAGGCGGACGTTTCTGGGAAAGAAAGCGTTATCCGTTGGATCAAAAATCTGAAAAAGAATAGAGGGAAGAGGAATGTTATTGAAACTGTTAAGAATGTTCAGGAAATGGAAGCGGATCCTATGCCGGCGGGCGATCTTCCGGATCCCGATTTTTTATCTGAAGGGGAGGTAAAACATGCGTAAGTTTAAAAAACGGGGGATTTCTGTCATGATTTCCATAGCGCTTACGGCTTTATTTTCTATGTCCCAGATGATGACGGTCTTCGCGGCGGATGTCAGCGCGGAAAACTATGTGTTTTCTCTGATTCTTAGGGCCTGCGGGGTATCTCCAGGGACGAAAGTAGGCGCGTGGCAGGATGCCTATGAGGGATATTTAGAGAAAACAGGAAACCAAGCCCTTTTAAATCAGGTAAAGGGCTATGAGAGTCTTTCCTGGGGTTCCACAGCCCAGGGAGTGGATAACCTGTATTGGAGTGTGAGACAGTGGCTCTCTTCGGCTACGGTAAAGGAATCCAGGGCGGATTCGTGCTTGTATGAACTGCCTTCCTCTCCTACTCCTAAGCCGGATGTTCTTTCTGTTCCGGGTTCTGACAGTATCCGCTCTGATCCATTTTCAGGCCCTGGCCCTTTGCCAGCCGCTGAAGCTGAAACTTATTCGTTTCTATTTGCTGACAGTTTTACTACTTCCTATAATAATGGCAATCTTTTGGTTTGTGCCGTTCGCAATGTATACGCTCCAAAAGGTATTGAGGTTTTTGGCGTAGTCACTGCTTATACTGATTATGGCGCTAAAATTCGTATTGAGTATTTTACTCCGGACGCGTCATCCTCTACGGGTTATCGAAGTGTTGAATTAAAAGATATGCGTGCGGAATATTACCTTTCTGATGGTTCATTTTACCGTAAACCTAACTATAGCATCTCCTGGAACTGGAATTCCAGAAACGCCCGCGCCAACATGAACTATCCGTTCAAGATATTCGCTACTGCCAAGGACGCCGAAAACTACTGCAAGACTGGAACTGTCTCAAACCTTTTTTCCCAAAATTCCATAACCCTTTCTTCTGGAGGAACATCCCAAGGCGCGGATCTGGAACTTATAAACCATAAAGTAGATTCCGTTTCAAGCTCTATATCCCTGCCTGCCAACGCTGTCTCTGCCAGCGCGGCGCTCTCATCCCTTCAGGCCCCTATGGATCTGGATTCCCTTTCCAAAGCCCTGACATCCGCGGGTATGGAAGTCGCTTATACCGCGTCCTATAAGATAGAGCATTATAAGCGGGATGTTTCTGATCTGGATAAGCCGGTTTCCTGGATAAAAGAATCCGAGGAAGCTTTATCCGGTGTTGTTGGGCAGGAAGCTTCGTTTAAACCAAAGTCATACCCCAACTTCCTCTACACCCCGGAGCTCACAGATCCCCAGGATGCCAGGATTCTGGGGGATGGCAGCCTGACCATCCGCCTTTACTATAAGCCCGATCCGGACGCCGCACTCCCTTACACGGTGGAATACCATAAGGATGGGGAAGTCTTTGAGACCATCTCCGGGACTGTGCCTATGCTCGGCGACCGGTTCGTCAGGACCTGTGAGGATCTCTGCCCCCAGTATTACCTGCCTGATAACAAGGCTTCGACTCCTCTTCCTTTTGAGGTGTCTGAACTGAAAAACACCATACATATTTACTACAAAAGGGATCTTTACGCGAAGTTCTCCTATACCGTGGAATATTACAAGGACGGCCAGCTTTTCAAGACCGTCCCCGGCTCTGTCTCCGTGTTTGACCCGTCCATAAAGTCCTGTCTCTCCTACTGTCCCAGCGGATACGCGCTGGACACCTCTTCCAGCACTCCCCTTCCCTATTCTGTTTCCGGGGATGGCGGCGTGATAAAAAATTTTTATGTGAGAAAGGAAACCGTGATTCCTTATTCCGTGGACTACTATAAAGACGGCCTCCGGATGAACACGGTGTCCGGGAATGTCCCCTCCTCCTCCCCGGTCCTCCAGTCCTATCCCTCCCGGTGTCCGGAATATTACAAATTGGATGAGGAGCGCAGTACCCCCATGCCCTACACAGTTCCAGAAGGCGGCGGGCGTGTCCGGGTCTATTATAAAAAAGATGAGGAGGCGGTCTTTCCTTATACGGTGGAATGTTATAAAGACGGGGAACTGGTGGAGAGCATCTCCAAAACGGTATCCGTATTCAGCCCGTCTGTAAAAGAGTACGGCTTTGATTGTCCGGAAGGTTACGTGGTAGACACCTCCTCCAGCACCTCCCTTCCCTATTCCGTCTCCAAAGAGGGAAATGTTATTAAATACTACTACATGGACGAGGGAAAGACCCTCCCCTATACCGTGGAGTATTACAAGGACGGGGGAACCGCTATGACCATATCCGGAAATGTCCCGGTTACGTCTCCCGTGGTAAAGAGTTATTGGCCTTACTCCTCCAAAGGATATATCCTGGATAAGGAACACAGTGACTCTCTGCCCTTCACCGTAACCAGGGAAAATAACCTGATACGCGTTTATTATATCCCTGACCCATCCGATCCTTACGCTTCGTTTATCGGAGGGGTAAAAACCCTGGCAAATTCCGTTACAGGTTATTTTAAGGCCGTCATTCCCTGGCTTTTTATCCTGCTTATGCTTTACCTTTTCATTGACAAAAACTTGTCCCTTGTGAAGCTCATTTCCTCTAAAGCCATGGAAAAGCGTCCAAAAGAAAAGAAAAAGGTATTCACAGCTCCCAGATCACGGTTTATGAAAGGCGTCCATGCCAACAAAGGCTCCAGCTTAAAGAGCAAGGCCAATATGAAAAAGGGGGTTCGTCCTGGCAGTCTTAAAAGCAAGGCAACGATATCTGACCGGAGATGGAAAGGCGGCTATTCAAAGAGAAGATAGGAAGGGGGAGTATGGATGAAGGTCCTTGTAGCCTGTGAGGAGAGCCAGCGTGTCTGCATAGAGTTGCGGCGGCTGGGGAATGAGGCATATTCTTGTGATATTGAGTCGTGTTCCGGTGGGCATCCGGAGTGGCATATACGGCAGGATGTGATCCCTCTGCTTGATGGGAACTGCAGGTTTTTGACCGTTGATGGTACGTGGCATAGAGTTTGTGGCAAATGGGATATGATTATCGCCTTCCCGCCATGTACATATATGACAAAGGCGGGGGCAGTTAGGATGCGGGTGAGATGGGAGATTTCAAAAGAACGCTATCAAAAGGCAATCGCCGCAAAAGAATTCAAAGGAAACTATAGACGATTTCAGGGAAGAAAAGAAAGGAACTCAAAGAATCGGTCAAAAACGTTTCCCGGAATTGCTAAAGCAATGGCAGATCAATGGGCAGGTAAAAGAACTTAAATTATCTTACAATTTTCGCTGCAGGAGGCCGGATCCGCTTCCCTGCAGGTGGAAGTGTCAGAATCTTTTTCAAATTTACAAAGGCAGGTGAGTTTGTGGATGTTTTAATGTTTCTCTTATCAGGAAAGCCCCTTCCCCGCCCGCGCCGCTTTTCCCTCTCCCGCCGGAAAACACTCCCCAGCTCTCCCTCCGGATATTGCCATTACGGCTTCTGGCGGTCCATGGGGATAGCTGCCAGGCATCGCCGGGACAGGCGGCAGTTTTGGTAAATTCTTTTTTGCTTATTTGAAACGCTCCTGTTCCTGTCTGTCTTTTAAAGGCAGCCGGCTTTTATCAGGCGTTAAAAGAGCGGGGCCGGGCGGGTGGGGTGCATAGGTCGGAGGATGGGGTACCCGGGGGCCCCGCCGACGGCCTGTGCGGCGCGCCCGCCCGACCCTGGCAGGAGAGCCGTTTTTAAAGCCGAAAGGCCCAAAAAAGCCCCGGCCACGTGCCTGTAATACGTGGTCTGAAAATACATACACTTTTGGGGATTTATCCCCGTAAATACGGGAAATTTTCCACATTTTTAATCTTCGCGAAATCGTATTTTCGCGAAAAATTTCAATAAACTAAAGTGAGGTATTTATTATGGTTGATTTAAAAAGAAAATCTCCTGGTATTATTGGCAACGAAATGAATGAGGACCAGCTAAAATATTGGTTTGACTTCAAACAACGAAAGTTCCTACATAACATTGACACCTTTTACTACAGCGTAAAACTTCAAAATGACCTTACCGCGGATTCCACTGACTGCAATGTCCTCTACTTCCGCAATTTTTTCAAACAAAAGTATGAGCTTCTGGATAATGACCCGAAGCTTGAATTTCTCCAGATAGATTTTGGCCCTGATCATGATCTGCGCTTAAATCTCCGCAAGTTCAGCTTTGCTCATATGTATACCATTTGTCTGGAATATCCGGAGTGGTTTGATATCTTTATGGCTCCCTGTGTCCCCGCCGGATCTGACGGCGGATCCTCCGTCACCTGCGAGATCGTGGTACAGATCCGCTCTTACATGCTGTGGATGTACGGGGTCCATGAATCCTTTGAGCGCTCTTACGCCTGCGTTCAGACCATTGCCAAACAGTTTCATCTCTCCATAGATTTCTGCCAGGAGAACCGGATCGACTACTGCTGGCACAGCAATTATCTGACGAATCCGGAAAAGTTCTTCAGCCTGGAGAATTTGTATAAAATGCGGGTGGATCGGTTCTCTGACGCTTTAACCCATACGGAAAAAGCAGGCAGCGACGGGTTTGAGATTGACTATGTTGCCCTGGGCAAGCGTTCCGACAAAGTGTTCATCCGGATCTACTTAAAGTCAAAGGAAGTGATAGAGCAGGCCTATAAAGGATGGTTTTTCTATATCTGGCTGTTTAACGGCCTTATCAACCGGTACGATCTGTATGTGTACGAGGAATGTTATAAACGCCGCAGTTGGAAATATTTAAACCTGGCCCGCTGTGCCTTCTATCTGGAACATGGAAGTAGCGATTCCCTAAAAATAACCTGCGGACGGCTTATTTCCGGTGATCTTACCATGGAGGAAGATAGTTTACAGAAATTTGCCGACAGTCTGACGCCAAAGGTCAATCTGGTTATGAATGTGGAGTACCAGACTATGCGCCGCCACAGCAAGTCCTACCAGCTGCTTCCTCTCCATGACAACTCCGCCAAAAGAGCAGCCAAAAGGATCTATGATTACTTTGACAATCGAAATTTGATCATAGACTATCTGACTTACTATGTGTTCCGCCTGGTGGAGCCCTCCGGGGATTCCAATAAATCCCGCCGCGACCTGTGCGGATTCTGGAAGGCTCTTCGGAGCTGCCGTCTTATAGACATGAAATTGCCGCCAAAGCAGCTAAAGCTGGTCCGGGAATACAGCCGGAAGTTAAACGCTGATCTGGTAAAGACCCGGGCCATCAACAGCATGGTCACCTATGGCTTTTACCAAAAAGGGATCAATGATGATGATATCATGAAAGACGTGATGGATGTGTTATGTACCATGAATGATAATGATATGCAGAAAGCGCTCCGGTATAAAAGTAAAAGGGCCCGGCAGCTTAATGGGAAGGAGCTGCCAAGCCATATGGATTCTACCGGAATGTACCGTTTCGGTATCATTGATCAGGTAACTGGTGAAATCTATTGTCATGATAGCACGTTTGATTCCGATTTGCAAGGGGATTTTCATGATTAACCTTCAGGCAATTGGTACAACCATATAAGCATATGATTGAAAGAAAGGGGGGATGCCGTGAGGAAAGGTATTGTAAAAGACATAACCATTGGAAAAACTACCTATGTGTTTCATGATGATCACTGTTGGGACAAAACTTCAAAAGAGGTTAATGCTATCTTAGAACAATTCTCATCTACGGCATTCCTGGGTTTAAAATCCTCCCTGCTCTCTGAAAAAGATCGCCTGATAGATGATAAGCAAAACATTGACAAATAAATAGAAAGCAATTATAGTATATCTACATAAATTTAGAGAGGTATGAATCTATGAGTGAAAGAGAGAGAATGTACCAATTATTAGATACTGTTCCAGATAATAAGATTGCCTATATTATAGGATATATCCAGGGCTTAACAACCGAATCACAGGAACAGCCTAACGCAGAGACTCTTGCAGCATTTGCGGAGGTTGACGAAATGAAAAGAACTGGTTCCGGACAAAGATTCCATAATCTCAACGATCTGTGGGATAGTTTGGAGGAATAAGCAATATGTTAAATGTTATCTACTCCGGACAGTTTAAAAAGGATTATAAAAGATGTCAAAAGAGAGGATTCGATATCCGTCTTTTACAGTCCATTGTTGCTGTTTTAGCAATTCCCGCACCATTACCTCCTAAAAATAAAGACCATGATCTAAAAGGGAATTACAATGGGCGCAGAGAATGCCACATTACCCCAGATTGGCTGCTTATATATGAAATAGATGGAGATGATCTATACTTAGATAGAACCGGAACACATGCCGATTTGTTTAGAATGTAATCCTATCAGTTAAAAAGCCAGGGAATTCCTGGCTTTTTCTCATACATCCATTCCCTCACGGGCTTAATATCCCGCTGCATGCATCGGGGTGATTCATTACCATAGGTGTGT
This sequence comes from uncultured Hungatella sp., assembly GCA_910588505.1. Lineage (GTDB taxonomy): Bacteria > Bacillota > Clostridia > Lachnospirales > Lachnospiraceae > UBA3402. Next base: position 3,793 of record CAJUPQ010000002.1, on the reverse strand, counting down.
CGGTTCCTATACATACGGCCCTCCCATGGCCGTAGCCCCCATCAACCAGGTCCGCCGGGTCCTTAAGTACGCCCTGACTAAGATCCCCCCATCCAAGATCTGTCTGGGAGTTCCCAACTATGGCTACGACTGGCCCCTGCCCTACGTCCGCGGCGCTACAAAAGCCACCACCCTGGGCAATGTGGAAGCCGTGCAGACTGCCGTCTTCTACGGCGTCCCCATCCAATTTGACGAGACAGCCAAATCTCCCTGGTTCACCTACTGGCAGTACGGCGTCCAGCATGAGGTGTGGTTTGAGGACGTAAGAAGCTGGCAGGAAAAATTCAAACTGGTCCGGGAGTATGAGCTGAAAGGGATCGCCGTATGGCAGATCATGAAACTGTTTCGGGCCGGGTGGGTGCTGTTAGATTCTATGTAACAGGCAGCAGGCAAAGACTTGTATCGGTCCGCCTGCTGCCCAATCAGCCTATCTTTTAACTTTTCTGTTTTCCGGCACATTAACATACATTCAGCAGTTTTCAGACTCGCTCCAGCCCCCTGACTTGGCCCGGTCCTGGCTCTGATTATGGGGAAGATTCCAGCTGGCCTGGCCCCGGCTCCGGCTGCGGGGATGATTCCGGCTGGCCTGGACCCGGTTCTGGGAAAGGTTCCGACTGACCTGGATCTGGCTGCCCAGGCTCCGCCGATGTCTCCGCCTCCGTCATGCCGGGTCCATACTCCCACGGCAGTCCTGTCCGCTCTGTCTCCTGTTCGTTTACGGCCTCCGGGCTGCTCTCCTGGCCTGCAGCCATCTCCCCATCCCCGGACGCGCCGCTGCTCTCCGGATCCGCCGGGGCCGTGGTTTCCGCAGGATCGGGAACCGGCGCCGGGGCAGGAGCTGGGGCCGGCGCCCCCTGCCCTCCGCCTGCCGCGCTGCTCTTACCGCTCTCCGTCCCGCCAAGATGATAGCAGAGCACCGGCATTCCTTTTTCAATATTCTCAAATATGGTCTTGGCTGCTGCCTTGGGAAGATTGATGCACCCATGGGAGCCGTTGGTCCTGTAGATACTTCCGCCAAACGATCCCCTCCAGGTAGCGTCATGCATTCCGATATTGCCGTTAAACGGCATCCAGTAGGATACCGGGGTGGCATAATCCGCCCCCCGCAGAGTGGCGTTCCTCTGTTTGTAAGTCAGCGGGTACGCCCCTGACGGCGTGTCATAACCTCTGGCCGCGTTGCCCGACACAAAGTCCGACTCTACCAAAAGCTGTCCATCTTTGTAAAAAAACAAATGCTGCGCCGTCAGATTGATCTCCACATAGGTATTCCCGTAATCATTGTCCCCATGGCTGGCTCCCGTCTGGCGGTACACCGGCTCCCTTACCTGGCTCTCGCCGGATAATAAGATCTGATACAGCTGCTCCGCCTCGGCCGCCTGGTCGATGCGCCACCCGTAAGTGCCTCTTTCGATCTCCACCGTCTGCCCATAGGATGTTTTCAGCACCTTTTTCCTGGAAGCCGTATTGTGTCTCTCCGCCAGCCCTTTCACATAGGCGGTCACTGCCTCCTGGTCCAGGAAGATCTCCTCCCCTTCCCCAAGACTGATCCACTGGGAAATCAGCTCTCCGTCCAACACCTCCTGCTCTTCCCCAAAGGTGTATGTCACCGTCATATTTACATATTTGTTCAGCCGGTCCGCCAGATCATGGAGCCCTTGGTCGTCAGCGGTAACGGCCGCCCTCTCATACACATCCATCCCCGCCAGATCCAGCTCCGTCTTAAGACTCTTCACCGCCGCCCGGATCTCCTCTCCTGCTTTCTCTCTGTCCGGCACGGTCCCCTTAACATCCGGCATCACCACATAGCCCTGTCCCGGAACATAATCGGACAGGTATGCGTCTTGTGGCAGTCCGGGATCGTCCTGGTGAAAAATCCCCAGATTGTCTATCTGCTGCTCCAGCAGCTCCTGGTCAAAGGCCACCATGGCTTCAATCTCATAATCTTTTTCCCTGTCTTTCTGCATCCACCACTGCAAAGGCTCCTGGCCTGCCAGGTATTCCTCCATCTTCCCGTCAAATACCGAATGCATGCCGATGGCTTCTCCTGTGATCTGCTCCGTCCTGCCGTCCATTTCCTTTATGGTCAGCGAATACTCGTCCACAGCCGCAGAGATCAGTTTCTCCATCTCCTCTACGGTTTTGTGGGACGCGTCGATCCCGTTTATCCTGGTGCTGGGAAAAAATACGGTCTCGTACTGTTTTCCCTCGTATATGTAATATCCCGCTGCCCCTCCCACCGCTGCCACCCCGATGGCTGTCCCAATGGCCGCTGCCGCCACGGGAAATTTCTTCTTCTTTCTGCTTCTCCCTTTTTGTTTCTCCATGATCCCTTTTTCTCCCCTGTGTTGTCGGTCCGATTCCTCCAAGGCTATTATATCACCGGAAAGCAGCCTTTTCCACCCCAATCATCACCTTCGGGGCTGTTACCCTCAAAACGGATATTCTCCCTGTCCTCCGGATAGCCGGGCGCTTCTGCCGTTGCCCTCTGAAAAGGATGGACGGCATGATCGTATAACTTAGAACAACGTTCAAAATGCATACCGGATTTTTCAACCATGGCATCATCAATGAAAAGAAAAAGGAATCCACCTAATAAAAGAGAAAACCAAATATTTTTGCACTTTATTGAAACTTTTGAAATTATGTGCTATGCTGTTATCAAAATTCAATGAAATAAAAGCTGAAATTGTATCCGAGCGAAACCACAACATCACAGAATATCTCAAATAAACGCACTTGCAAAACACCAACAGTCATCAGCACATGAATACAAGCCATTTAACCGCATACAATAACCAGAAAAGGGAGTGTATATTATGCCGCCAGCATTGCAACCAGAAACAATCACTCTGGAACAGTATGAGGCTCTGCCGGAAGACAAGAGGGTAGAAGTCTTTGATGGTGTTATCTATGATATGGCCAGCCCTTCGCAGATACACCAAACCTTATCTATGGAACTGTCCAATATCATTTACAATCACATCAAAAGTAAAAAGGGATCTTGCCAGATATTCAGCGCTCCATTTGATGTAAAGCTGTCCGACAAGCCCCTTATCATTGTTCAGCCTGATATTATGGTTATCTGTAACAAGGATAAACTGGACGGAAAACGTTGCAATGGCGCCCCGGATTTCATCATTGAAATTGTTTCCCCCAGCAATCCGGCAGACGATTACATCCGCAAGCTCTATTACTACAAAAATGCCGGGGTTCGCGAGTACTGGATCGTTGATCCACGCCGCAAGATTGTGACTGTTAACTACTTCCAATGCAATATCGTAAGCGTCCAGTATCCCTTTGATTCCATTATCAAGGTTAATATCTTTGATGATCTGCTTATCAACTTTTCCGAGATTGCTGATCTGCTGAACATTTAGCCGAAAAAAGGCATGTGCTTCACTGCATATGCCTTTTGCATTACTTTCTAAGTTTTGCTGCTATTACGGAAATCTTCTGCCTTGATCTTCATAAATCTCCAGGCAAGGTTACACAATCATCACCTTCCCATAATCCTCAGTCTTATCTCTCATTATTTCAAGCCCCCTATGCAGCTGATCCAGAGAATACCGGTGGGAGATGATTCCTGCCGGATCAATCCTTTTACCGGCCAGCCTGGTGAGGCTATAATTCCAGTCATCTTCCGCCTCATGGGAAAACGAAGAGTTCCAGGTTCCGGTCACATGCAGCTGGTTCCTTAGTCCACTTATCAATGATTTTTGACGCAAAATGGCAAAATTTTTGCGTAAGAAAAATA
>CAJUPQ010000001.1 GCA_910588505.1 uncultured Hungatella sp. | reverse complement strand
AGGAATAATTTTGCATCCGATGTCTTTACCCTGGATATCTTACAGTCCCCAAATGTCTGTTTCTTCAGCAGCAATAAGGCGGGCTCCTTTATTCGGATCCCCCTGCTGGGTGCCGTGGGTCTTGTCATTCTCAATCCTTCTTTTTCCCGCCGTCCCCGCGTAATCGGCGATGGCAGTCTTTGACTGGGTCAGGGACCGACCGGCAAAGTCCGTGCGGAAGGCTCCCGGCTCCACAATCATCACCTTAATTCCCAAAGGAGCCGTCTCCAGGCGAAGCCCCTCTGTCATCCCCTCCAGAGCGCACTTGGACGCCGCATAATAGCCGGCCCCCGGCGCCGTGACAGATCCTGGGTCTGTCACATCAAGACGGAAAATCAAAGCCGTCCGGGGAGCAAGACTTCTCCCAAGGCCGGTGGAGCAGCCTGTAATCAGCCATGTTTTCATTGATTGCTCTCTCCTTTTTAGTGATGGAAGCTGGTGAAGATGGTTTTTTCCTTCTTGGAAATCCCCAGTTTTTCCTTACCCATCTGAATACTCTTCATCAGAAACGCCATATTGTGGCCCAGAGTCCGCATGGTCTGCATGCCTTCCTCATCCTTTAAAACTTTCTCCGGGGTTCCTCCGTGAACCATGTTCCAATACTGGCTGCTGGCCACAGGCATGCCGCACATGGTAAAGTATTTGTTTAACATATCAAAGGTAGCCGTATTGCCGCCCCGACGGCAGGAAACCACCGCCGCGCCTACTTTCATAGTCTTATCAATATTCAGGGTGCTGAAGAACAGACGGTCCATAAAGGATACGGCCCCGGATATCTTTATTTCCAACATGGACGACCTCTGTCTTGATACCCTCTGCCTCCAGAGTCTTCGCCAGTTCTGTCAGCGCCGTGTAAGTACATCCGTTTCTCCTTGGGCTTCCGTTTACAAGTAATGCCTTCATTATGAAATTCCTCCTCTTTTTCTCTTCTCTTTTTTATTTTTAAGAATTGTGTTTATTATAAAAGAAATCTGCTGGCAGCGGAAGTCACAATTAGTTATTCAATGTGTACTTTTTGGTATAAACTGATTTGTGGGGGCTTAAGAATGATTTCCTGTGAAAGATAAGAAAATAAGATGACGTATAATAACTTTCGCAAATTAATTTCATAAAAATAGACATGACCTATAGCGATTTGGTAAACTGAAGGAAGCTAAAAGGCCATGTCCGACAGCATTATACAACTAAATAAGAGGATTTACCTGTACAGTCTTTTCAACAAATTATGCTCATAATTCTATGGTAAGAAGGCTATCTTTAAAAGCCTTCGGATAAGATAACCTCATAATAACTTTTGGGAACACAATAACATAAGCACATACCGTTCCTTCACCAAAGCGATCATGCAGCAGATTTTTACCATCGGGACAGAAGCTAACCTCATCCGGTAATGATCTCAAATATGGCAATTCAATGATCTTTTCAGGATAATCAGGAAAGCTTGCTTCAAGCGCAACAACCTGCCCTTCTCCAAAAACTTCATGTTTTACGATGGCCCCTGCCGATACTAAAAGTTCTTCTGAATCCTTGCGGGCAATCGTCTTTCCTACAATCTCAGATGATTTTTCGGAAACAGCAGCATCAATGTATTGCTTCCAGGCAGGGGCTTCCAGAATATCTCTGCGAGATTCGCACTTAACAATCAAATCTCTGAGCTTTTCAGGATTTGCCTTGTTCGATTCAAACATTGCCACAAAGTATTTCCGGAACTGCCCTAATGTCAGAGGAACAATATCCAACCGCTGCTTTACATCGTTTTTTGTATACCAAATACCGTGTCTGAAAGTCTCTGCTGTGTTGGTGTCAATGCGGACAGCAATAAACATACCGTATACAGGCTTATCATATTTCAGAACAGCATCGGAAACATGCCGTCTGACAGGCTCACCCTCCATTGCTTCTTGACGGGATGAGACAGACATAGTGGCTTCGGTCAAGATGGTGAAATCATTAAACTCACAATATAGATCGCCTTTTCCGCCACCTGCAGCCGATACGGGTAAAAAATCAGAATCCAATTTAAAGCCACGGACCTCATAAGGCTTATTGACCATATGATTAATTGCTAATGCCGCACGCCACAGTGTCCATTCAAGATACGCAGGGGTTTCATCCCTGGGTACTTCAATGGCATTATCCTCGTCATAGATCAGCTTGCCGCCGCCTTTAATCAGCAGAGTCATATAATCCCGGATTTCTTCCCACTGATTGCACTGCTCGTTGGCATACCGAATTTCATCCGTCTGAGCGAGAATATTTTCGAGTCTCTGTCTTGCAATATTGATTTCTGCCGGAGTATTCAGAGGCAGATCAGAAATGTCATACAGAATATGGCGCTCCTTCATCTGCTTGATCAAATCGTCCAGCAGGGCTTTCGCGACTTCCACATTGTCGGTGGGCAGAGGCGCGCCAGTGCAGAGCAGCTTATATTGCTCCATAACAGGCTCCGAACTTGCGGTGGCTTTTGCAAGTTTCTCTGCCAGAACATGCTTTGTTGGCACGACCATAAGGCCTCTGCCTTTGCGTTGGAATATACCGGAAATGCGAAGGTATCGCATATTCATGTCACTGTAATCTAAGAAATTATCAGTTTTTTTATCATAACTCTCGCCTCTCTTGGCAATCTCTTTCTTATCAAAGGGACGCTTAGCCGGGGCGGCAGCTCTCCGCTGCCGTAGATCAAGGATATTGTCAACCACCTCTTCCAGGTTATAGCCGGGATTGGTGGTGTGTCCCCATAGAGCAAATTCGATTCTGCTCAGTTCGGAGGAACCGGTGCGCTTCTCAAGCTCCAGCATGATTGCCAGCATCCACCTTAACGGAGAAAAATAGTGTGTACCATCTGGCATCGGAAACTGCTCTACACTCATCGCCCGGAGGTAGTATTCCTGTACCGCAGGGTATGTATCCGCTCTTAAAAACGATCTGCCAAAGGGCGTAATGTCGTCCAATGCCCCCAGATCCTCCTGCCTGCCATCCTTCTTCTGAATCTGCGGATAAATCAAGCCGTTCCTGGCAAACATCAAACGCCATTTACGGGCATGACTTCCGGAACTGTCCTTGCCCTCTTCATTCTGAATTATGCCTTTTTCATCAAGCAAATTCATAAATGCAAGTTCATTCTCCCGACCATGAAGATGTCCAACAAATGCAGAGTTAGCAAAGACAGAGAAACCTTCTTGAATTCGATTGGGATTGCGCAGGCCAGTGTTGCCAACCAGCCATATTTTAATCTGTTGATTCATACTGCAGCCTCCAATCAATACCCGACAAAAAGGTATTCCTGTACGGAATTTCTATGTGTTTTTGCTTCGCCTTGATTGCCAAAAGAATACTTATAGTTCACTGGAATTACTTCTACATGTTCCTTATATTTTGCCATGATTGTTACCATTTCATCTTGCGTAGGCAAGCTGTTAGAGGAATAGGAAACGATCAGTATACTGTTTGCAAATCTCTTAAACAGATGAGCAAACGCATCTGCCGCACCTTTGCGGGTAGCAAATGGCGTAGGGTATGATTTAAACTTTTTTGTTTGCGTGTGCTGCTGAATTTCGACGCCCTTCCAGTCTCGGGCAAGACCTTCAACAAAATGGTATCTGCGGACATATTCATTGTCAGATAAGGGAGAGTAGTACGGCGGGTCAATGTAAACCAAATCCGCTTGCTCCACTCTTAAATCGATTGCGTCTCCCTGATTGGAACGATTAATCTGTCCATTATCAAATACAGCCTTATTGACCGCCTCAACAGCCTCCAGAAACTGCTGAGAAAGTGTTTTTTGTAAATCCTTGCGTCCATCATTGTATCTCTGTCCTGTATAGGTAAAGATACCACGCGGACGCTTCTTTATGCAGGCACGAATCAACGCTGTCATAGCAATCGCATGTTTGTATTGATCTTTGATGGCGGCGATATTAGTACGAAGTGTATCAATCAAATCATTTTCCTCATCGGTATAATAAAGATCTTTGAAAGTGGATGCCACAAAATGATCTGACTCCCTATGTGAAACAAGCAATTCCCTGGCTTCCTCTAATGGCAAAGTAACAGAACTGTTTTCTACCATCGCCTTAGTAAATGTTGCGGACATGGCCATATAATCATTACTGACTACAGCTTTACCCTGTGCCTTGAACATATAACCAACAATGCCGGAGCCGGAGAAAAGATCAACAACGGAATTCGCCTTAAACTGCGACGCAACAGACCATATTTCGGATAACAGCTTACTCTTTGAACCCATAAAACGAGTAGGAGGATAAGCTGACACCTGTTCCGGAAGAGGCTGAGGAAGTATTTTCATTAAAGTATGCTGCTTCGGAGGAATGGTGACAATGACATCCTCACCTTTGCGAGTACTTCCATTACAAGAAATATGCCGCTTTGTCTGAATGACATCAATATTAAATGGAGCATACAACTCATGTACCAGCGGATGATTGGAATTTGTTAAAATGACATGGCAGCCCCGTTCATGCAAAGCCATAATCACCTTCGAAAGCTCAACATGATCCTCCTCGTAAAACTGTTCTTTGGTATATCGCTTAAAATCAGCATATTCAGAGACAGGTAAGTACGGCGGATCAAGGAAAACAAAGTCTCCAGGCTGAGCATGATGCTCCAAAACCAGCAGATAGTCACCACATAGTATATCTGCTTTTTTCAACGCTTCCGATGCTGCTCTCAATCCCGCCTCATCACATATCTTGGGATTTTTGTATTTCCCATAAGGGACATTAAATTGCCCATGTTTGTTGACACGATATAATCCATTATAGCAGGTTCTGTTTAGAAATATCGTTCTTGCAGCGGCTTCCGCCTTGGGGAGCGTCGTCCATTCCTGACTACGGACAGCATAAAACATCTCGGAAGTATTCCCGTACTGTTTAAGGTATTGAATTACATTATCTGCATGATTGGCAACTTCCTGATACATATTAATCAGTTCCGGATTGCTGTCTGCAATAATTGCGCTTTCTGGCTGTAAAGCAAAGAACATTGCACCACCGCCAAAGAATGGCTCAATATATCGACCATAGGAGTTCGGTACTTTAGGCAAGAGATCGCCTAACATCTGTGTTTTGCCGCCGGCCCATTTCAAAATAGGCCTGGCTTGAACAGACTCTGCTTTTCTAACTGCTTGTTCTGCCAATGTACTCGCCCCCCTTTCATTTAATAGTGACACACAAATCCTTTTTTCTTCATATCACGATCAATTAAGAGCTTCCACAATTTTAACAAACGCTAAATTCAGTTGCATTTTATCATAGTCTCTTTATGTTTTCAAGATATATGGCATAATTTTGCATGTTCTTTTCTGGTTTATCCTTTGCAAATTTGAAGCTGTCTTTATCTATACCCCAACGATTTCTTTTGCTATTTCATAAACGGTTTTTCTGTCAGTTTGCACCTTTACACTTATTATTCCTGTACTTTAAAACAGCCCTGCTGACAGGTTCTCCAAAATCCCCCACAACAAGGCTGTTTATCACTTATATCCCTTAAAAATTGTCACAAAATAACTTGCACAACTTATCTTACGCCAGTCCCTTACTCATCAAAATCGCTGCTAACGCCATGTTCCTTCCAAGTCCCCATCTCAGACAGCCTGCTTTCATATTCCGTCTCAAGAATATGAATCGCATCACTTCCAAGAGGCAGGCGTTTCGGAATCTCATCCAGATGCACCACCCCCACAATAGTCTGCCCGGCCCTGACCGGGTCCCCAGGCTGGTTCTGCTGGTCATTTACATTTTCCAGATACATGCTGCCTACGGTCTCTTCATAGTCGGCAATATGGCATTTTGCTCCCCGAATGCCGCCAATGGAACTGAAGTTGACAATAGTTCCGCTTCTGCGGGCACGCATCTGGGACAGCACTTCCCACACCCACTCCAGGCAAGTTCCCGCCCAGTATGCCGCATGCATAGCCGGAAAATCCATGGCCCGTCCCCCGGCCTCAGTCATCATGCGAATCATGATGGAAGAACTACAGACAATATCATTTACTTCATACTGCTTCATTCGCGCAAAATGTTTCCCGGAAGTCATTTTCCGCCTGGAGATGACGATGCTCCCGCCTGTCATAGCAGCCGCCAGCATCCGATTTTCTTAATACATATTCCCTCTCCTCCTCGCACAGCCTGGGATTCACCATAACCGCCGTACACCCCAGCCTGGACAGGGCAAACACCGAAGCAATCAGTTCCCGGCGGTTCGCCATATCCACCGCCGCCATCATCCCCAGCCTCAGGCCACAGGTATAAAGCCCGCCGGATATCTGTCTGACCAGGCAAAGCATATCTCCGTAAGTGCTTATATACCCCTCATCAATCAGAAACATCTGTTCCGAAAATCGGCGGCTGTTTTTCAAAAACCACGTCCACTGCGTATCTTTCTCCCACACCGGGTAAAGCAGCGCCCTGGCCGCATCCGTGTGGGTCTGCATATCCGCCAGCAAAAAGCCCAGGCCCTGGTGCCGGATAATCGGCTGTCCCATGGTTTCTCAAAAAATACGATCCACTCCCCGTCACTGCACTGATAGGTATTTGCCAAAACCTCTTTGGGCGCTGTCCTCGTCTTCTGGAACACGTCCCCGAACTGGGCGTTGGCGCTCTGGAAATTGTTCAAAAACATCCCCTCGCCCACCAGAGACAGAGAAATCTTGCCCCCTTCCCGCTCTTTCCCGGTAATACAAGGCAGAAGCCACATTTCCCGCCATGGTCCCGGCCCACATGAGATTGCTTCTTGCCCTATAATCCTCCGGATTCTTAAGCGCCGCCCGAAGATTGCGGATCACGTTTTGCATCAGGGCCTCTGCCATATCATCGGAAACATTATCCTCATCCGGCCCGCGTCATGTTTTCTGGCAAGTTTTGCTCCTTCCAGAACTTTTGCATACGTAGGGTTAGCCATAATACCGGGAAACTCCACAATCTGTTTCCCCGACCTGTTTAAAATGGAAACCACTTCATCATAGATTCCGTTCTTTTTAATGGAACCGCCCCCAAAGGCAAGGATAACCGTGTCCCCGTATCCCTTTGTGAGACAGGCCAGATACTCTTTCACACACCCTCTTCCGAAAAATACTTTTGTTTCGTTTTCAAAAATAAAATTATTCAACCATCACCACTCCTGGCATTGTCTCCCCCTTACGTACCAAAGGGCCAATCTCCCACGCTGACTATACAACCGTAAGAGATTGACCCTTTTCCATTATCCTTCCATCTGTCGTCCCAGAAATCCGGCTGCTGTTGTGACCAGCTTGACCTCCGTATCCCCCATCTTGGCTTTCGGCTCCCTGCTCAGAAGAGAGACGCTTCCAATGGCATCTCCTTCGCAGATAATCGGCGCCACTGCCTGGGCTGTGATTCCTTCCATCTCCTCAGACGTCAGGGAAATAAAACTTTTATCCTCTTTTGAAGCCACTATGGTATTCCTCTCCCCAATGGCATGCTCCAGCTGCTTGCTGATGGTCTTTGCAAGCAGATCCTTTTTGGAACCTCCGCTTACCGCGATGATCTGATCCCTGTCTGTGATACATACCATCAGCCCTGTGGCCTGAGCCATGGCCTCCGCATACTGTCCCGCAAATGCTGTCAGCTCCACCATAGGCGAATATTTTTTCAAAATAATCTCCCCTTCTCTGTCCGTGAAGATTTCAAGGGGAGTACCTTCCCTAAGTCTTAGTGTTCTTCTTATCTCCTTGGGAATGACTACTCTTCCAAGGTCATCGATTCTTCTCACAATTCCCGTAGCTTTCATATCATAATTCCTCCATTTTGCATGATATCATTACCTGGTAACTTGCTGTAAATGTAGTATTTGTAAAATGGGGGAATTTATACTGCCCAAATATCTCAATGCCATATCTTTCCAAAGAATGGCAAATTCCATCCCTATCTTTTCTCTACGATCTATCTGTATCCTTTATTCTGTGTATCATGTTATTTTATCATACCGCAAAATTTCTTTATTGTCATTGAACTGCCACTTCAAAGAGGTACGTTTTATCACAGTTCATCACGATTCATGGTTCCCCCTTAAAAATGCCGATTCTATCGGGATTATTCAACATCATTGCTTACTATATGGCTTGTCAATCGCCGTCTTTATTTATGTGGATATTCTTCTTATTTGGGGTGGAAATCGGGGTAAAAATGGGGTAGTAAAAAGGGCGGTAAAACGCCGCCCAAGTGGTTACAAAACGATTTTCAAATTGTCCATTTCCTGCTGCTTGGTGTTAGGTAAAACGTGACTATATAGATCCATAGTCATGGCTAAGCTGCTGTGGCCCGGGATTGTCTTTAGAGTCTGGGGGCTCCCTCCCTGCTCTATGTATCGGGTGGCAAAGGTATCCCTTAATGCGTGCGCTGTAAAACGCTCTATCGGCCGTCCCTGTGCCTCCAACCTGGACAGTGCGCCGCTGATCGCTCTATTTATGGCCTGATTATGTACAACACTGCCATATACAGAAACAAATACCCGATTATCTTTCAGTGGCAGAATATTTCCCAGCTTTTTCCTCTGGCTTGACAGAACACCCTTGATAGTATCATTAAGCGGAATATCCCTTTTCCCTGCCTCGCTTTTGGGGTTCCCTATACCTATCATTCCGTCCTCGTCGTAAGTGACTGTTTTGGTGACATGGATCACATTCTGCTTATAGTCTAAATCGCTCCAGGTGAGAGCCGCTGCCTCTCCTGATCTCATGCCCGTACACAGGAGAAGGGCCACGAACTCATAATAATAATCGCTCTCCATTTCCCGCATGAAATCCTTTTGCTCTTGCTCTGTCAAAGCCCTATGATAAGTCTTCGTGGCCTTTTCTGTTTCCTTCAATGCTTTAACCCCAGCTGCCGGGCTCTTTTGAATGATTTCATCATGTACGGCATCATTCAGGATGATCTTTAAGGTTCTCCAGGATCAGGAGGCAGTCCGCCATCCCCACCAGGTACGCCAGATTGACCTCTGCCTCCTGGACATCCTCCAAGGCGTTCAGAAAGCCATCTATATCCGTTCTATTCTCTCCGCTTAGCGCCATGTCCTCATATCGCTTCTCAAACTCCACAACCCGCTCCATGGCCTGCTCATACTCCGGATCAAACTTCTGGAGGTCCACCAGGGATTTCTCCCACCAGCTCCATGACAGGGCTTTCATGGTCTTCAGTAAATCCTTTATCATTCCGCCACGTTCCTTTCATTTGGCAGGGACAGAAGGGAATTGCCCCTGCTGCCCGCCGTGTTTTCTGTTTATGCTTATTCTTTGTCTTTGTTCCTGATCTGGTAAATAGCTTCAAGTGTCTGCCATATCTTCAACAACTTACCTGATAGGCCTATGTGAATCGGCGCTTTCAATGCTCTTTCATGCTGGGGAGGGGTAAGTTCCAGATACTCCGCCACCAGCTCTCCAATGAGAGCCGTATTTTCTCCCCACCCAGCCAGGACAATGAAATCTCTTTCTGGTAAATATACAATCAGGGTATGGCCCTTTAGTCTTTCTGGTACGGCCTCCTGACTGACTAAGGCAATATTGTGGGTTCTGTTCAGTACCTCAATCATGCCGGGGGCCGTTACCTGATCGCCCTCTGTGTACTCCGGGCTTTCCTTGTCAATGTTCAATCTATGCATTTCGTCCAAATCCTCTCTTTACAGAGGGCAGCAGGCGTGTTATACTGCCTGCGTACCCTTTTGAATGGTTATCGGGTTACTGGCCCCTATCAGAGATTGCGGCTCTGGTAAGGGCATTTTATTTATATCGCAATGTTTACCAACGCTCCCAAGGTTTCCTTGTGTCCATACCCTCCGATAATGTCCAGCAGCTTAGCCTTTACCTCAACTCCGGTATCATTACCTTGGAAAGTTCCCTCGCTAATCCCTTTGGTATGTATCCAATGATTATCTTTTTGGAAATGGGATGGATATGGACCACGATCCGTATTGCATTGCTGTCAAACTGATTTCCAGGCTCCTTTTCCAGTGTTACGCTTAAATCATCCAGCCTGAACCGTTTAAGGAGTCCAAGGCACTCCTGGCGGTTCCCAAAGCTTGTCCCTTTGGCTCTGACGGCCATGGAAAATTTCACTCTCTGCCATGCCTTTTTGAAAGCATCTGACAGGGAATAGCCGGCCCTTTTTAATTCATTAGCCATAGTGCAAACAGCTTTTCTCATGTTGGTTATCTGCTTCATTCTGTTTTCGCTCCTTTCCTCAACTGCTGATTAGATTATAATATATTTCATGAAATATATCAATCTACGACATAAACAATATTTCATGAAATATATTATGAAATTTGTATATTGCATGAAATAGACAAATGTGTTATATTTAACTTATAATGGGAGAGGTGGCTAAATTAAAAGTCGCCTCGTTGGAGGTGAAAAATGGCAACGACAAAAGCACAGCAAAAAGCGGTAAACAAATACCGAAAAAACAATTATGATTTAGTACAATTAACCATGCCCAAAGGCCGCAAAGCTGAAATCAAAGCTCACGCAGAAACCCACGGAGAGAGCGTCAATGGCTTTATAGGCCGGGCCATTGATGAAGCCATAGAGCGAGACACAGGAACGCCCACAGAAGGCATAGCACAGCCCCAAACAGCTACAACCACCCTATTACCCCCTGACACTCTGGAAGAGGCCCAGAACGCCGCAGAACGCACGGGAGAAGCCGTTCCGGAGTTTGTCACAAGGGCAGTTAAAACACAGGTAAAGAGGGACGAAACCACCCGGCGCATGGGGATTGACCCAATTACAGGCGGTAAGCTCCAGCCCCGAACCTGATTCAGAGTCCCCAACCACCAGAAACATAACTATTCATTCCACCCCCAGAAAGGAGAATCCTATGTCAGAAGCATTAGCCCGCACAAACATTTACACCGAAGAAGATTATTACAACCTACCGGAGAACGTCAGAGCTGAACTGATAGACGGCCAAATCTATTACATGGCGGCTCCCAGCAGGATACACCAGGAAATACTCATGTTCTTATCAAACACCATTTTCAATTACCTTAACTCTAAAAAAGGCCCTTGCAAGGTGTACCCGGCCCCCTTCGCCGTCAAGCTGTTTTCCGAAGATGATAGAAACGTGGTGGAACCAGATATCAGCGTTATCTGCGACCCTAATAAGCTGACAGATCGGGGATGCACCGGGGCACCTGATTGGATTGTGGAGATTGTTTCTCCCAGCAATTCCAGCCAGGACTATGTACGCAAGCTGAACCTTTACATGGATGCCGGAGTGAGGGAGTATTGGATTGTGGACCCCCTTAGTATGAAAATCTTTGTGTACCATCTGGAGGAAACGGACTTTAAAGCCGATTCTTACACCTTCCAGGACAAAATCAAAGTCAACATCTACGACGATTTATGGATTGATTTCAAGGCTCTAGGTCTGTAATCAGCTTTTCAAACGTTCCTCTGGGGTTCATCCCTGGGGGATTTTTCTTTGTGCAAAATATAAGCCTGCTGTCTTCCTGGACATCATTCAAAGAACATTCCCAAGTGTTTTCATTCTGGAAAAAGTTTATCCCTATTGTCAGCGTCTAAAACGTCTAAAATGGCCTTTAAGCCCTTTACCCATAAGATTGTCCACCCTGCCTGACAAAATGGAAATACAGCCATTTTGGAAAAGCACAGGCACATACCAGAGGTATAGTATCACGCTCAATGGTGTTGTCATCTTGGAAACACCTCACCACCAAATGGTTGTCAGTTAACCGGGCCAAGATTGGCCCCGTTATCCTGGAGGGCAGCAGGCTAACCACCGGAAGTTGAACCAGCGTATTTTTACCTACGGAGGTAGAATCATTCACATTTGGCAGAACATCATTTTGATTTATTGCCATGAATCGCCGTAGTGAGTGACATTAACAACCATTGGAACCGCCCTCAATTTGATGATGGTCAGCACTTCCCAAATCTGGGAAGAAGGCAGACCAATAACAAAGCGTTATCCTGTCAAGAGCCTAAAATGCACTTTCGACCATAGTTAGATGGGCAGTCTCGGACAGCGCAATTTTGCTCTTTGCTAATTGCCTTTCGCACACAAATTGGCGAAGAACGGTTAATCAGGAGAGAATTACTCCCATTCTCTTGAAGGGCAGCACGGCTCTTATGCGGAAAAATGTTAAGTTTTGTTAAGTTTAAGCCACTTCAATGGTTGTTTTCGGACACCGTTACATGCGCATATGCCTTCCACATCTCCCACAAGTTGATACGGTTTTATTTTCTGTGTGGCGCTTCCTGCTGCCGGAGCGGCATTTTGTTTCGTCGGTTTTGCGAACCGCCAACCACAGGGCTTAACATTCGCATATTTTCCACATGAACTTAACGACATTTGGCCCCCAGCCACATCTGGATTGGGCTTAACCACGGACATTTGTCCTTCGTACGCTTTTCAGACAAAGCCCCACAATCGTACGGATTTCGTACGGCTGACTCAATCATTGCGATTTCGTACGACGTATGAATATGTCCGTGTTTGGCGCACATGGTATACCCATAAGTGGGCACAACTTGAACCCGCTCCAAGATGAGCATTTTCATGATTTCTCATGCTTCGCTCACGCTTCAACCCTCCGTTAACAGTGTGGCAGCAGGCGTCAAAATGATAACATTTAATAACATCTACGGCGGGTTGCGGCGAGTTGCAGCGAAATGGAAGAACTTGCAATAATATTGCTGCCAACAGCAGCGAGTAGCAATGAGTACGTTAGGTGGGAGACAGTAAGCAAATATCTTGAAGAATTGCATTTTCGCAGGAAGTTGCGAAAGATGATTTCATCCCCGAAAACATCTTTTACCGCTTAGCCTTGAAGGAAAAGTAGCATAAAACTTTTTTCAGACTAACATTTGCTAACATTCATCAATGATTTCCCTATCCGTTTTTCGGACGCATGCCACGGACATACGACTTTTGCCGGCAAGGCCGAGAGCAATTTTCCGCTGGGCTTCCCCGTAAGTGTTTTTTACGACTACCATCTGGTTGTGGTTGGTTTGGCTACGCCAATTTGGGCCTTACCTCTCGAACTCCTTCAGCTCCCCTGGTTCAACTGCTTGCCTGATCTGGAAGGCACTCACAGCCATTTGTCCGTGAGTGTCCCCGGGCTCCATGGTCCCTGCTGCCTCCTGGATATTTTATTGTGAATTATCGGGGCATCCGGCTTGAAATCCTCCGGAAGATATGGTATATTGGGAATTGAAAAGGGAAGCCAGAGAAGCGGCCTACCCTCAACAGTTAAACTAAACTTTTTACGGTTCAGCCGTCACTATTGGCAGTAGTGGCGGCTATTTTCTTCCCCTGAAGACCGTGTAACATAGTCCCACAAGGGCGCAAATGAATATTCCAACCTGAATCAAGTCAGGGTATGTAACACACATTGGCAATCCCTCCTCGTATAATAAGTTTATAGCCAGTCAGAACAGGCTATAGACTTATTCTTTTTTGATATAGATGCAGGATGATTTCTAAGAGGGCTCCCTCTCCATCCCTTCCCATTTATACAGTTAATAGTTACCAGTCTCAATTCTTTCTACATAGATGTGAGGATATTCTGATGGAGGTCTGGAGGGATTCTCCCTTCCTGTTTTTGGCGGTAATCCCGCATATATTCCCTCATATACTCCTGACGATTCTCCAGTTGGTCAAGGCTCTGGTGCTTGCCCCATTTAGGGATTGTGACAGCCCCATCAATGCGGGCGATCATCCCGAACCGCTCAAATGTTTCCAGAGCCATTTTTACCGTGGTTACTTTACGTCTAAAAATCGTGGCAAGCATTTCATCCGTGTACGGGATTGAATCATTTAGCATGAACACACCATGATTATTTTGTTTTCCCGCAAGACAAAGTAACTTGAACCAGATTACAATGATTGCGTCCGCATCTGGAAGGGATTCTATCAGGAGAATTTTTTCATCATCAAAAATGTTGACTGTGATTTTAATCCATTTCACATCAGCCATTATCTAATCCCTTTCCTTACTTCTCTCCTGACAGTGAATCCAGGTACTTATCAATCTTTACTCTATCCCAGAGGACACGCTTCCCAATCTTAACCCTGGCTCCAATTTCGTCACCTAACTCCATAGCCTTGTTACGCCCAAGATTGGTATAGGCCCGTAATTCCTCCGTATCCATCAGACTGCTTTGTCCTGATACTGTGCTTATTGCTCTCATTCTCATTGTTCAATCTCCTTTTTCGTTTATCTTTGTTTAAATAATGCTTGATTATCACATGTTCATGTGTTACTATTATGATAGCATTATAGGAAAGAAATTTCTATTTCAAATATAGAAATGTTTTTATAGCAAAAATATCAAATTTATAAAGCTTTAAGTGGATAAAATGTTAAAAAAAGAAATATTTATAAAAAATCTTTCTGAAATCACAAAAGGAATAAAACAAAAGGAAATTGCCGCTATTATGGGGTGTACAGAGGGGACTATATCAAAATATCTCAACCCAGATAAAAAGGATTTCCCCCCAGTTGATAAGCTGTATAATATTGCTGAACATTTTAAAGTATCTATAGATTGGTTAGTTGGGGTACAAATTCAGCAGGAAGACGTAGAAAATAAATTCGAAACATACTCAGACATATTCAGGCTTCTATTTTCTTTAGGAGAATTATTTAATATAGATATTATAGATATAATGGCTAGTGATGTATCTGATGGTATGTATGAGCCAGCGCCATTTGGTTATAGGTTTGATACCGTAGTGTCACAGGGGATAGGTTTTGGTGATGAAATAATTGATAAAATATTAAAGGAATGGAAAACTTTCTTAGAAATTAAAGAAAAGGTTGAATATTGGGAAGAGCCATATAAATCCTGGAAAGAAGGTGTCTTAAATCGTTATAACGTAAAAATTAAAGATAGCTCTCCAAATCCTCTACATACTGATGAAACATTTGATACTAAAATTGGTGATAGTTTTATGAAACTTCCTGATAAATAATTGCCATTTGCGTAAACAATAAAAGGCACCCGATACCATCTAAGGTATTGAGTGCCTTTCTCCCTCCAGGCCTCCACCAGGGCATTAAATTTTCAAATCAGGGTATTTATTGGGGTAAAATCTTTTCCAGAGAGCCAGAAACCCGCATAGACACGGCATTTCTCACCTCATGTCATTGTACTGCCGCTTCAATCCATCTCCCCAAAAAAGCTCCGCTGAAATCAGACTCAAAAACTGAATCCAATCTCAACGGAGCTATGATTTTTATGTGTATAAATCCACTACTTTATCGTTATCCTTCCCTGTCCATGGGGATTGCCGTACTCTTCTCCTACTACACCGCCAAGGTGATCCTGAATATAGGTGGTGATGGTGTCCACGTCCACCATAACATCGTCTCTGACAACCGGACAGTTGACAAACATGCTCATTCCGTCACCGCCGGATTTGAGCCAGTAATTGTGGCTTGCCACTGTGTAAGTCTTCTCCAGATCAATGGGCTCTCCATTCACCAGGATATCTTTTACTCTGTATTCCCCGGCCACCCCTGTAAAATTACGTCTCTCGTCGGTTCTGACGCTGGAAGGAATGGAACTGTCTATGGTGTATGTAAGGCCGGAAGCATGGATAAATCCGCCGCTCTCCTCCGGATAAAGGCTGACGCCCATCTCCAGAGCATCCTTTATCTGCTGTCCCGTAGCCTCAACCGCGCAGATCATATTGCCAAATGGATATACGTTCAGCGCATCCTCATATGTGATATCGCCAGCGTCGATGCTGCCGCGGATCCCGCCGCCGTTCATGATTCCAATATCCGTTCCCAGCAGTACCCGGAAGGCATCCGCACAGAAATCTCCCAGATTCGTCTCAGCATTTCTTACTGCGCGGAGATTTGTATCAGGATTTGTGGATGTCAGTTTCACATCTGTGTGGCCAAGCACAGTCTTCAAGGATGCCTCATACTGAGATTTGATCCTTGTGATAAGGTCTTTCATCTCAGGGTCGGATGCAGCTGTTCCATCCTGGGCAGTCACGGCATCCACCAGCTCCAGACGAATCTCCTTTGACGGCGTAATGGTTATCTTTCCGATATTGGCAAACTTTGTACCGGTCTGAGCTAAGGGAACCAGCGCTCCGTCCTTATTAGGAACTCTCTCCGTAAATGTCTCGTGAGAGTGGCCGTCAATCACTGCATCAATGCCGTTGGTGTTGGCGATCACGCTCTTTGATGTCCACTTCTCCGTCACTCCTTCATTGCCAAGATGCCCCACCAAAATTACAAAATTCGCGCCTTCGCTTCTTGCGGCGTCAACAGCATCCTGTACCTGCCTGTAAAGGCTCTGACCATCCGCATCCTCGCACAGGCTGTAGATATAGCCACCTGTCCCATTTTGGAAATTAGTAGGATTGGATTTTGTAATGCTCTCCGGTGTCGTCACACCTACATAAGCCACAGACACATCATCATAATTAATGATCTTGTATGGCTTAAATACCAGCTGCTTTGACGGCCCCTTGACCAGATTGCAGGAATAGTAACCGCAGTCCAGAGTTGTGGAAAGCTTTAAGAACCGGCTCATTCCGTAATCAAATTCATGGTTTCCCGGAATGGCAAAATCATAGCCTGCCTGATTCATAAGGCTGATGATGTACCCGCCCTCTGACAGAGTTCCTACAGGCGCTCCCTGGATCGCGTCGCCTGCGTCCACCAGAGTCACATAAGGCGTTAATGCTTTCATCTGCTTTTCATAAGCCGCCACCCCTTCAAAGCCAAGATTCTCCTCAATCCCGCAGTGGGTGTCATTGGTGTGGATGATAACGATATCACTGTCAATAGCAAATGTGGGTATCGTCATCATGACTGCCGCCGCCGCACCTATCAATGCGGACATCATTGTGTTTCTGAACCTTCTCATAGTTCCTCATTCCCCTTTCGCATTGGTTTTCGAATTGCTTTTTCCATTATATCACTCTAAAGGGATTATAGAAAGATATTTTTGTCACATCCTTGCTGCATATCCAAAATTCTACAAAAGCCCTATGGATTTCGTAATGAACAGCCACCCGGTCAGCGTGAATGTTCCCATAAGAGTTGTCATCAAAATCACACTGGCGGTCAGCGTTCCTTTGTGTCCGTCAATACCGGCTTTTTCTCCATTCCCGGATTGTGGTCCATCATTCCCTACACCATGGCTCACAGCATGGCCCAAAACTTTCCCTTGGCTATCCACAGCATGGCGGCCCCTCCACAACATCCAGATCATCAAAAAGGCTGGCCGAATCACAGGTTTTATCATAATAGGCACACAGCATCTGAACCGCGGAGGATTTTCCCATTAATTCTATCCCCCTCCTTTAGGTCAGTATAGATTCTAAATTAAATATAGCCTGTTTCCGCAACTTCATACATATCTAATGGAATAGGGGACCGGCGCATGGCCGCTGGGGCGGCCACATTTCTTTTCCGCCCCCGTGTACAATAAAAGAGCCACTCTGCCAGTGGCTCCTCAAACTTTACTCTTCCTCCCTGCTGCAGATGGCCAGCCTGTGCTGATATTTCTCCCTGGTGGCCAAGCCGCCCCGGATGTGGCGCTCCGATTTGTTCACGTCCAGCACCACCCTGGCGCGGGCAGCTAAAGAAGGATTGATATCTTCTAATCTTTCCGTGACGTCCTTGTGGACTGTGGACTTGGAAATCCCAAACTTTTTCGCCGTCTGCCGCACCGTGGCGTTGTGGTCTATGATGTAATTGGCAATGGCCACCGCACGTTCCTCGATATACTCCTTCAAGGTTTTCCCCCTGAAACTGTTTTTTACAGCATATGCGGGGGAATTGCGGAATATGTTTGGACAAATTTCTTTATGCTGTGTTTTTCGGGCGGACCTATTCGGCGGATCTGTTCGCGCGGACTATCTGGTCTTTTTTACTCTCTCCCTCAGATACTCGTCGATCCGCCTTTTAATCTCCGTAGATTTCAGATATTTCAGCAGATACCCTTCCGGCTTTAGAGACAGTATTTTTGTGACGATCTCCTCGTCGCCCTTGCTGGTCAAGAAAATGATGGGGATGTCGGCAAATTCCTCCTCAGCCCGGAGCATCTCAAATACGTGCTTTCCGTCGCAGACCGGCATCTCGTAGTCCAGCAGAACCAGGTCGGGCCGGTTCAGGGTGATGGCCCGGATGGCGGAGGTGGCGGAGCTGGCCACGGAGACATCGTAGTTTACGCATAGCAGCTGCTTGATGCCCTGCCGGATGGTGATGGAGTCGTCAACTACAAGGATCTTCTGCCTGGAATCCTCCCTCTTTTTAAGATATTTCTCAATCTCGGACAGCTCGTTGTGTACTTTCAGGGGAGTCCCCGCGTCTTCTAAAAGGGAGTGGGGCGCAATGACGCAGAAGGCAAAGTATCCCTGACTGGTGTTAAACAGCAGGCTGATCTGGGGATTCTCTTTCTCCAGAATATTCTGGAACTGCTCGTAGGTCAGGAAGCTTTCCTCTGTCATCTCGTATGTGCTTATGGCCGGTACATAGTCCATGACATGGCCTGTAAACTGGCTGGCCGTGTACCGGACCGCGTTCATGAACATCACGTCCAGCCTGCCGGATCTGACGCCCATCAGTTTTCCCACAGTACCCAGAAGAACTTTTTCCTCGAATACCAGGATGACCTCCCACTTCTCGTCGTCCTGCTCCCTGCTGTAGACCAGGCGGTAGTAGATGCCTTTGCCGAATTTTTCACCTCCGTAGGCTTCGCTGATAACCCTGGCTTTCAGGTGGAACATACTGCCTAAAAGCTCCAGGATAACCTCTTTCATGGCCTGCAGCTCTTCCTCCGGCAAAAGGTTGGCCCATTTGCTGGCAGTCTGTCCCGTGATGGCCCTGTCCTCTGTCAGGGTATGTCCGATGAGCCACCCGGCGCAGACCGCCAGGAAATGTCTGACTGCCTCGGCAGAGTAATCCGTGCGGCGCAGCTCCTTCTCCAGAGCGGGAAGCGTGTCATCCCGAAAGTCCCTGTGAACCCGCCTGTGGGTCTCCAGCTCTTTGTAGCCGATCAGTTCCATGTATTTTTCTTCATCTTCAAAGTGTTTCAACGCATGTTCTTTGAAGTATTTGATTCCTTCCTGGCATGCCCTCATGCTCCGCTTTTCTTCCGCGCTGAGGAAAAAAAGCTTGTTGATGATCCTGAAAAGTTTCTCGTGTGCCTCGTCAATGATCTTTACTCCGGTCTTAAACTCCTCTTTCCATATCAGCTGATTGTCCATAGGTAATCCCCCTTTGCCACACCTATTATGATTTTTGCTATATCATATGCAAAGGATGTCCGCTGTGTTAAAGAGGCGTTTGGTCTCCCTTTTTCTATGGACGCAGGCCCATGCCGCCTTCCAGGGTGATGGTCTCCCCGGACATGTATTTGAAATCAGGGGAGCCAAGGTGTACGCACACCCGCCCGATGTCATTCTCCGAGTCGCCAAACCGGCCCATGGGAACGGCCTTCAGATTCTTCTCGTAAGCCTCGGGGTAGGAGGCCTTGAAGTTCTCCAGCTGGGAGGTCATGGCCAGGGGGCAGACCACGTTGACATTGATATTGTCCTTGCCCCACTCTGTGGCCGCCACCCTGGAAAGTCCCCGGATGCCCTCCTTGGCCGCCGCGTAGGAGCACTGTCCCGCATTGCCGAACAGGCCGGCTCCGGAGGCGAAGTTGATGACTGACCCCTGGGTCTCTTTCAGGTAGGGATAGCATTCTCTCATATAGTAAAATGTGGCGTACAGACCGGAGTAGATCCCCAGGTCAAAGTGATCCCTGGTCTGCATGGACAGGGGGATGCCGGATGCGGACGCCTGGGCGTTATTGATCAGCACGTCGATGCGGCCGAAAGTTTTTATGGTGGTCTTCACCACCTCTTTTACCCGGTCCTCGGCCTCATCGTCCGGCGTTACCTCCGCCTGCATCGCCAGGACTTTTATGCCGTAGAGCCGCTCCAGCTCCTCCTTGGCGTCCAGAAGTTTCTGCTCATTGCGCCCTGTGAGAACCAGGTTGGCGCCTTCTTTGGCGTAGGCCGTGGCAATCCCGTAGCCTATGGATTTGGCCTTTCCTCCTCCGGTGATAATGGCTGTTTTACCGTCGAAAATTCCCATTTGAGTCTGTCTCCTTTTCTTGATAATATTTTAACATTTACTATTTCACAGCATAGCAGTGAAGCGGATGTTTGTCAAGGATTCTTCCGGATATATTCCCGATAGTCTGCCGGAGAGAAACCGATTTTCTCTTTAAATACCCTGGAAAAATAGTGCTGGCTGGCGAATCCTGTCCGCTCCGCGATCTCCACCAGCTTCATGTCCGGACTTTGGACCAGAAGGGATACGGCTCTGTCGATGCGCATTCTAGTAAGAAGTTCTGAAAAGGAGCTTCCTGTCTCCTGCTTGATGAGCCTGGTGACATAGGACTGGGACAAATGGAATTCTTCTGCCAGCTGTCTCAGGGAAAACTGCTGCTCTGTGAAATGGTCCTGGATGTACCCCAGAATCTTTTCCTTGGTGGTGTCTTCTTTTTCCACAAAGACTTTCTGGGTCAGCTGCTCTTTGCGTATCTGCTCCAGCACTTTTTTGAGAAGTTCCACCAGCTCCCCTCTGTCAATGGGTTTTAACAGGTAGTCCACCACGCCCAGATGGCAGGCTCTTCTGGCGTACTGAAATTCGTCGTGGCCGGATATGATGATGAACCTGGTGCCGATTCCCCGGTTCTGAATCTCCTCGATAACGTCCAGGCCTGCCATTCCCGGCATATTGACGTCCATTAGGGCGATGAAAGGTTTCTGCTTTGCGATCAGCTCCAGTGCCTGGGGGCCGTTTCCCGCTGTTCCGCTTACTTTTAAGGGGAGACCTGATTTCTCCACCCAGGACTTGAGGCCGTTTCGCAAGATCACCTCGTCGTCACAGATTACGATATCAATCATAATTCTCCTCCGTCTTCTCCCGGGTCAGCTGTGTGAGGATAATGGTTACACAGGTGCCTTTTCCCTCTCGGGACTGTATCGTTATTCCCGCGTCTTCCCCGTAGAGAAGACGGATGCGGTTGTTTACGTTAATGAGGCCGTAGCTTTTTCCGGCTGTTCCCTGGTGGAGCTCTCTTCTCAGTTCGCCCAGACGGGCTTCTGTCAGACCTACGCCGTCGTCCTCCACTTCCAGTATCAGACATGTCTTTTTTCTGTCCGTGATTTGACGGGGCGGCTGGGCTGCCGTTCCCGCCTTCTGATTTTCCGGGGCATCATGGAGTGTTCCGACCGCTGAATCCTTTTGCTGTTTCCCTGCATCTTCATCAGACGCTCCGGCGGCTGCCGCCTGCTTCCCTGGGACAGCATAGGACAGCCGGGCAAATATCTGTTCCGCTCCCGCCTCCGCCTGCATCACCCGGATATGGATCGTTCCCGGCGCCATCTTGGGCTTGATGCCGTGCTGGATGGCATTTTCCACCAGCGGCTGCAGGATCAGCTTCAGGACCTGGAAGGAGTCCGTTACCTTCACCTGAATGTCGTAGGACAACACATCCTGGAACCGAATCTTCTGGATTTTCAGGTAGCTTTCCACGTGTTCCAGCTCTTTTTCCAGGGGGATGATCTCCCTGCCCCGGCTTAATGAGATCCGGAAAAACGCGGACAGGGAGCTGATCATGGTCACCATCTCCTCATCCCCGGTGTCGTAGGCCTTGTACTGGAGGGTGTCCAGGGTGTTGTACAGGAAATGGGGGTTGATCTGAGCCTGAAGGACTCTCAGCTCCGCCCTCCGCTTCTCCCGCTCGTTTTCCGCTGTCTTCAGCACCAGGCTGTGGACTTTCTGCACCATCTGATCAAAGGACCGGGACAGCCGGGCGATCTCGTCCCGGCCTTTCATCTGCAGGCTGACCTCCCAGTCCCCTGTCTCCACTTTTTTCATGGCCTCCGCCATTTTTCCGATGGGATTTGTGATGCTTCGGGACACCAGCATGCTG
Source organism: uncultured Hungatella sp. (assembly GCA_910588505.1). GTDB lineage: Bacteria > Bacillota > Clostridia > Lachnospirales > Lachnospiraceae > UBA3402. The sequence goes on along the minus strand of CAJUPQ010000001.1, from coordinate 100,896 downwards.
CACAGGAACAAAAGGATCATAACGATCAGAAGGACTATGGACAGTTTCACGGTAAGGTGTCTCGTGTCCTCCATAAGCTGGGAATTTTCGATGGACGTGCAGAGATACCACTGTTTCGTGTAGGGAATCCGGGTATAAAATACGGTGGCCGCCCCATTTTCCATGTCCAGACTGCCTTTCTGGTTTTTGGTAAGCTCCGGCAAAAGGACTTCCACGGCTTTCTCATCCGCGCCGGAGCGGGTATAGATGCTGCCCTCAGGGTCCATGATCCAGGACTGGCCGTTGTAAAAGTCCAGCTCTGCCACGATCTCATGGAGCTTTTCCAGGGAGATGGCGGCGTTGAGGAAGCCGTATACCTGGTTCCTCTGATCCCGCAGGGGGTAGCAGATCAGGGAGATCTCCGCCTGGTCGGTCCGGGAGATCACAGGGGCTGACAGCACGTATTCCTGCTCCCCTTTCATGGCCTCGTGAAAGTATTCTCTGGCGGATATGTCGATATACTGCCTGGGGCTGACCCAGCCGATGCCGTCGGTGTAGCCCACGGCAAAGGTTCCCCACTCATTGCCGTACTGAGTCCCGATGTTTTCGTTGAGGCGGGAAATGTAGGGAATCGCTTCTTCAACATTTCCCTCCTGCAAGGCTTCATTCATGGCAATAACCCGCAGCTCTGTCAGGCGCTGTCCCAGCCACTGGCCCACCTCCTGGGATTTGAATTCAAAGGACTGGGTAGAAAAAGCATCCACCATGTTCCGGTTGGTCCTCTCAATGGCATTGGCGGAGAAGAATGTCAGAAAGAGAAATCCCACTGTGAACAGCAGGGAAAATAAAATCAGAATCCTGTTTTGCAATCTCATAACTGTACCTCAAATTCATTTCTGTTCGTAAAAGTGCAAATTCCCGAAAGATACTCCAAATACATTTTTCCATTATTATACTATACTATTTGTGTTAAATGAATCACAATCTTTATAAAAAATGGAGGGAACATTATGAAAAGATTGACAGGCATCCTTTTAAGTTCCGCGCTGGTCCTTTCTCTGACCGCGTGCTCCGGTTCCGCGCCCGACGAAACTTCCGCGACGGCTGCGGAGACGACCACAGCAGCCCAGACGGAAGCGACGGCTGCGGAGACCGAAGTTGCCGGCATTCCGGACGGGACGTATGAGGGTGAAGGCACAGGCAAAGGCGGAACCATCAAGGTTGAGCTGACCATCAAGGATTCTGAGATCACGGACATCAAGGTGCTGGAGCACCAGGAGACTCCGGGGTACGCAGACGCTATGGACAAGCTTCGTGAGACCATGATCGCCACCAATCAGATTGACGTGGACATGGTGTCCGGCGCCACGCTTTCTTCTACGGGATTTCTTCAGGCTGTAAACAATGCTTTTGAGAAGACGGGGGCTGCTTCGGACCTGCTGGTGGCAAAGGCCGCAGCGGCTGCGGAGGAGAAGGCAGACCACTATGACGCGGATGTGATTGTGGTAGGCGCAGGCGGCGCTGGCCTCTCTGCTGCCATCACGGCGGCTGAGGACGGCGCGAAGGTTATCGTGGTTGAGAAGATGAACAACACAGGCGGTAATACCCTGATCTCCGGCGGCGAAATGGCTGCTCCGGGCAACTGGCTCCAGGAGGGTGAGGGCATTGATGACAGCGCCGACCAGTTCTATGAGGATATTCTGGCAGGCGGTGATAATGAGAATGACCCGGAGCTGGTTCGTGTTCTGGCTGACAATGCCATGGACGCGGCGATTTGGCTGCGGGATGATGTGAAGGTTCAGTTTGAGGATTATATGCTGTTCTTTGGAGGCCATTCTGTGAAGCGTTCTCTCGTTCCGCTGAATGCCAGCGGCGTGGAGCTGATTGAAAAGCTTCAGGCAAAGGCGGAATCCCTGGGCGTTGAGATCCACACCAACACAGCAGCTGTGGAGCTGGTGCAGACAGAGGGCAAGGTGACTGCCGTAAAGGCCCAGTGCGACGGACAGGATATTACCTACAATGCTTCCAAAGGCGTGATCCTGGCTACAGGCGGTTTCGGCTCTAACCTGGAGATGCGTATTGCCAACAACCCGGATATGGATGAGAAGATCCTCTCCACCAACTCTGTGGGAAGCACCGGGGACGGTATTGTTATGGCAGAGGCTTTGGGTGCTCAGACTGTTGATATGCAGTATATCCAGACCTATCCTACCTGTGACCCGGAGACGGGAACTCTCCTGTATGTGGGGGATGTCCGTCTGGAGGGACGGGCGATCCTGGTGAACCTGGAGGGCAAGCGTTTTGTTGAGGAGCTGGAACGGCGGGATGTTATTTCCATGGCTGTGAAGGCCCAGACCGGCGGCGTTTCCTACATGTTCTGGGATGAGGCCAGTATGCAGGCGTCCGGCGTTAATGCCAGCCACAAAAAAGAGTATGACAATCTGATTGAACGTGGGATTCTTGTAAAGGCGGATACCGTGGAGGAGGCTGCCGCCCATTTCGGGATTGACGCCAAGGAGCTGCAGGCTACCATTGACCGATATAATCAGTACTGTGCGGACGGGAAGGACCTGGAGTTTAACAAGAGAGGGGAACTGACCGCCTTTGGAGACGGGCCGTATTACATTATGAAGACTACGCCTGCGATCCATCACACCATGGGCGGGTTGAAGATCAATACCAAGGCTCAGGTTCTGACTACGGAGAATGAGGTGATCCCCGGTCTTTACGCTGCCGGTGAGGTGACCGGAGATATCCATGGAACCAACCGCCTCGGGTCTGACGCCATTGCGGATATTACGGTGTTCGGACGGATCGCCGGACATAACGCGGCGGCGGGAGAGTGATGCCTTACTGGACGGGCGTACAGTCCTGGAGTTTCAGAGTTGATTTATAATTTTATAATTACTCTTGACAGCGGCATTGACGTAAGGCAGATGCCGCTGTTTCATTTGAGATAGTGGAAAAATTCATCTATATATAGTAAAATGATAAGCACATATACATACATGCGACAGGATATACTGATTGGAGGAATATAAAAGCTTCTGTTAAGGTAAATTATGAACTGCTCGATTTGTATTGGGATATAGGCAGAGATATTGTTGCTAAGCAGAAAATGCGAAATGGGGGAGAAGCGTTTCTTGCGACAATGAGCAAGGATTTACGGAATACTTTTTCCAATATGTCAGGGTTTTCGGTGCAAAATTTGAAAAGTATACGTTACTGGTACAAATTTTATAACTCCAATGAAAATGGCTTACAGCCTGTAAGCCAAATGGAATTGATTGTCCGTCTTCATTGTTATGTTGTTGTGGAGCTGAAAACGGAAAAATTCAAGCCGGAATTCTGAAAAGGCACTTTTTATAGCATTTAATAACTGTTATATCTTATCCTCAAAATACATAGGAAGTGAACTATCTGAATAAATTATCTTACATTTTGTTAAATAACATATTTGAATCTTTTATCTTACCCAATATTGAATTTAATACAGAAATGCCACCCTGCCCTTCACTTATATAGAGGACAGGATGACGATGGTTCGCTGTTTGAATGTATTTGCGCTATAGAGGTTTTTCTCCTTTCAGGGCTTCAATCCTATCCGCCAGTTCCACGGCGGATATGGGCTTCTGGTTTGGATAATCGCAGATATATTTAGGGTAACTGCTGTCTTTCAGCCCTTCGATCAAAATGATATCCGCCTCCCCAAAAGCTTTTATGAGCATCTTTTCGTCCGGCTCCTTGTATTCTTTTGTGATCATCAGCCGTTTGGATGAGTATACGGCTGTCCCGAAGGCTCCTGCCTCCTGGAAACGGAAGCTGTCGGTTCCCGGAACGTCACTCTGAAAGTCATGGCCGTCGTGTTTGATGACAGCTACCTTGTATCCTCTGCGTTTCAGTTCAGGGATCAGACTGGTAAGCAGTGTGGTCTTACCGGAATTTTTATAGCCGCTTACGGCGAAGATAAACGGGGTTGGTTCTGTCAGCCTCCGGTACTCGCCGGGGGTGTTGATGTTGATGCCGGCGGCGTTTCCTTTTTCAAGGGTTATGGCTCTGTATCCCGCTTTTTTGATGGCTTCCATCATCTTTCGCCTTCCTGTCTTTAACTGGTTGAGAAATATGGGGAGCGCTTCTTTTGGATAAATTCCGGGAAACGGAAGAGGGGTTTCGTCGGATTCGGTTATGGTGATCCCCGGGTGCTGTCTGTATTCTTTTATAAGCTGTTCTGTGATGTTTTCGTCTAAGAAGGGCATATCGCATGCCGCGACGAAAAGGGCCTGCTCATGGCAAATCTCCAGGCCGGTGCAGACTGCGCCCAGAGGGCCTGTCTCTGGGTATCTGTCTGTGATAAGGGGAAGGCCCACGGACTTGTAGGGCTCCGGGGTGTCTACGGACAGGTATATGGTGTTTAAAGGGGACATTCCTGTCAGGATATGGCGGTAAAAGGGGGTGTGGTTGTATTCTAAAAACAGCTTCTTGCGGCCGCCCATACGGCGGTTTTTGCCGCCGGACAGCAGGTATCCGGCTATGTCGTCTGTATATGGGGGTGTGGGGGTTTTTATTGCTGACGCAGCGTTCATTATACAAGCACCTCCAGGTAAATTTTCATAATATCTCCGCACTTCATCAGCTCTGCATAACGCACAAGCCAATTAAGATTTCTATCTCTTCTCCTTAGATAATTGGTAAGAATCTCTTTTGTTTCCTCTACACCAACCTTCCTCACGATAGAAAACTATATCAACGACCGTTTTTTCAATATCATAAATGCGGAAATGATTCTTTCCATTAGCAACTGTCTCTATTCCAAGTTCAAATCTTTTATCCGTATAGTAATACAGATTAACTTCCAGCCAATCCGGAAGAGATGAGACCTTTGCTTTTCTTGCAATTGCCACATCCACAGCATCTGGTCTGTAAGTTGTAAGATTATAATAAACAGCTGCACTCATCATGCATACTTTATCCCCGATTATTCATTTTTCGACTGTACACCCATGCCCCACCTACTCCGCCCTCCCCACTTCCACCAGATTCGTATGCTGCGGATTCCCCTTCGCATAGGGGGTAGGCTTTAGGGATGTGAGCACATTGACAGAACCTCCCAGGTCTGTGCCGTCTTTGTCCGGCCGATACCAGGCGCCCTGGGAAAGGGCCGTCACGCCGGCCATAATCCTGTCCGTCACCTTCACGGGAACTTTCATCCGCCCTCTGTCATTCCACACAAAGGCCATATCACTGTCTTTTAAGCCTCTTGCCCCGGCATCTTCCGGGTTCATCCACAGCATCTGAGGATCCACTTTCTCCATGGCCTGGTTATTATCGTGGATGCTGTGGCACCTTCTCTTGGTGTGCCATCCGATGAGCTGCAGGGGATATTTCTGCGCCAGGGCATCCCCCGCGCCCTCCGGCGGCTCCACGTACCGGGGAATAGCCGGGAAAAAGTCTTTATATTTGGTCCGGTAGACTTTTGGAGAAAAGATCTCAATCTTCCCGCTTTCTGTGGGGAAGGGATATGTCTTTGGGTCACTGCGCTCTTTTTCAAATGCAATAACATGAGGATTATTTTTGTAGCGGTAAATTCCCGCCTTCTTAAATTCCTCATATTCCGGAAGTTCCTGTTCTGTTTTTCGCAGTTCCCCGTATATGGCTTCCAGCCATTGTTCTTTCGTTCTTCCCAGGGAAAATTCCCGGCCAAGGCCGATTTTTTCCGCCACCTCACACAGCCAGTCATATTCAAAGCGGCACTCATACAAGGGCTCTATCACCTGATTGCCAAAGCCCAGAAAATCCCCGTACTGCCAGGGCAGGGTGATATTTTCGCACTCAAACATGGATACGCCTGGGAGCAGGATGTCCGCGTACCTGGCGCTGGCTGTCATGAAAATGTCGCTGCACACGATAAATTCACACTTGGATGTGTCTTTTAAAATCCGGGACGTGCGGTTGATGTCGCTGTGCTGGTTGATCAGGCAGTTGCCTGCCAGGTTGAGAATCATTTTGATATCGCTTGCCAGGTGCAGCGGCGGAGTTTCAGAGGTGCCGGCTTCTGTAAAATGTTCCTGATCCTGAAAGATTCTGCTGCCTTCGATCATTTTTCCGGCTCCCGTGACTCCGCTGCCTCCGACGGCTTCCCACCCTCCGGCCGCTCCTGTCCCACCGGCGTTTCCCCTGCTCCCACCGTCCGCCGTCACACCGTCAAGTTCTGTCATCTCATGGCCCCGCACCACTGCCTCTGTCCACAGAAACACAGGAATCTTCATGCCGTAGGGATTTTTCGGCTGGGGAAAGGACGGATTTTTGTGGCGGCTGCAGTCCGCCGCTCCGCTGGCCCAGCCGCCGCCGACTCCCACATTACCTGTGAGACACGCCAGCATGATCCCGCCTCTGGCGATCTGTTCCCCGCAGGCGTGGCGCTGAGGGCCGTAGCCCTGGATCAGCGCCCCTGGCTTTGCCCTGCCGTACCGGACGGCCAGGCTGCGGATCACCTCCGCCCTGACTCCGGTGATTGCCTCCGCCCACTGGGGAGTCTTCGGCGTGTGGTCTTTCTCCCCCAAAACATAAGAAAGATAGCTCTCCGAACCGTCGATTCCCTCCGGCATGTGGTCACGGTCAAATCCCAGACAGCACCTGTCCGTAAATTCTTTATCCCACAGCCCTTCGTTCACGATCACATAGGCCATGGCGTCCATCATGGCGCTGTCCGTGGCAGGGCGTATGGGGATCCACTCCGCCCCCAGCTGAAGAACCGTGTCATTTTTTCTTGGATCCACCACAATGATGGGGATGCCCTTTTCTTTGGCCTTTTTCAGGTAGTACATAGTGCCGCAGTCAAATTTGGTCTCCGCCGGATTGTGGCCCCACAGAATGATCAGGTTGGTATTGAGCCAGTCTTCCAGACAGTTTCCCACCTCACAGGTTCCGTACATCAGCTGGGTGGCCTGGCGGATACAGGCAGTGCTGTAGGAATTATAATAATCCAGAAATCCGCCGTCCAGGCTTAAAAGCCGCTTGGCCAGGCTGTTCCCCCTCATGAGGGCGCTGACTCCTGTGGCGTAGTTGACATACCGGGAGCCGGGGCCGTAGGTATCCCGGATCCGCACCCACTCCGACGCGATGGTGTCCACGGCCTCCTCCCAGGTTATCCGCTGAAATTTCCCTTCGCCTCTCTCCCCTGTGCGCTTCATGGGATAGCGAAGCCTGTCCTCCCCCAGAAATGTCTTGTGATAATTAAGCCCCCGGACGCAGGCAGTCAGGGGAATCTGGTCCCCGGCCTGGTCTTTGGTGTCTGTGGCCAGCTTCTCTATTTTTCCGTTCCGCACATGGGCGTGGATAATACACCGGCCTCCGCAGTTGTTCCGGCCTGTGGTGTGGATGATCTTGATCTCTTCCTGACTGTTCATGTTCTGCCTCCGGGTTGATTGACTATTTTTTACTTCTGACTGCCAGCAAAAACCGATGGATCGTCCCCTCTATTACCCCGTTTTTTTCCAAAATCTCCTGGGCATGATAAAGGTTGTCCAGACAATCGCTGACACAAAATCCCGGAAATTCCCACTCAATAATCCGGGCAAACCACACAAGGGCCCCCACGTCCCAAAACTTTATGGGGCGAAAGGCTTCTTCCGCCTCCAGGGTCTCAAATCCCACGGCCTCAAAATCTGCTTTGGCGATTTCCAGATACTGGTTGGGAAACGGAAGCTTAGGCACGTCATTTAACAGCAGCCTGACAAGCTCCCTGTCATTTTCAGCCCCCACCTGTTCCGTGATAAAGATGCCGCCTGGTTTCAGCACCCGCCCGATCTCACCGGGATTAAAGTTTCCGTGGCGGTTTATGACCATATCAAAGCTTTGGTCAGGAAATGGCAAGCGGCCGCTGCCGTCCGCCTCCTGAAAGTCGATTCCCAGGGGAAGGAGTTTTTCCCTGCACAGCCGGATGTTGGGCAGGTAATTTTCCGTGGCGGCCAAATGTTCGCAGGGATGGCCAAGGGACAGCAGAAACTCCCCTCCGCCTGTGTCTATGTCAAGTAGTCTCATGTCAGGCTGCAGACAGCGCCTGACAATGGCTTCATAATTCCACGGAAGGTCATGCTCTTCCTCATATTTTCCCCGGATATGGGAGAAATCCCATCCGTGAATGTGAGCCGTCTCTTCCTCACGGCGCCATAAGGTTTCCAGTTCTTTTCGGTTTATTTGGTTATTCATTTTTTAACTACTCCTTTTCGTATTGGATGGTTGACGCTACGATCCGGTGCAGTCCTCTGATAACGAAATCAGGTGTTATTCCCAATGCAGCCTGTTATCAGAGCTTTTTCCTGCACCGGGTAATTACTTCGGATAAAATATATGTGCATTTCGCGTCTCCTTCAAAATTATGTTACTTATAACCTTATCACAAGCTGACGCCATTTTCAACTGAATCCGCCCGCTTTGCCCATCGGGCAGGGGGCGGATTGACTGACATAGAATACGCATGTGCATAAAAAAACAGAACAGACGCCCTGCCTGTATTCCGGAGTGTCTGTCCCTCACTGCTGCTCTTTACTCTTTATTTCCCCTGTGGGTGATGATTCCGTCTTTATCCGTGGAATAGTACACCTCATCAGCATCTTTCACATTCTTTTTGTTCTTCTGTATCTTCCCGCTCTGGTTTACCAGGTACTCCTTCCCCTGATATTTGATCACGCCGTATCTCATCCCGTATTCGATGGTCTGCAGCCGTCCTTTTTCGTAGATGCCGTCGTCGTAGATGCCCTCAACACCTGCGCCTCTGTCCGTGCCGGATGTCTTAAAATAATAGGTGGACCGCTCCCCGTCCAGGTCAACACTGCACCTTCCGGTCTTCATAACCCCTTCTTTCGGCGTGTCCCCAAAGTAGTAAACTTTCTCCGAATCCCCGGCCTGGGGCAGTTGGGATTCGTTTTCAATCTTCTCATAGGAGAGGATCTTCTTATTCTCCACTTTCATTTTGTAAAGGCCGTGGAGCATCATACCGTTTTCATTGAAGCCGTAGGTATGGCCGTTGATTGTTTTGAACTGGCTGGTGACCACGCCTCCGTTGGACAGCCCGTAGAACCAGTATTCCTCATCATCTTCATAGGCCTGCATGTCAACCTCCGGCCCCGGCACGGTCTTAAACCATCCCACTGCCAGCCAGCACTGGTCCGGACGTTTGTAGTAAGAGTTGGCATTGGACGGGGTGGCCGGGACGGCCGCGCTGCCGGTGGCCACAGGTACTGACTGCCACTTGTACTTTGCTTCTCCATCCTCCCCGAAAAGATATTTATGTCCGTTTATGGTCTTCTTGGCTCCCGTGATCTTTTTGCCGTTTGTGTTAAAATAAAACCAGTATTCATCGTTAAATGAGCTGTCTTCATTTCCGCTGTCCATGGCCTCCAGCTGTCTCCACGCTCCCTGAACCATGGCCCCGTCATCCTCATCTCCGCAGTAGTAGACGCCCTCTTTCCAGGCTTCGTCTCCCGTCACCCGCTCTGATTCTTCATTGACCCACCCAAAAAGCATGTGGCCGTTGCTGTCAAAAGCATATTTTTTCGTCTCCCCGCTGGCTTTGACAATGGATTTAAATGAAGTCCGTCCGGAGTCGGGGGCTTTGTAAGCCCTTCCGTTGGACTGAAAATAGTACCACACTTCATCCGGCTCATCGCTTCCGGATTCGCTGTTTGGAAGTTTTCTCCACTCATTAGCCACCCTGGCTCCGGAGGAATTGACATAGTAGTAATCGTCTCCGTCCTCTACCAGCCTGCTGCGAACCATGCACCCGTCGCTCCCTAAGTAAAACCAGTGGCTGCCTGACTTTTTCCATGTGTTGGTCACCGCCTCATTGTCCCGCTGAAAATACCGCCAGTCACTGCCGTCCCACTGCCATCCGGCAGCTGCGTATGATGTAATGCCAAAGCCAAATGCCATCAAAAATCCTGCTGCCGCAGAACAAAATAGTTTTCGTCTCATAGGTTTACCTCCAAAGTTGTATTGGTCATTTCTGATAGGCCAACTATACACCTTGGAGCTGCTCCAGAGTCAATGAATGGAATCTTTCGGTTTTTTTACTAATATTTCCCAGGTCCGCTGCCGTTACAGAAGGCTTCCCGGCCCGGCCGCCTGATGTTCAGCCGCAAAAGGAACCGTAACTTTTCCGTGTCCCGCGTGTGGACATCCGACGTCTTTTAGGAGGATATTATCGGTATGTAGATCTCCTGATAATAGGAACATATGCCGTCTTTAAGTCTGGCAAAATTAGAAGTGACATAAATCTTTGGTGAGGCCACGATCCCCTGTCCGGCTGCCCACCGGCGCATAGCGCTGACCACCGAAGGACAAGGCGCGACAGCCGAAACTTCGGCTATGGTAAAGATACACGGCGCCGATTCACCAAATGCCTCACATTCCGAAAAATCATATTCCGGCTCCATGCGCCTCATCACTTCTTCATACATAAGCAGCTGGGAATGATCGTAAGTAATTTTTGCCTCATCCAGGGAAAATCCCGACTGATATCGGTAGCAGTCATAGATATAAACCATATCCAGGCCGGCATATTGCCGGGACAGTAAAAACCACTGTTTCAGGCCATCGGCCGCCGAATCCATGGTATGGAGAACGCGGCAGGCGGGAAATGGTTTCAGGCAGAAATGATCCCGGCACTCTTCCAGATCTTCATAAATCTTTTTTATGGAAAGCAGCCGGGCCAAGGTCTGCTTGTGGAATCGGATGGCGCTTATCTCCGCCTCAATCTGCTGGTTCAAAGTCTGCCTGTGTTCGCCATCCAGCGGGGTGGAGGCCATCAGCGTCTCAATGGCATCAAGGCCCAGATTCATCTTTTTGGAAAACAGTATCCGCACCAGGAGATAGAGGTCGTCCTCTGTGTAGTACCGGTATCCGTTGGGCTTCTTTTTTGGGGTGAGGATCCCTCTTTTTTCGTAGAATCGCAGCGTATCACGGCTGAGACCAGTGATGGCGGCTATGTCGCCGATTAAGTATTCCTGTTTTTCCATCGTGTACACACCTTTGCTGATATAATATTACATAAAAAGAGTGTAACGCAACTGAAACATGGAATCAAGAATCTTTTGTAAATTGAAAGAAAGTGAAATGAAATAGTAATAATTGTCAGAAAAAACAGGAAACCTTTCCCCCGTCCCCAAACGCCGCGCACTGCTCCGGCAAAATCCCCCGCCGCTCTGCCTGCCGGTCTTTTACAAAAGCTCCGTTTTCCGCCACAAATGACAGCTCTTCCCTCATCTGATAGTACTGATTGCCGCTGGCTACAATAAAGCTGCAGCCAGCCTCTTTCATGCGGGATAAGATCCGTTTAAACCGGGGAACATCGTAGGTATAATCTAAGCGTACAAATATACCGTCTATGTCCACGGCCGCCAGTTTGATATTGTGTTTCATATGCTCACATTCTTTCCAAGGGCAATAAACTCATAAGGTTTCATGGTAAAAACTCCCTCCGACATCCCCTCACAACCATAATTCCCCAGCAGCGTCTTATAATCCTTCCACTCTTCCTCTATCTTAATCCTCTGCTTCTCTCTCCCCAGATTGCAAAACACCAAAATCTCCTGCGCCCCCAGCGCTCTCTTGTATCCCAGCACCATATCCGTCCCGGTCTCCAAAAACCTGATGTCCCCCTCCGCGATCACCGGACACTGCTTCCTCACAGCGATCAGCTTCTTATAAAAGGCAAGGATAGAATCCCGGTCCTTCTCCTGTGCCTCCACCGTGATCTCCTTCCGGAAACCGGCCCCCATGGAAAGCCACGGTTCTGCCGCGGAAAATCCGCCGTACCGCTCCCCGTTCCACTGCATGGGAGTCCTGCTGTTATCCCGGGATCTGGCCCCTAAGATCTCAAGAGCCTCCTCTTTTGTCTTCCCCTTCTTAAGTAAAAGCTCATAGTAATTAAGGCTCTCCACATCCCGATATTTCTCTATGGATGAAAAATGTGCGTTGAGCATCCCGATTTCCTCCCCCTGATAGATATAGGGGGTGCCGCGCATAAAATGGATCATGCCTGCCAGCATCTTTGCCGACTCTTTCCAGTAAGCCTGTTCATCCCCCATCCTGCTTACAATGCGGGGCTGGTCGTGGTTGCACCAAAACAGCGCGCTCCAGCCGCCGCCCTTTTGCATGCCCTCCTGCCACTCCACAAAAAGCTCTCTTAATCTTCTGTAATCCGTCCCCATAAGCGCCCATTTATCCCCATCCTTGTAATCCACTTTCAGATGGTGGAAATTAAAGCACATGGAAAGCTCCTTTTCCTCTGGTGCGGAATAGCGGATACAGTGAGCCAGGGACGTGGAGGACATCTCCCCAACTGTCACAAAGTCCTCAATCCCCGTGTCCCTCACCAGCTCTTTCAGGTACTCATGGATATGGGGGCCGTCGCTGTAGAATCTGCGTCCGTCTCCCTCAAAATCGTCCTCCATCACTTCCGGCTTGGAAGCCACATTAATCACATCAAACCGAAATCCCTTGATCCCTTTCCCCTTCCAAAACCGGAGAATCTCTTTCAGTTCTTCGCGAACCTCCGGATTATCCCAGTTTAAATCCGCCTGGGTCACATCATACAGCCTAAGATACCATTTCTTTAAGCCTGGCACATATTCCCACGCAGGGCCGCCGAATTTTGACTGCCAGTTTGTAGGCGCCCGGTCCGGCGCGCCCTCCCTGAAAATATAATACTTCTGATACTTCTCATCCCCTGCCAATGCCTTCTGAAACCACGGATGAAACGTGGATGTATGATTAAACACCATATCCAGCATAATCCCCATGCCCCGCTTTTCGCTCTGGCTGACTAACTCCTCCAGATCCGCCATGGTCCCAAACTTGGGATCCACGGCGCAGTAATCCGCCACGTCATACCCGTTATCGTTCTGGGGCGACGGAAAAAACGGCGTCAGCCACAGATAATCCACCCCCATATCCTGCAGATAATCCAATTTTTCAATAACCCCCGGGATGTCCCCAAACCCATCCCTGTTGGTGTCCCGAAACGATTTCGGGTAAATCTGATACACAGTCTTTTTGCTAAAATCCGCCATCCTGCTTTTCTCCTCCTTACTTCACTTAAAAGCTGCCACCACAGTCTCATTTTCTTTTACATCCATTCCCGTGCAGAACTGAATATCCCTGGCATTTCCCACATTACTGATCACACAAACCGTCACATCCCGGTGGCCTGCCGCCTTAATCTTTGCACGGTCAAATTGAATCAGCGGTGTTCCCGCGCTGACCTTTTGGCCCTCTTTTACCAGATACGTAAATCCGTCCCCTTTCATATCCACGGTATCAAGGCCGATATGCAGCAGAACCTCCATGCCGTTTTCCAGCCTTAACCCACAGGCATGGCGTGATTCCGGCATCAATGCCGCGACCTGCGCGTCAGCCGGCGCATACAGCGTCTCACTCTCCGGAATAATGGCCATGCCGCCGCCCAAAACTCCCGCCGAAAAAACACCGTCTCCCACGTCCACCAGAGGAATCGCTTTCCCCGTCAAAAATGCCGTCAAAGTCCCGTTTCCGCCCTTTTCACAGGCCTCCCTTTCCTCCATTACGGAAGCCATAACTCCTGCCGCCACACTTGCGCCCGTCCCTGCGGCAATCTCTGCCAGTTTTGCGGTTTCATTTACATCTATTGCCAGTTTCTTTTTTCCCACAATGGCTGTCAGCAAAAACGAAACCCCAAAAGCGATCACCATGCAGATTGCAAAAGAACCCATAAACGCAGGCTGAATAGACAAGATACCCGGAATTCCGCCTACACCGATGGCATTGGCCGTGGTTCCTGTGGCCACACAGATAATGGCCGCCAGGCCGGAGCCGATCATCCCGCACACAAAGGGGAATCCTCTCTTTAAGTTCACACCGAAAATCGCCGGTTCCGTAACACCAAGGTAACAGGAAATACAGGCCGGAATATTGACCTCCTGGGCCTGGGGATCCTTTCTCTGCAGCCAGATCATTCCAAGAACCGCAGAGCCCTGGGCAATATTGGATAGCGCGATCATGGGCCACAGCATGGTTCCGCCGTAATCCGCGATCAGCTGCAGATCAATAGCATTGGACATATGGTGCAGTCCCGTAATCACCAGCGGCGCATAGATCACGCCGAACACAGCACCGAAAACGATCTTAAAGGTTCCGGTAATACCTGCAAATACCACTGCGGACACTGCCGCTCCGATCTTCCAGCCAACAGGGCCCAGCACAAAATGGGCGGCCATTACCGACAGAAGCAGGCTGAAAAAGGGGACCACGATCATGGAGATGACCTGAGGCGTGATCTTCCGGAAAAATTTCTCCAGGTACACCAGGGTAAATGCCGCCAGGATAGCAGGAATCACCTGCCCCTGATACCCGATCATGTTCACCTGAAAGCCGCCGAAATTCCACTTAGGTATCTCCGCCGCAGCCGTCCCCGCCACCGCGTAGGCGTTAAGCAGCTGCCCCGACACCAGCGTCAGTCCAAGGACAATGCCCAGCATCTGGGTGGTCCCCATCTTCTTTGTGACGGACCAGCAGATGCCTACCGGCAGCATGTGGAATACCGCCTCACCGATGAGCCACAGAAAGCTGTCAATGCCTGCCCAGAACTGGCTGATGTCACACAGAGTCTTCGTCCCGTTTTCAAACAGATAGATGCTGTCAATACAGTTCCTAAAGCCAAGGATCAAACCGCCTGTGATGATGGCCGGGATCAGCGGCGCGAAGATCTCCGCCAGCGCGGTGATCACCCTCTGGAGCACATTCTGGTTTTTCTTTGCCGCCTGCTTTACCGCGTCCTTTGATACGCCCTCAATTCCTGCCACCTTTATAAAATCATTGTAAAAATCAGCCACCGTGTTGCCGATGATCACCTGGAACTGGCCTGACTGGGTAAAACTTCCTTTCACCACCTTCATGGCTTCGATGGCTCCTACATCCGCTTTCCCCGGGTCTGCCAGGGCAAACCGCATTCTTGTCATACAATGTGAAACTGCCGCGATGTTCTCTTTTCCGCCTACCAGACGTAACAACTGTTTTGCGTCTTCCGCATACGTTCCCATTCTTCCTACCTCCACCTGTTTTAACTTGTTTGAACATGTTGTTGAGTATGTTATACCATACTTGTTTAAACATGTCAACCACTTTCCGAAATTTGTTTGAACAAGCTCTTGACTTTTTGATTTTTTATTTCTATAATCTTTATAAAGCCAAGGGCAAACGATCATGTCTGACATGCCTGCATGTTGGTTGTTGGTACATAGCTTTGGGCCCCGAAGGCAGCATCATCTTTATGGGGGGTGAATGGATATGCCAAAAGCAAGATACGAAGAGATTTATAAAGACCTGAAACAGAAGATTGAAACCGATGTTTTCGCCTATCAGGAGCTGCTGCCGTCGGAAAACACATTGATCCAGACCTACAACTGCTCCCGCAACACCCTGCGCCGGGCCGTGGGGCGCTTAGTGACCGATGGCTATGTGCAGACCATACAGGGAAAAGGGGTTCGCAATATCTACCAGCCCGTGGCCCAGACCGCCTTTACCATCGGGGAGATTGAGACATTTCGGGAGTCTGCCGCCAGAAACGGCCATCACCCCCACACAGAAGTCCTTCTATTTGCGGAGTTTCCCGTCAGCCAGGGCCAGTCCCGGTACACCGGTTTTCCCTCGGGAGCGGATATTTACTATATCCAGCGTCTCCACTATCTGGACGATATGCCCCTGATCCTTAACCATAATTACTTTTTAAAAGAAGCAGTCCCCGGACTCACCAAAGAGATCGCGGAGACTTCCATTTATCAGTATCTGGAAAATACGCTGCACATGACCATTGTAAACAGCAAGCGGGTCATGACCGTGGAGAAGATGACCCAGATCGACGAAAAGTATCTGGGCATGAATGCTGAGGACTATAACTGCATGGCAGTGGTTACCAGCCAGACCTACAACAGTGACGGGGTCATGTTTGAGTACACCCAGTCCCGCCACCGGCCGGATCATTTTCGGTTTTATGAAAATGCTGTGAGGAAACCGGGCTGAATAAACGCCCAAAGAAAAAGGAAAGCATATTAATATGCAATCCTGAAATAATCCAAATACCCTTTGTATTTATCCTGGGCTGTCAGACAGTTATCTGTCAGATAGCCTTTTTCATTGTCCCATTCTTTCAAACATTTAAAAGCAGGCGGAAACGCATTCATACTGATCAAGCCCGAATTTTTTGTATTGATGACAAGCAAATCCATCGTCTTACTCTTATCTAAACCCACTAATTCTGCAAATTTGGATCTTGGTATAAATACCTCATCGGTTCCGGTGTCAATCAGTGGACCCTTTCTTACTTTTTCAGTCTGTGATGAGAACGCATAGGAAAGTACTTCGTCGAATACCTCTGTGCGTGACTCTAACTTAGAAGCATCTTCCTGCATATTTAGCGCTGTATCGTCACCCCCCGTCTAATGCCAAAGCGTCAATCAGCGATGTTTTACCTGATCCATTCTGACCATAAATACCAACAATACTTACCCTATAATCTTTTCTTTTGTTTTCAAGATCAATAGAGCCTTTTTTACATTTTTAAAGTTTTCTATCGTAATATTCTCTATTCTAACTGACCGCTTCCCCATAACATACGCCTCCGTATCATTATTTTATCACAACATATATAGATTTTTAACATGGTTATCTCATTTCTTGCCATTTTCCTTTGCAATATCCATGGCAGTATGCCTGCTGCCGCTACGTTTTCTTATGGTCAGCTCAGTGAACGCGCAGGCCTGTCTGAGCAGTTGCTTACAGTAGTAACAGTTCAGATAACCCTTGAACTGTTACTTATAGTACACATTTCCTCATATTCCTCTGACAAAAATCTATTTACATCCCCATCCCCCTGTTATATGATTGCCTCAACAATACCCGCAGGCAAAGCCCACGACAGCTGTTCATCCGTCTATCCGGACAGAACCGCCGCTCTGCCACGGAGCAAGGAGGAATCTATATGCTAGCAGCAACACCGCCTATGGGGTGGAATTCATGGAACACATTTGGACAGGACATTGATGAGGAGCTGATTTTCCAGATAACGGACGTTTTAGTCCGGGAGGGCTATCGGGAGGCAGGATACGAATACCTGGTCATTGACGACTGCTGGTCTTTAAAAGAGCGGGATGAAGAGGGAAACCTTGTGCCGGACCCGGCAAAATTCCCCCATGGCATGAAAGCAGTGGCGGATTATGTCCACAGGGCGGGCCTGAAGTTCGGCATGTACTCCTGCGCCGGGATCCGCACCTGCGCAGGCTATCCCTCCAGCTATGACCACGAATTTCAGGACGCACAGCTGTTTGCCCGGTGGGGCGTGGACTATCTGAAATACGACTATTGCAATTTCCCGGAAAATGCCGACGGCATCAACCGCTACCACATTATGAGCATGGCCTTAAAAGCCACGGGACGGGAGATCTGTTTCGCGGCCTGCAACTGGGGCCATCACGATTCCTGGAACTGGATGCGGTCCATCGGTGCTCACATGTACCGCTCCACCGGGGATATTTTTGACAACTTCCGCTCCTTTATGGGGATTTTCCAGTCCCAGCTGGAACATCTCTCCCAGTCCGGCCCATACTGCTTCAATGACTTGGACATGCTGACCGTAGGCATGTACAACCAGGGTAATGTGGCCATCGGCAAGCCCTGCACAGACGGAGAATACCGGATGCAATTCTCCCTGTGGTGTCTTGCCGGGGTTCCTCTCATGATCGGGGCTGACATCCGGAAGCTGAATCCCCGGATGAAGGAGCTTCTGCTGAACAGAGAGCTGATCCGCATTGACCAGGATGTGGAGTGCCGTCCCCCTTATCTGGTCGGGAAGCGGAGCGTCATGGTGCCCGAGGAGGACCGGGAAAACGCGGTGGAGCCTTTGAGGGCTGTGAAGGACCAGCTGTACACCTTCATCAAACATCTGTCTGACCATGAGTTTGTCATCGCCTGCTACAATCTGTTTGATGAGGAGCGGGAAATCAGCTGTATCTTCGCCGACGCCGGAGTCCCCTACACCTCCGGGTACGGGTTTGCCATGAGGGATATCTTTACCGGGGAGGATTTAGGCGTGAAGAAAGATTATTATATTGTCTCCGTTCCCGGGCATGACTGCAGATTATTCCTCTGCCGCCTGGCAAAATAGGGGACCTATGGACAAGAATAAGAAAGAGTATTGCAGAAAATGCAAAAAGCCCCTGACCTCTGATGAGATCGGGGCCACCAGAAAGCTGGTGAACCGCGGCAGCCAGGTGTTCTACTGCCTGGACTGCCTGGCAGAGGCGTTTGATATTACCAGAGAAGATATTGAAAAAAAGATCGTGTATTTCAAAGAAATGGGGTGTACCTTGTTCCGGTAGGTTTCTGGATTATCTGGTCTCTCCCATCTGGAGACACGACCGGTATATCTGCAGAACCTGGAGCCTATCCAGACCCATTTCCTGATCCGTTTTGTTGCGCTGGTACTGTCAAGGCTTCTGGAATACTGTCTGGGGAGAAAATATGGTGTCACACCCATCCTGGAAAGTCTAAGGAGATGTGAAAAAGAGCGGAAAAACACAACCATAAACAGTAAAATAAGGAAGGCCGCAAACCACGAAAAATTCGTGGTTTGCGGTCCAAAAAGAACATTAGTTCTGTAAGAGTCAGGTTTTCCTAGCAAATGCAACCGCTAAATCGCAGCACTTGGGCTTAGCCTATAAAAAACGTCTTATTTTCGGCAGATTTACCTTTAATTCTCTTCATATGAACACTTTTCAATATCTCCACGATTAATTCTTTATATTGTTCATAAGTTTCTTTCTTTACCTGCACACATGCGCCATAAGAGCCACCCATGCCAATTCCCTCTGTATACCCATCTTCATAATAAGCTAAAATCCATATCCATGGACACTCTCCTTCGGCATCTTTTGTCTCTGTAATCATTGTTCCTGTAATGCCAAGAACATTCACAATCTCACTATTATCTCCAGACACCAGCCGAAAGAGCCCACCATTACGAGAAAGAGAATCAAAAATCACTATTTTTTCTTCTCCGCTGATAAAAAGGTCAACTATTTTTTCTGGATCACTTTCTTTCGTTTTTGTCGCTGGAGACCACGGTTCTTCCGTTATAGTCCATTGAGATGGATATTGAAACAAAAAATCATAATATTCGCTTTCATAGGAAGAATCTAGCTCAAGCGGTTGTTCAGTTTGGTTATTATCGTCTTCTGTTTGATTACATGATACCAAAAGAAACGATATTGTAATCAGACTAATAATTATGAAAATTGTACTTTTTTTCATAATATGCCCCCCGTTTTTCAGAGATTAGGGGTTTGTACAAACACCTGATGAATTAAAATGATATGTTTTTCCATCAATGACAAGAGATTCATTAGACGCCATAGCCCCTGATCCAGATTTTAGATAGTACCAATCATTGTTATACAGCAACCATCCTTCGTGCATAGCTCCACTGTCTGGATTCAAATAATACCATACGCCCCCAACCTGCTGCCAAGCCGTTGCCATTCTATGACTTTCTGGTAAAAAATAATACCAGTATCCGTCTATTTGTTTCCAGCCAGATGCTTCAGTATCATTTTCATAATAGTACCAATACCCGTTTATTTTATACCATCCATCTGTTGATGATTGAGTAAAGGGCTTATATCCTCCCTCGGCAAGTTCTTGATATGTCCATGTGTTAATGGTTGTTTGTGGTGGTGTTTGTTCGTATACATGCACTAACTCATTTTGGGGATCAGGAACAGATACCAAAAGCGCATGTCCATTATTATCAATTCTGCATACCAAACCATCGCCACGCTTCAAATAATTATAAGAGCTCTTCAAATCTGACTGATTCGGCGTTTCTGTACTTGCAGAATAAGAACCAACTTGGGCGTATGTTCCATTTTTTATCCCTTGTGTAAAATCATAAGTTGTCTGTCTGGATATATCCCAAGCAAAACTTAAAAATCCCGAACAGTCATTTCCGTATTGTGGCATTTTCTTACCATTTACAGTAACTGTGTTATAAAAATCGGAAGCAGATAATACCGCTAAAAATCCTGCCGCATTTTTCTGCTTATTTTGAGTATATGGGATTCCAATTACTTTTTCTCCCTTTAGGAAAGTATAATTTCCTCTCCAACCAACTAAATTTTGGGTTGGAACCCATGATACATTTAACATTTCTTTACCGCGAGAAATTATAGCATCTCTTTCATCATGTGTAATTGCATACGTAGAAACACCTCCTGGAGAATCTGGATAGAGACTATTCAATCTTTCTATTTCTGCTTCCAAATCAATGTAGTCCTCAACCACCACATCAATCAGTACATTAACATTTGCTAAAGATGCTTTAACAGTAGTGATTCCTTCATCCCTTGCCAAAATTCTACCATTATAGGCATAGGCAATTCCATTATCTTCACTTTCCCAGTCAACAACTGAAGTTACATTTACATAGGTATCATCATCTATTTTTGCAATTATATCTATAAATTTCGAACGTCCGTTATAAGGTATACTTACCGAAGTATCAGATGCAATCAGTTCCTCTAAAATAGCTATATCCGAATCCTGAGAACGAGTGGCTTGGGAAGGGGTAGCTAATAATTCGTTATTATTGGGTTCAGTT
This sequence comes from uncultured Hungatella sp., assembly GCA_910588505.1. Classification (GTDB taxonomy): domain Bacteria; phylum Bacillota; class Clostridia; order Lachnospirales; family Lachnospiraceae; genus UBA3402. The sequence continues at coordinate 80,234 of CAJUPQ010000001.1, read as the reverse complement.
ATCTTTGATAGTCTGATTTTAGTTGGATTGTTTTCTGTGGAAAATATGTGTGTTCCGAATAGTTCCTCGGCCGTCGATGCCGTCGGTAAATCTTCATACCAAACGGCCTCGTCAGCTTTTACCACTACTGGGTTTGTAATACTACAAAAAGCCATCAGAAAACAACCTGTAACTGCAAATAATAACTTTTTCATATCTATAATCCGCCTTTCTGCGAAAGATGCCAATACATCATAAAACATATTAGTTAACTTTCGCCTTTCTAATTTGTCTTTCTTCTACTATCGTCTCTATAAGACTGACCGTATAGATGCCAAATGGAGTAGGATACCATTTCTTGCTGTCATCTAGCCATTAGAAGCACCTTCTAAATATTTAAGGCTTATAGCAACTTTTTCAGCTCTTCCGCATCTTCCTTCGATAATTTCCCATTTCCCACAAAAGCCAGAGCAAAACGGCTGAAAGAGTTATCAAAACACGTTTCCACTAATTTTCTGGTCCAATTATGAATATGCTCTTCTTTGCTACATACAGCCTGATATGCATTGGAACACCCGCTTCTCTCCGAGTCAACCAAGCCCATTTTTTGTAACGTAATGAGGTAGGTGCTTAAGGTCTGCACTTTCCAGCTTTTCCCCCACTCCGTTGCTGAGATATCCATAATTTCCCGAAATGTTACGGGCCCGTCTGCCTGCCACAGCAATTCCATAATCTGCATTTCTGTATTGGTTAAGCCATAATTTTTTTTCATAGTATGGATCTCCTTCTTATTAATGAGGACATACAGGATAGATGTAAGTGCCTATGAGCCGACCAGCCTTTATGTCTCCGCACACAAAACAGATTTGTGCTTCATAATCTTTTACAGTACAGCCTCCATCGGTGTTTTTATTATGGGCTCGTAGGGTTCCGTCAGTAACATAGTGATGGTTACAGCTGACCTTTTCAGTTAATTTATCATCATATAGCTCAATTGTAGTCCCGTCTGCATCAATAAAAAAATAATCATATGGCATATACAGGCTGACCTCTTCTGTTTTTTCATCATCTGTCATATAAGTGTAATCAAAGGTATCTGTCCGCCCCTCACCAGATGTAATCGTATTAGGAGGGATGTAGGCAAAAGCAGTTATGCCTCCTGCCGCAAAGATCAGCCCCATAGTTGCCATAGATAAAAGAAATCGGTGTTTTTGGTTTGTTTTCATTTCCAGTAGCCTCCTTTTAAGTTCTATTTTATTTTTTTGAATTGCAATACCAACGAAAAAACTGTTTTTCTTTGCCGGGCTGTTGTCTGTAGCAAGATTTATGAGCAATGTTCTATATTCTTTACTTTCTTCTTCGCTACACCCTTTTAGGACCGCCCGGTCACAAAGCATTTCCAGAGTACTGGTAAGTTCATAATATAATATGTAGGACAACGGATTGAACCAATGAACTGCAATCACAACCATTCCAATAAATTGGATTAGAAAGTCATTATGTTTTATGTGGAGCAGTTCATGCTTTATAATATAATAGCAAGAACGCTCATTTAACGTTTCTTCATCTTCAAAGGGCAGGAATATGATTGGAAATAATATCCCCGTGGTCATAGGTGATTTACAGAATTCGCTGTGGTATAGCCGAACCCTTCTTTTTACTCCCAATTGATTTTTCAGTTTTTTGAGAACATTCTGCCATTTTGAGGAAAGGATTTGTGCAGAATGGCTTAAACATGAACGTTTTCCGTTCCAATACTGAAATAACTGAGATCCTATAATGCAAAGTGAGAGAATTCCCATGATGAGCAGCAGCAGCCAATGACGCTTTAATCCCGGCGAGAATTGCATTCCCTCTGTGGTACTCACAATCAAATACGATGTTTTAAGGCTTTTGAGCCGCGTGGGTATAGGGTGGATTTTCTCTATCAGGCGTGGAAAAGCGGCATATACGTTGCTTATTATGTAGTATTTGTAATATGCAAATGGAACTAGATAAAAAATTATGGCGGTTATCAATACATAGTATCTCCATGTTAACAGGAAATGCTCCTTGGCCAAAAAATAAATTAATAGGTAAAGAAGCATAACCACGCTTCCTGAGAAGGACATAACGATTAAAAGATTATGCTGTATAAGCTATACCCCCTTCTTAGCTGCTAACTAAGATTTATTACTAAAGTTTTTTCTTAGTTATAGTAATTATATAGTCATCTGGAAATTTTGTCAAGAAGACTTCTACCAAACTTCAATGAAGCTTACGCTTCTGACACTGGAAATAAAAGAGACGAAACAAAAGGACGGAAAAGAAAAAATACTAACATTCCAGTGGCTGACAGGCCTTACAGTGATGCTTTTTAACGCAGTAAAATTCGCAGATGCCGGCAGGGGGGGCGCTGGTACATTGAGAACAAAGGGTTTCAATATACAGAAAATTAAGTCCGTCTGCAAAACTAAATGTAAGGACCACTCACACCGCCGCTTCACAGACAGACTTAATCCCCCAGACACCACACGCCTTCTCCACCGAAATTTCCGCAGGAAAGTATATCACTCCTCCCGATACTCCTCCAGCTCCTGTATCGCCTGATAAATCATCTCCCCTGTCACCGGATAGGGTGTATGGACCAACTCCTGGTTGGCCATGGTCACTGCCAGCACATCTTCAAGCCTGTCCTCTTTCGTAAGCTCCAAATCCCCCAGGCACACAGGCAGCCCGGTCCTGCGGTTAAATCTATAGGCCAGTTTCAGATTCTCATAATCCTTATCCAGCAGAAGATTTACCAGCGTCCCGTAAGAAACCACTTCCCCGTGAAGATGATTTTCCTCAATGTGCTTTCTGCTGGTAAGACCATAAAACAGCGCGTGGGCAACGCCGCCGTTATAATGGGGATGAACGGAGACAGAGACAATCCCGGGTGAAATTACCACATTCAGTATGGCATTTTCCAGGGCTTCGCTGACTACGCCTGCTTGGGCGTCCTTAAGGGCCTGCTCCCCGTCCCGCAGAAGGGGAAGAAAACACATCCGCCCCGCCGTGATTCCCAGTTCGCTTCCATAGTCCAGAGTCTCCCCTCCCTTGGCGGACCAGGCGGACTCTATGTGCTTTGCCATGGCATCCCCGATTCCCGCCCGCAGAAAACGGACAGGCGCCGCCATCACGATCCGCGGGTCTATAAAGCAGTGGGCCGGCACACAGTTGAGCCTTGGAATATCGTAAAATGACCCGTCCTCATGGTACATGATGCTGATCTTCGTAATGGGGGCGCAGTTGGACGCAATAGAGGGCACGGTGAACACCGGTTTCCCCATCTTGTCCGCTGCCAGCTTCACCGTGTCGATACATTTTCCGCCTCCCACCGCCAGAAACATGTCCGCCTCCCTGGCTTTCTTATCCGCCATGATCCGCTCCACGTTTTCATAGGTGGCGTCATGACCGTAGAGCAGTGTCCCGGCCGCTGTCAGCGACGACTTCTCAATGGCCGGAAGCACATACTCCCTGGAAGCCTTCCACGCCTTCTCCCCGTGAATGATCATCACGGTTTTCCCGTATCTGCCCATCTCCGGGCCGAACTGCTCAAATGCATGTTCCCCGATGGTAAACTGGGGCAGATAGATTGAGTTTATTCCTTCCATATGGTTGTAATCTCCTTCTATTTTACCAGATATCCGCCCTACAGTGTACTCACTACCTCATCTACAAAGGCTTTCAGCTCATCATCCTTACATCCTGCATAGAAACAATCCAGGAATCTGGGAATCATGCATCCCTTCACCAGTTCCGGGTCAATGGCCTTAAGGGCCTCAATCAATGGTTTTGCCACCTGCTTTTTCACCTCAAACAGCAGATTGGCGTTGCGGTTCTGGGCCTCCTTGCGGCCGTCCGGATATCCCATGCCCTTAGGGGATCCGAAAGCTCTGGTAAAGATGTTGTTCAGATTCAGCTCCGCGCCCCATCCGAAACCTTTCGCGTAAGGAATGGACAGCGCGTTGCCATTGTTGATCTGCAAAAACAGATAAGCGTCCGTAGGCTCAATACAGTATCCGCACACAACTCCGGGATACATATTCAGGGACATCAGCGCTCCCTGGCCTGTACCGCAGCCTGTCACCACAAAATCCACTGCCCCGGAATTGAGAAGAAGGGCTGCCTGGATGCCTAAGTGCAGGTATGTAAGCCTTGGATTTTCCTTTGTGTAAGCCTCCGGAACATCCTGGTTTGTGAGAGGCGCCTCCATGGCCGCGTTAAACACCTGATGCCCCATGGGCTCCACAACTGCTTTTAACTCCTTCACAATGATTCCGTTCTTCGGCGCCTGGCTGAATTCGTTCAGAACTGCTATTTTCATGTCTTTTCTCTCCTTTTCTTTTTGCTGCAAATTTGTTTACCGTTTATCTCCCGTACTGCGAACAGGCGTCCCGCCTTTTCCCTTCCTAAAGCCGCTGCTGCCAGCAATACGGCCGCTGCCTGGTACACCCAATGTCATTAATTAAGCGAATCCTGCCATCGGGTCGGCGGTAGCTTTAAGCTAACGGCGTTGTTGTACACCTGCTTATAAGCGCATCCGCATCCGCCTTCATCCGCAGAAAATCCTCCTGTGTAAGTCCGATATCAAGTGATTTTGCGGTGTCCTCAATCTGACTTAGCTTCCGCGCCCCGCACAGCACATGGATCTGCGGCGACACCATGGAGTTCCATTTTACACACAGGTTGGCCAAGGTACAGTGATATTTCTCCGTCAAATCTTTCCACCCCGCCAGCATCCGGTTAACCTGCCGGATGTTCTCATTTTTCCACCAGAACTTGCCGTCCCGCACTTCCCCGGGCTTTGCCACATAATCATCCGAAGCTTTTCCCGCCAGAAGTCCCTGTTCAATAGGCGAATACGTCTGCAGGGAGATCCCGTGCTCCTCACAGAAGGGTAGAAGCTCTACCTCCGGCTTTCTGTCCAGAATGCTCAGCTTCTCCTGAATCACATCCAGCTGCCCCGCATCCGCGTAATCCTTCAGCACTTTAAGGTCCACATTGGATGCGCCGATGGCCCGGATCTTGCCTTCCTCCTTCATACGCATCAGTTCACCCATAGTCTCAGCCACAGGAACCAGCCCATAGGTTTTACACTGCCAGTGTGTGTAATACACGTCAATGTAATCCGTGCCCAGTGTCTTTAAGCTCAGCTCCAGATCCCTGCGGATCGCCTTTGGGGACGGGTCCCTGTACACATCATGGCCTTCCCTGGAGAAATGGTACTCTCCGTTTTTATCGTACCACTGAATCCCGCACTTGGTAGACAAAATCACTTTCTCTCTGGAAATTTTCTTTAAAGCTTTCCCCACCACTTCCTCGCTGTGACCGAAGCCGTAGACTCTGGCCGTATCCACCCAGTTGATCCCCAGCTCCAGCGCCCTATGGATGGTGTCAATGGACATTCTGTCGTCATTGTCTCCCCACCACAGGCCGCCTCCAATGGCCCAGGCTCCCAGGCCGATACCGCCGGCCATGATCCCGGACCTTCCTATTTCCCGTTTCTCCATAACCAAACCGCGCTCCTTTCATATCTTCAACCAGCCGTCCTTACCCATTCCCTCTGACCACCATCTCCCCAAACCTCTCCTTCTCCCTCCGGATAAATTCCCGCAGACTCTCCACTGTAGGCATATCTGCGCTGCACCCATGGGACGCCACCAGCATAGAAGCTGAAGCCGACCCCAATTCCAGACAATCCTGAATATCCATCCCATTAAAAATCCCATAGAGAAAACTGGAGGCATATCCGTCTCCTCCGCCAAATCCCTTCAGCGCATCCACAGGAAATGGCCGGATAAAATAGGATTTTCCATCATCTGTGTAAGCCGCAGATCCTTCCCTGCCATGTTTGATCACCACAACCGACGCCTGACAGGAACACCAATATCCCGCAGACGCCTTGTCCGTGCCGTCCAGCCCCAGAAATCTCTCCGTCAGGTCATACTCCTGTCTGGACCCCAGGATAATATCGCTGTCCCTTGCCACCGCCAAATAGTAGGCCGCCATCTCATCCAGACTCTTCCAGTTATAAGCCCGGTAATCAATATCAAAAATAATCCTGACTCCGTTCTTTCTGGCCAAAGCCACCGTCTTAAGCGCCGCCTCCCGCGACGGGCTGGCAGCCAAAGCTGTTCCTGATATCAGGACCGCCTTTGCCTGGGTCAGATACTCCTCATCAATATCCTCCGGACACAGAGACAGATCGGCAATACCATTGCGGTACATCAAAATATTGCTCTCATCCCGGCTTAAAATCTCTGTAAACGTCAGCCCCAGACTCTCCCCGTTCTCGCATTTCCTGATATGGGAAGTGTCAATGCCCTCATTCTTAAAATAATCTACCACATACTCCCCAAACCGGTCATCGGACACCTTTGCAAAAAATCCGCACTTTTTTCCCAAACGGGAAAGCCCCACAGCAATATTGGCTGGCGATCCCCCTACATACTTTCGAAACGTCTCGCTCTCGGCCAGCGTCTTATAGTAATCCATAGGATTAAAATCAATGGCCACTCTGCCCAGCAAAATCAGATCATACCTCTTATTCTCATCAAAACTTACGCCATTCATGCCTGCTTCCTCCATCTTTGACCTTACCAAAGCTTTCTGTAAAGCTCTTCCATCACTTCAACTGTAATCTCCTTCCTGGTATTGGACGGGCTTCCCGAAGCATAGGCGTCTCTGGCCATTTTAGGAATACTCTCAAAAAACTGTTCTCTGCTGATGCCATAATCCCTGATCCCGGGAATGGCAATATCATCAAGCAGCCTTTTGACAGCCTTAAGGACCTTCCTGGCCGCCTGGGACTTCCCCTCATCCGCCTCCGCAAACCCGCACCTGATCGCGATATCCCCAAACCGCTCCTCTACCCCGTCCACAATATACTCCAGGCACACCTGCAAAAGCATGGCATTAGAAATCCCGTGAGGCACATGGAACAAAGCCCCTATGGGCCTGCTCATACCATGGATAATGGTTACCGACGAATTATTAAAAGCTATCCCCGCCTCCAAAGCAGCCAGAGACATCTGGACCCGGCTTTCCTCATCCTCCCCATCTTCCCAGGCCTTCTTCAAAAACCGAAAAATCCTGTCACAGGCTGACAGCGCAAAAGTATCCGAAAGAGGCTGAGCTCTCCGGGAAGTATAGGCCTCCAAAGCATGGGTCAACGCGTCTGCCCCTGTAGCCGCCGTAATCCTCCTTGGAACCGTCATCATAAAGTGAGGGTCAATGACAGCCACATCCGGCATAAGAGCAGGCCCTTTCAGCAGCATCTTCACCTGGCTTGTCCGGTCCGTGATAATAGTAAACTGGGTCGCCTCCGATCCAGTCCCTGCTGTAGTAGGCACCGCCACCATGGGAGGAAGCACACCAGTCACCAACTTCCCCATATAATCCCCAGGCCTGCCTCCATACCTGACAATCATAGCAATAGCCTTCATGGAATCAATGGGACTTCCGCCGCCCAGACCCACCAGAAAATCACACCCTTCTTCTATGTAGACCTTTACGCCCCGCTCAATCATCCCGTCATCCGGCTCCCCGTCAATGCCTGTGTACACCGCCCAGGCTGCACCGGCTTTAGACAGCGTGTCCGTTACCCGCTCCAGATTCCCCAGTTTCTCCATCACTGAGTCCGTCACCACCAGCGCCTTTTTTCCCAGCTTCCCCATGAGATCTGCCGCCAGGTCCAAAGCCCCTCTTCCGCTAAAAATTCTTCCAGGCCCCAAAAACACATCCGCCATTATGAAAACGCCTCCACAAGATTCTCATAAGAACTGGCTGTCTGCAGCTTTGTCATAGTCGCGTCATTGCCCAGCTTTCCCGCTAACTCCGCGATCAGCCGCAGGTGATCCTTGGCCCCGTCGCTGTCAGCGGGAACGGCAAAGAGAAAAAACAGCTGGGACGGTTCCCCGTCATAGGACTCCCACTCCACCATCTCCCTGGTTCTTCCCACCGCGATTCCCACCTTGTCCACAGAAGCTGACTTCCCGTGGGGGATCGCCACATGGCCGCCAATACCTGTGATGCCCTCGCTCTCCCTCAAATACACATCCCTGATATACCCCTCCAGGTCGTCAATGTATCCCGCGTCCTTCAAAAGCCCTGCCAGATGCCGGATCACCTCATCCTTGCTCTTTGCCTCCATATCCAGGTCTATAACCCTCCGATCCAGGATCTCTTTAACCGCCATAATCATTCCCTCTCCTCTACTTAATAAAATACTGATAAATATCCAGGGTGGAACCCATCCGCTTTATAGCCTCCATATTCTCATCATTGTCCGTCAGCTGGAGAAAATCCTTGTAAAACTGCTTGGTGCGGCGGATCTCAAACTTTGTGTTCATCTTAACCGCCAGAAGAAATACCACATCCACCATATCGTCATGCCACACAATAGGCTCCTCCAGGATGGCCACCACGATACGGGACTCATTTACCTCCGCCATATTCCCATGGGGAATGGCAATCCCCCGGCCAATGCTGGTAGTTGTGGCCCGCTCCCTGTCAAACACGCTCTGGAGATAGGCTGGGGTTACGTCCCCCTTGTCCTCCAGTTTCTTTACCATCATTGTGATAAGCTGATCCTTATCCCTCACCTTGGGTCTCAAAAGAAACAGATCCACCTCAAACAGCTGATGACACAGGTTGTTGAAATGAAACTCCGGCTTCTTGCGGAAATAGAAAATTTGATTCACCTTCTGCCGGATGGCCTCAATCCCCTGGTCGTTGAGCCGCTCTCCCACAGACACTACCCGGTCGTCCCCAATCTCATTGCCTGACGTATTGATGATAACATCCACATCCTGGTACTGTCTTAACTTAAAATCATGGTAACTGACCGCGCGGATCTCCGTAATTTCTGAAATACTGTATTTCAGCCGCTCAATATTCAGCTGGCTGGCCGCCATCCCGCCTTCGCTTATAAGAAGAGCCGTCAGAGGTTTTCCCTTCTTCCGCCTGATAATAGCCGCCTGGATATACAGGGCAATGCCCGCCAGTTCATCCTCTGTCACCTGTACGTCATAGTATTCCTCAAACAGATTGCTGGTGGACCAGGTGGCCAGAAACGTCTGCTTGTACTCGCTCTTCACATACTTGCTGATGTTGTCCCCCACCGCGGTGGAGTACTTCATCCGGAAAATAGCCGAGCGCATGTGCAATAGCAGGCTCTCATATAAAAGCTGGTCTTCGGAAAGGTCAATATCCAGAACAGAGTCGATGGTTTCAATCACCAGCCTGACAAACTTTCCCAGGTCCCTGTCATACTGTCTGGCATAGTCCGTATCCTGTATGCTGGAAAAATTTTTCAGTTTCCTGGCAGATAAAAGAAGCACTGCCAGCAGCACCGTATCATCATCGGAAATCTTTATCTCATACGCCTGTTCAATCCTCTGATAAATGGATTCCGCAAATGAATATTCATTGTAATGCTCAATATTCTCTTCTCTGGTGGAGAATACGGCCTTATCCCCAAGACGTCTGCGGGCCATGGACAGGCAGGCCATGATCCACACCATCTTAAACGAAGTATCAGCCAGCTCGACACGCCAGGCATTCTCCGCTTCCAGGACAATACGCCGGATCCTGGATATATCTATCCCCGGAGCGTAGGAGGCCAGAAGGGCCTCCATCACCTCCGGCATCAGTTCTATGATGTAATCCTTTATTGCAATTCGAAAATTGTATTCATCCCCCACAAGACACACTCCCTTGCTGCGTATAGACGCGATCTTTAAGGAGCGTTCCTCAAACCAGGGGGAAACTTCTCTAAGGAGCCCGCCTATGGTAGGGGCGCTTAAATACAGGCTGTCTGCCAGCTGTGCCAGCGTGGTCGTCTGCCCGGATTTTAATTTCAGAAGTTTCCCTATGACCTGTTTTCTGCGGTCATCCGGTTGAACCGCAGAGTCCAGGCTCTGGCCGCGGTCCAGATAAGCCTGCAGATTCTTCCACTGCCTCTCATCCATCTCCAGCCAGATTCCTGTTCCCTGCTTTTTTTCAATCCTGCCCATGTCATGCTGCGTCAGCCAGCGGTTCATCTGGTCGATCTTGGTACGGACTGTTTTTTCAGATAATCCCACATTTGCTGCGATCTGCAATATGGTATAGGTCTCCCCACTCAGAAGGCAATTCAGTATTCGATTAAAATATAATGCGTTCTTATCCTCTTTCAACCAAGCACCTCATATTTCCTGTTCTTACCTTGAAACTTCCGTAACCGTTCAAGGATTATCTGAACTGTTACAAACTTCCGCTGATCAGGCGGCATACATTCAGGTATGCCAAACGCGCGCAGGTCTACTCGCTGCCCTTTACTGCCGCTTCCCCGTATATGTACCGCCCGCTGGAACCGATAACCTTCATATAATCTTTTACAAACCGCTTAATCCCCGCCTCCGCGGCCATACACATATGCATATAGTCAATACCCGGATTTTCCTCCAGGGCCTTTAAGGTAGCCTGTTTTCCCGCCTCAAACGCGTCGGTACACACATTGATCTTATTGATCCCGCCGGCCACAGCCTTTTTCAGATTCTCTTCCCCGGAACCGGAACCTCCGTGAAGCACCAGCGGCATGTTCAGAGTCTCTTTTAACAGATGGAGCCTGTCAAAGTCAAGCTTAGGTATTTTTCCCTTGGGATAGGCTCCGTGGGCAGTGCCGATGGCCACAGCCAGGGCATCTACCTGAGTCCTGGCGACAAAATCCGCGGCCTGGTCCGGGTTGGTATACAGATCCACATCCGAGTCGTCATCATCCGCCGCCTGTCCCACATGGCCCAGCTCGCCTTCCACAGAGCACCCCATGCCGTGAGCCAGGGCGCTGATAATGGCGGTCCTTTTTACGTTCTCCTCATAGGGAAGGGCGGAGCCGTCAAACATTACATTGGTAAATCCGGCATTGATGCAGTCTGTGATGGCATAAAAGTCCGCGCCATGGTCAAAGTTTAAGGCAACAGGAACAGAAACCCTTGCCGCCAGTTCCTTAATTAAAGGCACCATCTCCTCCAAATGGGCGTGATTGTTCATCTGTCCGTTTCCAAACTGGATGATAATGGGGGAGTGCTCCTCTTCGGCCGCCATGATGCCGGCCCTTGCCATCTCCATGTTGATGCTGTTCATTGCCATTACGCCGTAATAATTCTGGTTGGCGTCATCAAGAATCGCTTTCATTGATACAAGCATAAGTCTGTCCTTTCTCCACAAAATCTATTACACTATGTTAATATCCAGATCAATGTCAATATTTTCTTCCTCAGTGGCCGTTTCATCTACAGAAGTTTTCTTGACCACAGCATAGGCTACTCCGGTTACCACAGACCCAATAACAAGGGCAACCATAAACATCATGGGATTAACCATCATAGGCACAACAAAGATGCCGCCATGTCCTGCCACAGACTCGCATCCCGCGCCCACCGCGATGGCGCCTGCCACTGCGGAGCCCAGCATACTGCATGGGATAAATCTTGCCGGGTCTGCCGCCGCAAAAGGAAGCACGCCCTCTGTGATGAAGCAAAGTCCCATAGGAAGAGCAGTCTTAGCCGTCTCCCGCTCTGTCTTTGTAAACTTCTCTTTTTTCAGCATGGTCGCGATAAAAAGACCGATGGGAGGGGTCATACCTCCGATGATCTTAGCGCACATAGGCCCGTTAATGCCGTCCGCGCCCAGGGCGTTGGCTGCCATAGACGCTGTCTTGTTCACAGGACCGCCCATATCAAATCCCATGCAGGCTCCGATCACGCCGCCGATCACCGCTTTCGCGCCGCCGTTTAAGGAGATGATCCACTGCTGGAACACATCCATGATCCAGGCCAGCGGGATAGAGAATACGCACAAAAAGATCATGCCGCACAAAAACGTAGAGCACACCGGAATGATCATAACCGGTTTTAACCCCTCGCACCATTTGGGCAATTTCCATCCCTTCATCCAGTTCACCACCGCGCCGATAATAAACGCCATCAGAAGGCCTCCTAAGAAGCCGGCCTTTGACTGGGCGGAACAGTAACCGATCACCATACCAGGAACAATACCCGGCCTGCCGGCGATGGAGTAAGCGGCTCCCGCGGTCATCACTGCCACCGCAAAGTCCATGGCATAGGAACTTAATTTGTTAACGCCCCACCAGAATCCAACCCATGTAAACGGGTTCAGATTGGAGAACGGCGTTGCCCCCGCCTCGATGGCGCTGCCGATATTCCAGCCGCCGAAGGCTTTTGCCAGAGCCCCCAGGATACCTCCTGCTACCACAATGGGTATCATATAGGAAATACCGGTCATAATGTGTTTCATAAACGTTTTCTGTTGTTTTGCCATACCTGTTTCCCCTCTTTTCTAAAAATTTCCCCACGGTTTCCTGCTACTTGCCCAGCTTCTCGTGAATCTTGTTGATAACCCCTTTCGGCGACTTCATCACCATACTGATGGGGATATCCACCACTGGTTTTCCTTTAAAACGGTCTTTGTTTACCCTGATGTCGGCTGAGATAAGAATTACGTCTGCCTCCTTGATCTCTTCTGGCGTGAATTCGTTCTCCACACCAATGGAGCCCTGGGTCTCTACCTTGATGGTATCTCCCAGCTCCTTAGCCGCGTTTTCCAATTTCTCCTTTGCAATGTAAGTGTGGGCAATGCCCGCTGTACATGCTGTGATGGCTAAAATTTTCATGTGCAGCCTCCTCTCTTTTTATTTAAGTAAAATTTACCATATGGACCCGGGATATGGTAAATTTGTTTAGGCATATTGTTACGGTAATTTTTCTTTTTTATCTGTTGCGCTCTGTCCCACTTATCTGGTACAATAAAAAGCGATCATCCACTCTAAGATAAATTCTGTATTCTATCCATATACTCCCGAAAATACATGTGTATAGATTGAAAATGAGAGGAGATATCGTATGACTCTGGCAAAACAAATTGACAGGTGGTATCGGGCCGGAGAACACCAAGAGACAGTTAAGGCCATCCTGGAACTGGCGGAGACAGATGTGACGGACGCGCTGACAGAAGATCTGGCTGTGGCTTACAATAACCTGGGACAATATCAAAAGGCCATCGAATCACTGAAAGCTATGGACGTCCAAAACCGCAGCCTGCCTCACTGGCATTACTGTATGGGGTACGCCCTTTACTATGCTGCCATGGATTCTCCCACCTGTGAGAAACAAAAGGCGCTTCTGGAGGGAGCCTTTGATGCCTTTTCCCGCGCTTTAAAGCTAAATCCGGAACAGGAACTGGAATCAGAATGCAGAGAGTTTCTGGCATGGATCACAGAGGATCTGCGCAGTATCGATTTTTCCTCCCCCTCTCCTCACAGAGAGCGAGAAGGGGCTTTTGGCTGTTCCATACTGCTGTCCGGTCCCTGGTTTGACAGGGAAAAATTTATCCGGGATTTTTATACGGACTGGGCTCTTCCCATCGCTCCGTCCGATGATGACAGAGATGCCCTGACACATCAAAGCCCCTGTATGGTATTTTCGGTGGAACACATCACGGCTGCCATCACCCTGATCCCATCCCCTATTCCTGATAAGGAGGCTGATAAAGCCGCGGCCTGCAATTATCTGTGGCCCAATGGGGTAAAGGTAACAGAGAGACACAAAGCCCATCTTCTGATCACCATCCTGGATACCAGGGCATCCCTTACAGAACGGGGGATCCTGCTTGTGAAGATCGCCTCCACCTGCTGTCTGCAGCTTTCCGCCACCGGCGTTTTTACCGGAGGAACGGTGTATCAGCTGGGACTTTACCGGAATCTGGCGGCTGTCATAAGGGATGGCCGACTTCCTGTCTTTAACTGGATCTGGTTCGGGCTTTACCGGACCCCCCGCGGGCTCAGCGGTTATACCTATGGATTGGAGTCGTTTGGAAAAGATGAGATAGAAATATCCGATACAGATATGGAGCCTGACCGGCTGCGAAAGATCCTTGTAGATCTGGCTTCTTATATCTTAGAAGACTGCGCTGTCTTCCAGGATGGAGATACAGTGGAACTGTCCGGAAACAGAAAACTTCCCATTGTCCGCAGTGAAGGGATCTCCCTTCCTGGACCCACTTTGAAACTGGCTAACCTTTAATAAAAAGATCACCTATCCTTTCCCATACCGGCATCACAGCCGGTTAGGAAAAGAAAGGTGATAATCCGTTTTCTCTACTCTACAGACCAGGCATTTCCCCCTACCGGGCGATACTCTCCCTGGGGGATCAGATCCTCTATGATCCAGGTGTCCGGATCGTCCTTGGTCGCGTCCGGTCCCACCATGACGTAGATTCCGTACTGCGCCAGATAACCGCCGTAGGATTCCACATCAGACGGGGCGTAGGCGCTGTTCTGCGCGGCGATCAGGTCATTAAAGCCCTTCACCACCTTTGTGGCGTAATCAGACGCCTCCTTGCCGGAGATCTCCTCCTTTACAAGGAGATAAAATTTTACTACATTCTCCTCAGGATACACTCCCGCGTTTACAGACGCCGCAAATGGATAGATGTCCGGGTCCGCGTAGATTTCACTGAAATCCTCCCAAAGCTGCTCCCACACAATGCCGTTCACCGGCTGATACTGATCGTCATACTTATTATTATTTCCATAAACAATGTTACTTTTGGTACAACCGCTTAATAACAGGCAGATGCCTGCCATCAATATGATCCAGCGTTTCATAATTTGCGCTCCTCCTTCTCTCAATCGCTTGTATTATATAGGAAAACGAATTATTTTTACAGGGGTTTTTATAAAAAGTCAGAAAAACTTCATATTTTGCCCTTGCCATTTCCTAGTATCAGTGGTATTATGTTCAATATATTTATTTTCTTTAAATTTTTGAACATAAAGGAGGACCTATCATGAAACGCAACCCTCTAAATCCTGTTTCCAGAACATCCCCGCAGTTAGACTGGATCACCACAGTGGTCCCGTTTATCACTATCCTGCTTTTGTGCATCCTGTTTTTCGCAGTCCCCGAAGCGTCGGGACGGGTGGTGGCATCCATCCGCTATTTCCTGGGGGATGAGTTTGGAAGCTGCTACCTTCTCATGGGACTTGGGATCTTCCTGTGCTCCCTGTACATCGCGTTTTCCCCCTATGGGGCTATTTGCCTGGGCGCAGATAAAAAACCTCAGTATTCCTCCTTCCAGTGGGGTTCCATGATGTTTACCGCCGGGCTGGCGGCGGACATCCTGTTCTACTCCCTGTGCGAGTGGATCCTCTACGCGGGAGAACCCCGCATCTCCCAGATGGGAGAAATGCAGGACTGGGCTTCCACCTACCCCCTGTTTCACTGGGGGCCTATCCCCTGGAGTTTCTACATGGTGCTGGCCGTGGCATTCGGCTTTATGCTCCATGTACGGCAAAGGGAGAAGCAGAAATACTCCGAGGCCTGCCGTCCTCTCCTTGGCTTTCGGGTGGACGGTTTTGCGGGAAAACTTATTGACCTGACTGCAGTATTTGCCCTTCTTGCAGGGACAGCTACCACCTTTTCCCTGGCCACTCCCCTTCTGTCAACCGCCATCAGCCGCCTGTTTGGCCTGCCCCAGAACCACCTGCTGACCATCTCCATTTTGGTCATCATCTGCGCAATCTACACCATCACCGTATACTTTGGCATGAAAGGCGTCGCAAAACTGGCATCTTCCTGCTCCTACCTGTTTTTTGCCCTCCTGGCCTATGTGCTTATAGGAGGCGGGCAGCCACGATACATCATAGAAACCGGCATTACAGCCCTTGGCAACCTGGCGCAGAACTTTATCGCCCTATCTACCTGGACCGATTCTCTGCGTACCTCCTCCTTTCCCCAGAACTGGACCATCTTTTACTGGGCTTACTGGATGGTGTGGTGCGTGGCAACGCCGTTTTTCATAGGCACAATCAGCAAAGGACGGACCATCCGCCAGACCATACTGGGCGGCTATTTCTATGGACTGTCCGGAACCTTTACCTCTTTTATCATACTTGGCAACCACGGCCTTGGCCTGCAGGTAACAGGCAAGCTGGATCTTATGGGACTTTACGAAAGAACCGGGGACCTTTACCAGGTAATCCTGTCCCTTATGGAAACCCTCCCTCTGGCCAAAGGGGGCCTGGCTCTGCTGGCGGTATCCATGATCGCCTTTTACGCCACGTCCTTCGACGCCCTGACCATGGTGGCCTCCACCTATTCCTACAAAGAGCTTCCCGGAGGAGCTGAGCCTGACAAACGGATGAGACTGTTCTGGGCAGTGCTCCTGATGCTGCTTCCCATTGCCCTGATCTTCTCCGACAGTTCCATGGCCAGCCTACAGTCCGTATCCATCATCGCGGCGTTCCCTATCGGGCTCATCATCCTCCTGATCGTAGCCAGCTTCTTTAAAGACGCCCGGGCATATCTGGAGGAGCAGGGGAATATTGAGTGAGCAAGGATGGAGGTTGTCGTGATGCCAGTCAGAGAAGAAGAGATGTCCCTCCCTGGCTCACGACACCCCTCGCTCCCTTTACTCACTCCTCCACAATCGTAAACACCTGTCTCTTGCGGGCCATCTCGTCATTTTCCAGATACTCGTCGTATGTGGTAATCTTGTCGATCAGCTGGCCGCCCACGATCTCCATAATGCGGTTTGCCGTGGTCTGCACGATCTGATGGTCGCGGGATGAGAAGATAAGCACGCCCGGAAACTTCATCAGGCCATTATTCAGAGCCGTGATCGCCTCCATGTCCAGATGGTCCGTAGGCTCATCCAGCATCAGCACATTTGCCCCGGAGATCATCAGCTTGGACAACATACACCGCACCTTCTCGCCTCCGGAAAGGACCCGCACCTTCTTCACTCCGTCCTCCCCCGCAAACAGCATACGCCCTAAAAAGCCCCGCACATAGGTGGCGTCCTTCTCCGGGGAATACTGGGTCAGCCAGTCCACGATGGTATCGTCATTGTTAAACTCTGCGGAATTGTCCTTGGGGAAATAGGACTGGGTAGTCGTAAGGCCCCACTTGTAGGTTCCCTCATCCGGCTCCATCTCCCCGGCAAGGATCTTAAACAGCACGGTCTTTGCCTGCTCATTAGGTCCCACCAGGGCAACCTTATCCTCCCGGTTAAGGATAAAGGAGATATTGTCCAGAACCTTTACACCGTCAATGGTCTTAGACAGATTCTCCACAGTCAGCACCTCATTGCCGATCTCCCGGAACGGACGGAAATCAATATACGGATACTTTCTGCTGGAAGGCTTGATATCATCCAGCTCGATCTTCTCCAAAGCCCTCTTTCTGGAGGTAGCCTGCTTGGACTTGGAGGCATTGGCAGAGAATCTCTGAATAAACTCCTGAAGTTCTTTGATCTTCTCCTCTTTCTTCCGGTTGGCCTCCTTCATCTGACGGACCATCAGCTGGCTGGACTCATACCAGAAATCATAGTTTCCGGCATACAGCTGGATCTTGCCATAATCAATATCCGCCGTGTGGGTACATACTTTATTAAGGAAATAACGGTCATGGGAAACCACGATAACCGTATTCTCAAAACCGATTAAAAACTCCTCCAGCCACGCGATGGCGTCCAGATCCAGATGGTTGGTCGGCTCGTCCAGGAGCAGGATATCCGGATTGCCAAAAAGGGCCTGGGCTAAAAGCACTTTAACCTTCAAAGAACCTACCAGATCCTTCATCAGCGTATAGTGGTGCTCCGTCTCCACCCCAAGGCCGTTAAGCAGATTGGCTGCGTCAGACTCGGCCTCCCAGCCGTTCATCTCCGCAAACTCCGCCTCCAGATCCGCCGCGCGGATGCCGTCCTCATCACTGAAATCCTCTTTCATGTAGATGGCGTCTTTCTCTTTCATCACCTCATATAGGCGGGGATTGCCCATAATCACCGTGTCCAGCACAGGATACTGGTCGTATTTAAAATGATCCTGCTGCAGGAACGAAAGACGCTGCCCCGGCGTGATGACCACGTCCCCGGTGGTGGACTCCAGCTGCCCTGACAAGATCTTTAAAAATGTAGACTTTCCGGCTCCGTTGGCGCCGATCAGACCATAACAGTTGCCCTCTGTAAATTTGATATTTACATCCTCAAATAATGCTTTCTTGCCTACCCGCAATGTTACATTGTTTGCACTAATCATCTCTTTCACCTTTCCGATTTCAAATCGCTCATTTCGATCAATACAACACTCTCATAAAAATGGGGTCCTTTGCGGCCCCCATTTTATATATCACTCCTATTTTACATGATTTTTCCTGATTTGCAAGTAGTTTTAGCGCTTTTTCCGATTATAACAGTTCTTTGCGCAGTTTTTCCGCCATAGCTTCATATTCCTCATCCGTCAGATAGGTCTTGTCCGGATTCATCTGGAAGGTGCCGCCCCACTCGTCGCCTCCATTGTACTTTGGAACGATATGCATGTGGAGATGGCATCCCGTATCTCCGTAGGCCCCGTAGTTCACCTTGTCAGGATGGAACAGCTTGTGGACAGCCCCGGCCACCTTTGCCACATCGGCAAAAAACGCGTCCCGCTCCTCGTCGCTGATATCAATCATCTCACTTACGTGATCCTTATACGCAAGAATCACCCGCCCCGGCTTGCTCTGCTCCTTAAAAATGTAAACATAACCCGTATCCATAGCGCAGACCGGATACCCAAACTTAGCCACCAACTCTCCCTGCATACAGTATGCACAGTTCTGATCTTTCATGATTTTCCCGTCTCCTTTTTTAAGATTACTTTGATTATAGTCTATTTTTCCCTCATCCGCAAGAAGATCTGTACACCACATTTCCCCCGCAGATGGTATAGTGGACTTTCCCTTTCAGGTTCCATCCCCGAAACGGTGAATTGTCTGCTTTGGAATGAAACGTTTCCACCGTAAAACTTTCCTCCGGGTCAAAGATCACCAGATCCGCCACGGCTCCCTCTGCCATGCGCCCGCATTCCAGCCCGTAAAGCCGCGCCGGGTTCAGGCTCATCTTGGCCATCAGCTCCGCCATGGTCAGATAGCCTTTATCCACCAGCTGTGTAACCCCCAAAGCCAGAGAAGTCTCCAAACCTATGATGCCGCTGGGCGCCTCTGTAAAGCCCCTGCTCTTCTCCTCCCTGCTGTGGGGAGCGTGGTCTGTGGCTATCATATCAATGGTTCCGTCCTGAAGCCCCCGGATCAAAGCCTGGCGGTCCTCCTCTGTCCGAAGAGGCGGGTTCATCTTGGCCAGTGTGCCGTATTGTAACACCGCGTCCTCTGTCAAGGTAAAATGATGAGGCGTCACCTCCGCCGTCACTTTTGCCCCCATCTTTTTGGCCAGTCTCACTGCCTCCAGGCCGCCTCTGGAACTGATATGCTGGATATTTACTTTTGCCCCGGTATGAAGGGCGATCATGCAGTCCCGGGCCACCAGGCTGTCCTCCGCCACAGCCGGGGAGCCGTAAAGCCCCATCTGCTCTGCCGCCTTCCCGTGATGGATCCCATTCTGCCTGATAAAGCCCGGGTCCTCCTCATGAAGGCTGACCGGCACCTCAAGAACCGCCGCCTGCTCAAAAGCCTGCCTTAACAATTCTCCGTCCATAAGGGGGATGCCGTCATCCGTGAAACCACAGGCCCCCGCAGCTTTCAGCCCTTCCATATCCGTAAGTTCCCGGCCTTTCATGCCCAGGGACACCGCTGCCGCCGCAAGCACATGGATGCCTGTCTTTTTTCCCTCTTCCATGACGTATTCCAGAATCTCCCTGTTATCCACCACAGGCTTTGTGTTGGCCATACACACTACCGTGGTAAATCCCCCTGCCGCTGCCGCTGCCGCCCCGGTGTGGATATCCTCCTTGTACGTCAGCCCCGGGTCCCTGAAATGGACATGGACATCCACCAGCCCGGGAGCCACCACCCATCCCCTGGCCTCGATCACCTGCTCATAAGAACCGTCATCGGTAAAATCGCCGATCCCCAGAATCCTGCCGTCTTTGATCACCACATCTGCCTGCTTCTCTTCTCTTTTTTCCGTGTCAATAACCCTGCCGCCCCGAATCAAAAGCATACCATTCACTCCCTCCTGTCATTTTTCTTTTTCTGCCCCCATCTGACCTGAAACAGCTTCTGGGGAAGCTGAAATACAAACACAATAGCCAAAACAATGGCCACAGCCACTTTGACCGCCGTAAACCCTTTCTCTGCCGCCAGTTCCATCTCCCCGGTCACAATATAGTAGGCGGTCCAGTAGATCCCGCCTCCCGGGACAAGAGGAAACATGCCGCTGATGAGAAAAATGGTCACCGGACACCGCTCCTTGACGGCAAACAGCCTGGAAAGCAGCACCACCAGAATCGCCGCCAACAGCGTGGCTTCCGGAGGCGAGCAATTTGGGATCAGCAGGCAATACAGAAACCACCCGGCTCCGCCGATAAATCCACAGTAAGGATAATATGCCCTTGGCACGCTGTACAGCACGGAAAATCCCACGGTTCCTGTCACCGCCGCGATCACCTGCCCGATCATCTCCTGATCTCCTCCATGTCAAACCTCCATCACATGATCAGCCTCTGTCTGATCGTATACACCAGACCCACACCCATAGCAATACAGAAAAACACCAGCAGCGCGTCGATCATCCTCACCGTCCCCGCAATATAGTTCTCATCCGCAATATCCCGTATGGCATTGGTAAACGCCACCCCGGGGACCAAGGGAATGATAGAACCAATAACGATCTGGTCCAGATTTTTTCCCACGCCCAGTTTAAAGAATACCATGGACGCGATAGTGGCCACGGCTCCCCCGGCAATATTGGACACCATTTTATTAAGGTAAGGGCTGCTTATGTACAGCACAAATATATAAAGAAGGATTCCGGCCAGAAACGCGGCCAGACAGTCCCTTATGGTTCCCCCGTAAAGATAGCAGAACGCCCCGCTCCCTATGCCGGAGCTTAAGATCTGCATATGTTTTGATTTTCCCGGCATCTGCCGGATCTCGGTTAAGCGCTCTCTGACTTCCTCTATGGTGTAGCGCCCTTCCTCCACCTCCCTGGACAGCTGGTTTACCGCTGCCACCCGGTTTAAATGAGAGCCGCTTACAGGGATATGCTGAACCCTGGCAAACGCCTCCTCCTCCATATTTCCGGAAGTCACAAAAATTCCGTTACTTAAAATAAAGGCACTACCGGATCTAATCCCGTAATGCCTGCAAATTCGGTTTATGGTCTCCTCTACCCGAAATATCTCAGCCCCATTTTCCAGCAGGATATGGCCCGCCTCTATGGCAACCTCCATAATTTCCCTCTCTGCTTCTGCCATGCCCGACTCCTTTTAACCTTAGTCCTCCGGCTCCAGCTCATCGAAGATATCCGAATCATAAAACTCTCGCATGGTCACTCCAAGGCCCTCCGCGATCTTCTTGATATTCACAATGCCGGGATTCATACTTTTTCCGTGCAGGATACTCTTTACAGTTGACGGCGGCATACCTGTCTGATAGATCAGCGCGTATTCTGTCAGCCGTCTCTGTTTCCGAAGCTCATTAATCCTTAAATTGGTTGCCTCACAAATTCTCATGACACATCCTCCTTTTTTTAGGATAGTGTATCCGAAAACCATGAGAAAATAGGGCAACTTGTCGCCACACAGGTTTCTTCTTTTTCTTAAGTCATGTCATCAGGCAGATCCTGTCTCTCCTGGCCGGCCAGGTTTCTCGTCTCCGCCACAATATAGATAGGCCTGTCCTTTAACTCCGCAAATAGAATCGCCATATACTCGCCGATGATCCCCACAATCAAAAATAAAATGGCAAACATAAAACAGTTCAGAATCACGATGGTGGCATACCCGCTGGGGGCTCCGCCTCTGGTAAACAGCGTGTAAACCATCACCACCACGCCCAGAAACGCAGCCATAACCCCGGCATAGATCCCCAGTTTCAGAGGCAGGTTGGAAAAACAGACTATGGTATTCACTGAAAATTGAAATAATTTGCGGATGCTGTATTTGCTCTCCCCCGCCGCCCGGACTCCGGCCTCATAGGCAATGGTCGTCTTCTCAAAGCCCACGTTCTGCACGTATCCTCTTAAAAACCGAACCTTCTCACGGTAACTGTCCTTTAAAACCTCTGCCACCCTTCTGCTGACCGCAAAAAAATCAGACGCGTTATTCTCAAATTTCACATCGGACAGCACATTGATGATTTTATAAAAAGAAGAAGACGCCAGATTTTTAAACCACCCGGCAGATTCATTTTTCGTCCTGACCATGTTCACCACATCAAAGCCCTGCTCTAACTGGTCAAGGATCTGGGGGATACACCTAGGGGGATGCTGCAGATCCGCGTCCATACAGATGATGGCGCTGCCCCTGCTGTGGTCGATCCCCGCGATCATGGCAGCCTCATGGCCAAAATTTCTGGAAAAACTCACCACTTTTACATGGCGGTCCCTCCCTGCAAGCTCTGTCAGGATCTGAAAACTTTTGTCCCTGCTTCCGTCATTGACAAATAACAGTTCGTAATCCCAGTCAATATGGTTCAGAACCTCTCCCGCCACTTTATAAAACTGTTCCAGAACCGCCTCCTCATTATAAACTGACACCACCACTGACAATAACTTACTCATGTACACGATTCCTTTCCATGACCTCTCCTCATCCTGTCACCTGAATCTCTATGGCAGAATGGGTTGGAACCCTCTTATCCGCCGGTGGAAGCTGCATATAGTCTCCGTAGATCTGCTTTAACACCTGAGCCCAGTTTTTCGGAGCCATCAAAACCGTGTCCTCAAACGGCAGATCTACCGTCTCGTCATTCCACTGCTTCTCAATGGTCACATACAGGTAATCCGGCTGATAATTGCTGTAATACCGAAGGCTGCTCTTTCCCTTGTTGCAGCACACCGCAAGCCCATACTGCAGCCTGCGGATGACCTTCATAGGTATCCTTTTTCCCACCCCGGCCAGTATCTTTACTGCCATTTTGCCAGCAGTCCCGTATTTGGAATAATCCAGCTGATACCGGTGGCCCATAGCCAGCCCGTATACCAACGTATGGAGAGCTTTAACGCAGGATGCCAGGACTTTACACTCCGGCAGATCATCCTGGATAAACAGATCCACCCACAGATGGTTCAGCCGCCCCCCATAGTAATCCATCTCAGGTCCGTCCTGGTGAGTCCTGCTGTTCATATACAGGATCCTTGGGGTGAAATCGTAAAACGCCCTTCCGCCTCCTAACTGATGAGGCTCCAGAAGTTTCAGCCCCTTTGGCAGTTCCTTTCTGACAACCTTGGCGAACCGCTCATAATTGTCCCGGGTAAAGGCCACGTCCGCGTCGTCATCCCATGGAATAAAACCCTGATGCCGCACCGCCCCCAAAAGAGTGCCTGAATCGATCATGTATGGGATCTCGTACTTCCTGCAAATCCTGTCGATCTCTTTCAGGATCTTCAGATTAGCCCCGTGGACCGGGGAAAGGTCGTAGGGGACGGATAAATCCTCCGGGTTGTCCTTTGTCATCTTTATATCCTCCTCTCACAGCAATGCTACAGCTTCCCTGATAACCTGCGCCATATGATCGAGCATGGCATCCGTCATGCCGGGATATAATCCCACCCAGAAGGTGTCTCTCATGATCCTGTCCGTCACCGAAAGACTTCCCACAACCCGGTACCCCTGTCCGCTTTCCCTCATCTGGTCAAAACACGGATGCTTTGTCAGATTGCCCGCAAACAGCATCCTTGTCTGAACGCCTTTGCTCTCAATATACGGGACCACCTGGTTCCGGTCCACTCCCTCCTTACAGGTTATGAGAAATCCAAACCAGCTGGGCCGGGAATTAGGAGCAGCCTGGGGAAGGATCAGTTTATCCTGGGTCCCCTTCAGCCCCTCATAGAGCCTGTCAAAATTATGACGCCTTCTCTCCACAAATGACGGGAACTTTTCCAGCTGGGCGCATCCGATGGCAGCCTGCATATCCGTAGCCTTTAGGTTGTATCCAAAGTGAGAGTACACATATTTGTGGTCATATCCTGAAGGCAGTTCCCCGTACTGCCCGTCAAACCTGTGGCCGCACAGGTTATCCCGGCCTGAGGGACATACGCAGTCCCGGCCCCAATCCCTGAATGAACGCACGATCTTGTGGAGCAGCGGGTTATCCGTGTACACAGCGCCGCCCTCGCCCATGGTCATGTGGTGGGGCGGATAGAAGCTGGATGTGCCTATATCCCCTACCGTTCCGGAAAATCGCTCCTGCCCGTCTATGGTATACCGGGTTCCCAGGGCGTCGCAGTTGTCCTCCACCAGCCACAGTCCATGGCTGTCACAGAATGATTTCACCGCCTGAAGGTCAAAGGGATTGCCCAGGGTGTGGGCCAGCATCACAGCCTTTGTCTTTTCCGAGCAGGCTTTCTCCAACATGTCTGTATCAATATTATACTGGGGGATCGTCACATCCACAAACACCGGAACTGCCCCGTACTGGATCATAGGGGTCACGGTTGTGGGGAAGCCTGCCGCCACAGTGATCACCTCGTCCCCCCGCCGGATCTGGCGCTCCCCCAAAAGCGGGGAGGTCAAAGCCATAAATGCCGCCAGGTTGGCGGAAGATCCGGAGTTTACCACAGAGCAGTATTTCACATTCAGATACCTGGCCAGGTTCTTTTCAAATTCCTCTGTATACCTGCCGGAAGTGAGCCAAAATTCCAGGGAACTGTCCACCAGGTTCATCATCTCATGCCTGTCGTAGACTCTGGAAGCATAGGGGATCCGCTCTCCCTCCTTATACTCCTTTTTCTGGTGGAAACGGTCGCAATACTCCCCCACCAACTCCAGGATCTCCTGCCGGGCCTGTGCCTCTGTTTTATTCTCAAACATAACCATATATCCTTTCTTATACTGTGTGATCATACCATTTCGCCCTGAAAAAACCTGTGGATCTGGGAATCCATAACCTTCCGCGTCTCCTCGCCTGCCAGATACGCTTTTGTCCACTCCACGGTCCATGTCACTGCCTCTCTGATATCCATGCGGGGCTGCCATCCAAAGACGCTCTTGATCTTCGAGCAGTCCAGTTTCAGGAAATTAGCCTCATGGGGGCCTCCGTCATATTGGTTCACCCATGCGGCCCCATCTCCCCAGGCCTGACAGAACAGATCCGCCAGTGACCCCGTCGTCACGCAGTCCCGGTCGTCTGGTCCCACATTATAGCAGCCTGCAAAGGCCTCGTCCTCATACTGCCTCATGGCGATGGTCAGATAGATGAAAAGGGGCTCCAGCACGTGCTGATACGGCCTGACCGAGTGGGGATTGCGCACAATGATAGGATTCCCGGCCGACACCGCGCGGATACAGTCAGGAATGATCCGGTCATTGGCAAAGTCCCCGCCGCCGATCACATTGCCGGCTCTGGACGTGGATATCCTGCATCTCTTGTCGCCGAAAAACGACCGCGCATAGCTGTGAGTAACCAGCTCTGAACAGGACTTGCTGTTGGAGTATGGGTCATACCCGTCCAGATTGTCCAGCTCTCTGTATCCGTACTCCCACTCCCTGTTCTCATAGACCTTGTCCGTGGTCACATTCAGGCAGGATTCCACAGACGGGGTGAGACGGACGCACTCTAACAGATTGACCGTCCCCATTACATTGGTTTCATAGGTATAAACCGGATCTTTGTAGGAATCCCGCACAATAGGCTGGGCTGCCAGATGAAACACGATTTCCGGCTGAACCTGTTCAAAGATCTGTTTTAAATGCTCCAGATCCCGGATATCGCCAATAACGCTGTCCATAGTCTCCCCCAGTCCGGCCCCGTAAAACAGGCTTGGGTTTGTAGGCGGCTCCTTGGCATACCCCATAACCTCTGCCCCCATATTTGTCAGAATCCTGCACAGCCAGGAACCTTTAAATCCAGTGTGGCCTGTAACCAGTACCTTTTTCCCTTTATAAAACCCGCAAAATGTGTCCCAGGTATCCCTCATCATGTCTGTCCTTTCCAAATGATATTACCATCTTAATTTTTCCATATTTTCCAGGGCGCATTCCCGCTCTGCCACAAGTCCTCCAGCTTTTTCATCTCCCGCTGGGTATCCATGCACTGCCAGAACCCGTCATGATGATACCCCATCAGCTGTCCCTGGGCCGCCAATTTCTGAAGAGGATCCTGTTCAAACACCGTAGAATCGCCCTCCAGGTAATCAAAGATCTCCGGATTCAGGACCATAAACCCTCCGTTAATAAGGCTTGCATCCGCCTCCTTCTTCTCCCTGAACGACCGCACCACATGATCTGCGCCGATATCCAGGACGCCTTTCATCTGAGCAAGACTCACTGTGGTAATGGTGGCGATCTTCCCGTGTTCCTCATGGAATTTGAGCAGAGCGGTCAGATCTACATTGCACACCCCGTCCCCGTAGGTAAGCATAAATGGCTCCTGGCCAACAAAAGGCTGGATCCGTTTTACCCTTCCCCCGGTCATGGTGTTAAGCCCTGTATCCACCAGCGTCACCTTCCAGGGCTCCGCGTAGTTGTTGTGGACCTCCATCTTATTATTAGCCAGATCAAAAGTCACATCCGACGTGTGAAGAAAATAATCCGCAAAGAATTCCTTCACCACATACTGTTTATACCCCAGGCAGATGACAAACTCATGAAACCCAAATTCCGAGTAATATTTCATGATATGCCACAAAATAGGCTTTTCCCCGATCTCAATCATAGGCTTTGGTTTCAGATGGCTCTGTTCGCTGATCCTGCTGCCGAATCCTCCGGCTAAGATTACTACCTTCATTTGTCTTTTCTCCTTTACTTTTGCTGTCGGAAAATATTCCACTGCTGTTTCTTCAAGATCTCCAGGGCCGCCCGAACCTCCTGACCGCCCTCCGGTCTGCTCATATGATACTCAAAATTAGCCTTAAGCTCCTCATCTGTTCTGTTCTCAAAATCCAGGGCAATCTTTGCCCTCTCCATACACCGCTCTTTCCGGTGGGGCGCTTTCTTTACCTCCTGAACCGTGGTATACCCGTTTCCCGCCAGCAAAAGGATGGTGATTCCGGCCATAAAGCACCGGGTCAGAACCTTTCCGGCCACTGCCCACAGCCCCCGTGTTCTTCCCTTTGGCATCTCACCATCCGCCATCTTTTTCCACACAAGCCCAAAGGTCAGCGCCATGCCCAGGATCCCTACCTGAAACTGCAGGGCATACCTAGAAGACATGCCGTAATCCTCCCGCAAAAATACCCATCGGGACACCAGGATTAATATATGGTTCAATCCCCCTGCGCACAAAAGCATCAGAGGAAAGATCGTCTCTTCGTATAAGCTGTACCGCCACTGCTGCCACAAGGCCAGCCCGTAACCCGCCATGACCACAGCCCCCAGAATATAATAGGGCAGATTGCTGGAAAACACAGCCTGAGCGCACTCCACCCCCACTGCCATGGAGGCGAATGATTTTATGAAAAACCGAAGGAAAAATCCCGGCGTGTCCAAAAGCTGCGTCAAAAGCGGCACATCTGCCACCCCCAGCTTCTCCGGCTCCGCCAGGGAACTGCTGACCATATAGAGAAAAAGGGGCGCCACAGCCGACACGCCGTACAGCAGATATCTCTTTTCCCACGGTTCCCCCCGAACATTTCCCAACACCGTCCGAAAGCCGTAGGTCAAAAGAAGCACCACCGTGTAAATCGCGCAGTAAGGCCCTGCCATCCCGATAGTCACGATCCAGGGCAGAATCAAAAGCCATATGTGGTCATTTTTCCTCTCTTCGCCTCTCCACACCCGCTCCAGTACCAGGTAATGGCAGTAAAACCCTGTGAAGGCCAGAAAATGGATCCACCCGCTGCCATTTATCATCATCTCCCACTTGTTCAGGCTGAATATGAGAACCATAAGGCTCAATACCCATATGGCGGAAATCTTCTGTCTCATACAGTATGAGGTTATCTGCAAAGCCGAAACGCCTAAAAAAAGGATCCCCAATACCTGGTCAAATCGAATGCTGTAATCAAAAAACGTCACATTGATGATCCTGGCCACGTAATTAAGAGGGATACGGGTCAGGATATCACCTACAAAAAACTTATCCGGATCCCATACATCCGGCAGATAGCTGTTCACCAGGCGGATATAGTCTGAATAGACCACATCCGCGAAAGCCGCCCACACATACCACAGACCAAAGGCCGCGCCTATGACCGGCAGAACGTAACACCACTTTCCAGTCTTCATAAAACCCCTCTTTACTAATCCGCAGTGATCTCCACGATCATGGAAAACCTCTTTTCGCCCCGCTGCTCTTTGGCATCCTCCAGATAAAAATTATTCTCAAAGTCCAGCTCCACGATATCATAGGGTCTGGTCTCCAATTCTACCTGGGTAATATTCTGCTTAATGTGTACCTGGTCCGTCAATTCGCCGTTTCGATAGATCGAGGTCTGCTCATGGCCCTCCATAACCCCCGGATACATCAGCTGGAGCCTGATAACGCCGCTGCTTCCGGCCATCACCCGGATCCTGGCGCTCTCGTCCATCCATCCGTCCCGATAGTAGCCGTAGATGGGCTCGCATTTTAAGATCCTCACCGCCTCCGTAATATCCTGGTAAGCGTGGAACTCCGGGTCCTCCCGAATAACCAGCATATTATTGTGTACCTGGCCGAAATCCCGGATACTGTCAACAAAGATCACTTCCGTGCCTTCCGCCTTCCTCTCCTTGTCAAAGACCTTAAAAAAGGTATCGGCATAGAACTCGCTGACATCATACGTATTCTTCAAAATATAGATCTTCTTTCCAAAAATGGCGTCACCGTATTTTTCATAGGTCTGTTCTGCCAGGGAATTATACTGCTGCTGGTTATTCCAGTAATACAGGTTGGAAAAATGGTTCCGGTAATAGGTTTCCACTGGGATCGCAAGAACCGTGTAGGCAAGCGCCAGACCTGTGCAGACCAGCCCCCACCGATAGTCCGGCACCCGGCTTGTGACCTCCGGCTTCCTGGCCGAAGGCCTTGTGATGACTCCACACATGTACGCCAGCCACAGCCACGCCGCAGCCATAGACACGTAGACCCAGCGCACCTCCACCCGGATGGTCACGCTGGAACAGGCGATACAGGCCCCGATAAAGAGGAAGAACAGCAGGCAGTTTCTCAAAACAGCCCTTCTCTCCCATTTGCCCCGTATTACCTTTATCACAAAGAGTATCATAACAGCCAGGACCACCATGTCAGCCAAAACCACCAGCACCTTTATCCACCGGGAGGACTCCTGCCAGCTTAAAGCGCTTAGATAGCTTCCGCCTGTGTTGATCCCAAACAGATACAGCACCTGCTCAATGGCGAATAGAAATATCTGCCTGAGATTCAAAGTGTCCGCCACATCTGTGCCTCCGGTTCCCGCAGGCATCACGGTTCCAATCGTGGCCAAACGGATAAGCTGCACCAGGCCAAACACTGCCATGGGAATGACCCACTGTCTCCACTGTTTGTTCCGCTTTATCAGGAGCACAACAAAAAGCAGAGGTAAAAGCGCCATATAGCGCTCATGGATAAAACACACCGCAAAATACAGTCCGTTGGCCGTCCAAAACCATTTTAGTTCCTGGCCCGGCTCGTTGATATATTTATAGAGACAGTACAGGATCCCTATGGCAGCCCACAAAGCCAGAGATTCCATAAGCCCGTACACCTGGGATATCTGGTAGTAGGACATTCTGGATAAAAGATATAAAAAACCACTCAGGAACCCGATCATATTGTTGCCGGAAAGTGTTCTGGCAAACCGGCATAAGGTGTAGGCAATGGCGCTGTTGATGATAATGTTAACCGGAACAAACCAGGTCACATGGCTTCCCAGAAGCCCCAACTCCACGTAAGCCGCCAGATAGTAGAGGAACCGGAACCGGGTGCTGCCCAAAGGAAACACAAATTCCCGGAAGGTCTGCTCACCGTAACAGGACCACAGATACAGATCGTCCATAAACAGACCTCTGATCTCTATACCGGCGTTGATCATAAATCCAAACGCCAGCAAAAGACCAGCTGTGATCACCTCATCCTTCCATCGGTACTGCCACACACCGGCACGTTTTTTCTCCATTCAGTCATTTCCTCCAACATTTTCCTAAGGGACCTGCCCTTGTCCGTTCTCACTGGTAATTTTTGTAGGCCAAACGGTACAGGACCATAATACCCGCAGCCACCCGGCCCGGCCAAATCTTTTCAAACATCTGCCTCTCTTCCTGCTCTCTCCGGTGGTCCTGGATACAGGCCTTGGTAGTCGCTCCGTCATGGACCCGATAGTACAAAAGAGGTTTCTCCACACAGACAAACCGTCCCGGCTCCCCCGCCAGCTTTCTCATACATTCCCAGTCCAGCACAAAATCATAACCGCCAGAAAACAGGGGCAAGGGAAGTTTTTCTTTCCTGTAACTGCAGGAGGGACACATAACCGGATTGCCAAACATAAGCCCGCTCTTTTTTACGGCGGACAAATGGCAGACAAAAGGCAGACGCCAGGGCAGGCGCAGCAACTTCTTTACCGCCTCCACGGCTCCTCCCCAGCATAACTTTCCCTGCTTTATCAAAATGGCGTCGCTCATGAACACCGTCATGTCCGGCCATCTTTTATAAGCCTTTTGGAGTTCCTCCACATAATGCCTGCCATACAGATCATCTTGATGGGCAATGGTCACAAAGGTTCCCTCAGCCTTCTCCACAGCAAAGTTCCAGTCGTCCTGGATATTGCTCTTTCCTTCTCTCACCTGGAGAGGGATATGATATTTCTCAAGAATCCCTTCAAGCCACGGTCCCGGGGTGGATGTGGCGCAGATGATATCTGTGGGAACTGTCTGGGCCTTCAAGGAGCGGATACACGCTTCCAGATAAGGCGACTGGCCGTAGGCGCAGATAACAAATGTATGAAATCCCATAGTATATCCTCATTTTCCTTTGCTTCAACTTAAAAAAAGAACGCTTCCAGCATCAGACACAGGGTATGGTATATAGGCAGATGCAGCTCCTGGATCTTGTAGGTCTCCTGCTCCAGAACAATGATGGCCGCATCAGCGCATCTGCCCAGCTTGCCGCCGTCCTTTCCTGTCAGGCCGATGACCTTCATGCCTTTTGCTTTGGCCGCCACCAGGGCATAGTGGATATTGGCCGCGTTGCCGGAAGTGGAGATCCCCAAAAACACATCCCCCTTCTGCCCGTAACCGTAAACCTGCTGAGCATACACCATAAGCCCGTCCACGTCGTTTAAAAATGCTGTGGACAGGCCCGGATGGCCGGTAAGGGCAATGGCCGGAAGGCTTCCCTGAAGCTTTGCCGCCAGTTCTTTTCCTGCCTGACTGTCGATCTCCTCCATCCTACGGACCATATCCTCAGGAACCTGGCGGCGTTTTACAAAGCCCTTCATCAGCTCTCCCACAATATGCTCCGAGTCCGCCGCGCTGCCGCCGTTTCCCGCCACCAGAAGCTTATGCCCCGAAGAAAAGCACTCTTTTAAGATCTCGTATGACTCCCTGATAGATTCTTTCACCGGCTCCAGACTGGGATATCTGTCTGTCAGTTCGTCTAAATAAGCCATGTCATTCATTCCTTTTACATTCCTTTCTGATAATAAATTCCGCTGCTCCCATAAGAGTTTCCGAGTAAAGATCATAAAATGGTTCCTCTCCCAAGCTCCTGCTTTTTTCCCGCTCTTCCCTTCCGTATCCCGTTCCCACCAGGATGCTGCAGATTCCGAACTTGTGTCCTGCCTGGACGTCAATGCGCTTGTCCCCGATCATGTAGGAATGGCTCTTGTCAATGTTATACTCCTGCTGGGCCATCTCGAACATTCCAGTGCCGGGTTTTCTGCAGCGGCACGCCTGTTTGTACTCTCCGATCCCGTGTTCCGGATGGTGGGGACAGTAGTAAAACCGGTCGATCCACGCGCCGTCTTTTTTTAGCTGCTCATTGAGATACTGGTGGAGTGTGTGCATCTGCTCTACCGTATAGTATCCCCTTGCGATGCCGGCCTGGTTGGTCACCACTATGACCCGGAACCCATGGTCCCTAAGGCTCTTGATCGCCTGAGGAACGCCAGGCAGAATGATAAGGTCCTCTGGCCGGTAGAGATAGGTAACCTCCTTATTGATCGTCCCGTCACGGTCTAAAAACACTGCTTTTTCCATGGTCTAAAGCCTTTCCAGATCAAACTGATACTCTCCGTTTGGCATCTGCACATGAACCGTGTCGTATGTCCACCGGCTCTCGTCCGCAATCCAGGCCTGGGTTCCCCTCAGTTCAAAGTTCCAGTCTGTCAGCTGACCTCCCACAGCCTCCATCCGTGCCGCCACTTTATGCCTCACATTATAAGGGCAATATACAAGAAGGTATCCGCCACCGCCGGCGCCCAAAAGTTTTCCGCCCAGCGCCCCTGCCTTTTTGGCTTCCTCGTACAGTTCATCGATCTGAGGGTTTGTGATCTTGCTGCTCATGCGCTTCTTGCTCTGCCATCCATAGTCCAGAAGCTTCCCAAAGCTGTGAAGATTGCCCTTTAACAGTTCATCTTTCATGGCGTAAGCCAGGGCTTTCACCTCGCACATAGCCTCAAAGGGGTCCTTTTTTTTGTAATTGCTGACCTGATCCCTGATAATATTGGCAGAAACGTGGATCTTTCCCGTATAACACAGCAGCAGATTGTACTGCAGTTCATGGATAATATCTTTTTTTATCCTTAAGGGGTTCACCACCACATCATTTCTCCCGTGGAATTCAATAAAATTAAATCCGCCGAAGGTGGACGCGTACTGGTCCTGATAGCCGCCGTCTATCTTTAGATCTTCCCTCTCCACCTTGTAGGCCAGATCCGCCATAGCGTACCCGTCCAGTTCCACGCCCTTCCAACGGGCCATGGCCGTGAGAAGAGCCACCATAACTGTGGAGGAGGTTCCAAGTCCTGATCCCGGCGGCGCGTCGCACTGCAAATACACCTCGCACCCTTTTTTTATCTCCATGGCGTTTAAAGCCGCCGTCACCAGATCCAGCCTGCCGTCATAGACATAGTTTTCCCTGACATTGTATTTTACAGTCATGTCAAAGTCCAGGGAATGGACGATGATCTGGTCATCTTCCCTGGGTACAATGGAACAGTAGGCGTACTTGTTGATCGTGCTCCCTATAATAGCTCCGCCCTGCTCCTCGCAAAACGGAGCCACGTCTGTTCCGCCGCCGCCAAAGCTGACCCGCAGCGGCGCTCTCCCTCTTATGACCATGTCAGTACCCCTTTCTCCACATCTTCCATAAACCGATAGTAATCCTGAGGAATACCGATGTCGATAAAGTATCCGTCATTGACAAAGCCGCCCAGCTTCCTTCCCTCTGACAGCCACTTTGGGATCATCTCCTGCTCTAAGGAAACTTTGCCCTCGGGGATCGTGTCGATGAGATCCCGCGATAAAAGATACACGCCTCCGTTGATAGTTCCCCGGGCCTGGCTGTCCGTCTTCTCGTTAAATCCTGTGAGCCTGCCGTGGGTGAGCACTGCCTGACCGTACCTCGATATGTCCTCCACTTCCCTCAAGACCAAAGCCATGTCCAAAGCCATCTCCTTCTTCTGCCGGGTAAGGCGGCAATAATCAAGTCTGTAGAACGTGTCCGCGTTCAGCACGAAAACTTCCTGGTCTATCATGTGCCTGGCCGCGTTTTTTATGGCTCCGGCAGTGCCCAGCAGCGTATCCTCGTAAGCGTAGGATGCGCGCACCCCAAAAGCGCTCCCGTCTCCAAAGTATTCTTCCACCATGGAGCCTTTGTACCCTACGGCAAAAATAATATGGTCAATGGCCTGGCCAGCCAGTTCTTTTATCACATATTCCATGAAAGGCCTGCCCTGTATCAGCGCCATGGGCTTGGGGCGGTCGCTTACCACGCTGCGAAGCCTGGTACCCAGACCGCCTGCCAGTAGTATTGCCTGCATAGTCTTGTCCTCGTTTTTTCAGTTTTGCATAAGTATACCATGTTTTATGGGATTTTACCAGATGATTGGCAAGAAAACTGCTGGCTGGCAATATGGCGGCAGGATGGTATGAATTCATGGGAGAGCTGAATTGATATATAATTGAGTGAGCAAAAGGCGAGGGTAGGCGTGATGCCAGGGACATCTCTCCTTCTCTGTCTGGCTTCACGACAACCGCCGCCCCATGCTCACTAAACAATATATCAAATTCAGCCCCCGTAAACAGCAACCATAGTATCAATAGAAAGCGCTACTAAAGTCATAATCCGATCAGATTATACAAAAAATCATGACACTGATCCCCAGTGCTAAGATTACTACTCCATAAAATAAAGAGAACCATTTCTTTCTCCACCCATTTACCAATATCAATACCATTCCTAACATCACTGCAATACAAAATGTAAGAGACAAATTCATAGCAATAACATATTTAGGGCTTAAGTCAGCATTTGTGAAAGCCTGATAATTAATAGACAGCATAGAAAAGATCGCTACCAGTACACCCATTAATGTCAGAACATTTCCATAAATTCTATGGGACAGACTCTCAATATCATCTTTAACCTTTTCAAAAGATTTTATACTGCTCTTATACTCCCTATCATAAGCCCCAAATCCCCGATAGTTGTCCTCATTATGATAGGATGCTCCTGGCTGTTCACTATATGGCCTATCTGGCTCCTCTTTTAGCTCTTCAAAATAAATTTGAGCAATTCGCATATTCTTTTGAATACTGATTATGCTATTAGAAATATTTTGAACCCGCAAAAACGCGTATGTAATATGTCCTGGCTGATACTGGGGTCCGTCAACCTTCAGTCCCAAACGAAGCAATGAGTTTTTTTCTCCTATACGCCCTGTAATATTATTAGGAATTGATAATTTTTCTTTTGTCTTTATCATCACAAACTCACCTGGAATTAAGTCAATACTTCCCTCTTCTGAGTCTAAAAACTCTCCCAGCGTCAAATCGTATGATATACTATTTGTATGCATTGGAATATAGCCTTCTGATATCAAAATTCCTTTCAGACACAACTCATTAATATTTTTATCAACTAATATCATACAATCACCGCCTTTTATCTTTTAATAGAATATGTTATACTATATTATACGATATTTCAATAACTTTGCAACCTTTTCAAAACTTCCTGCTCCCACCCCCATGGCTCCTCCCGCTTGACGACGTGTGGGTAGAACTGCGCCCTGAAGAGGAATGTCCTCCGCTTCCCCCGCCGCCTGTATTTCTCGGGATCACCCTGCTGGTGACAAACTTATTCACAAGCCGGTCGCTCTCATCATCATAGATAAACCGCGCCGAGCCCCGGTAAGCCATGGCCAGATTCTGAACCTGCCGCTCATCATCCTCCATACCATACTGCCTTTTCACAGTCAGGCAGGCCGTACCTGCCACAAAGGCGGAAACGCCGATGGCAAGCAGAGCCTCATACCATCGGATGCTTCTGTATACGCTGATCTCCCCGGTCTCTGTGTTATAATTGTATTGATTCCCCGGGATACCGGCTTTGCAGTATTGCTCCACGTCCCTCAAAAACGACTCCACGCTGGCCCTGTAATCCTCCCGGGAAGCGCCCTCGTATACGCCGTCCAGCATGGACTCGATCCGCTGGTCCGTAAAAATCCGGATGGCCGCGCCGTCAGTGGAAAATACCAATTCCCGGTTATCCATATCTATGAGAAACAGGATCCCGTTCTTTCCCTTTCCCTGGCCAAAACCGCATTCCTCGTAAAAATCATCCGCATAAGCCGTTGCTGTTTTTCCTTTGGCGTCATCCGTAGTCACCACCACAATATCCAGATGATAGGTATCCTGATACTGGTTGATCACCTCCCTGGCTTCCTGCACATACTCCTTATCCAAAAGCCCGGCCATATCAAAGATCCTTTTTCCGTCAAAGGCCTCTATGGCAATATCGCTTTCTCCATACGCGTTCCCGACCAGACCGAGGCACCACGCAACTGCCAGGATCCATACCAGGATCCTCTTTCCCTTCCTCTTGATCCCTGTTTTCATATAATATACCCCGCTGCCAGGAGCACAGCCAAAAGCGGCACAAAAATCTCCCCAAAGAATATCCACAGCTTTCTTTTGTCCACCGGAAGTTTTCCACAGACCTTCCCGCTCTGTCCGTTGCAGGCAAAATAGTAGATATTCCCGGTCTTTGCCTCTCTGTAGGTCAAAGTCCACACAGGAAGCAGGGCGTACTCCCACTTAGGCCCCCGGATCCTGGCCTCATGATTCCTGATGTTTATGCTGTTGTAGCTGCCGATACTGCTTTTTAAACTTTCCGCGGCAAAACCTCTGACTTCCTGCTCTACTTCCGACTGAAACTGTTCCCGCTCCATATCCCGCTTCTCCGCAAAAAATCCGGACAAAAATCCCATGGAAAACGGCTTAATGGTCCTGGTATCAAAAGGCATGACGCCTTCCACCAGCTTTTTGTCCGCCTTTTTCAGGGCGTTGCGGGGTACATGGTCTATGTCCATGGTTCCCGCCCGGGACACATCGTATTTCTGTGTCTCCGTATACTGTATATTGCCCGCCTGCCACACTCTAAGCCGGGTACCCTCACCATCGAGTTTTCCGTCCACCTGACAGCTGTATAGCCAATAGGGAAAATACACGCCTGTCATCTTCTCGATCTGCTCCGGCGCGTAAAAATATGACGGCACAAAGCGTTTCTTTTTCAGCCATCCCAAAAAGATCTCCGTGGCCTTTTCCTTGTCAATGGAAAATGGCAGCACATAATCCGGATGGTACTTCCCTTCGAGACGCCCCTGAAGGATCACCGGATTATGGCAGTAAAAGCAAAATGAGGCCGCCGTCGTATCATCCGTGACGATCTCTGCCCCACAGCTGGGACAGGTGTATATCATGGCCTGCTGCCCATCCTCCTGTCCGCCTGTGTCACTGTCAGCCTCTTCTTTTTCAATCGCTTCCCCCTCTTGAATACTGCCTGGCTTTTCAGTCCCCGATTCGGACCTTGCTTCCGGCGCGATCTGCTCTAACTCTTCTTGAGTAAACCTGGAAAGACAATACTCACATTCATAATTCTGAGCGGCGGGGTCAAACTGAAGCCCCCCGCCGCAATTAGGACACTTTATACTTACTGTTGCCATTGATCCGGCCTCCGCCCTTTATTGTCTGGGTTTTCCGCATTCGCTGCAGAACTTTCCTGTGTTCACAGTCCCGCAGCTGCAAGTCCACGGCCCCAGAGCTGGTCTGGGACTGCCGCACTCACTGCAGAATTTCCCTGTGTTTACACTTCCGCAACTGCAGGTCCACGCCCCTGCGGGAGCCTGAGGCTGGCCGGATGTCCCTGCTGCAGATCCGGGCTGCTGACCTCCGCCTCCCGCTGCCGGCTGCTGCTGACCGTAGCCTCCTCCCGCTCCAGGATGCTGACCGTACCCCGCTCCCGCCGCAGATCCGGGCTGCTGGCCGTATCCCATGGCTCCCTGGTTCATCTGCATCTGCTGAAAGTTCATGTTAGACGCCCCTGCCATATACCCGCCGGCTGTATTCATGCCCACGCCCATACCCATAAAACCGGCCATGGCTCCGTTGGCGTTGGATCCTGCCGCCTCCATACCTCTGGCAATAGCGCCCTG
This sequence comes from uncultured Hungatella sp., assembly GCA_910588505.1. Taxonomy (GTDB): domain Bacteria; phylum Bacillota; class Clostridia; order Lachnospirales; family Lachnospiraceae; genus UBA3402. The sequence goes on along the minus strand of CAJUPQ010000001.1, from coordinate 42,665 downwards.
GACATACCCTTCCCTGACCGAAGGGTCGCTTAACATAGCGCCCTGGTTGCGCATATTGATCAGCTTCTGGGATTCCTCATCGTAGGAAATGCTGGCGATTCCCACGGACTGGATCTCCATGCCCCGCATCTGTTTCCAGTCTTCGTCCAGGACATTGGACATATACCTGCCCAGTTCTCTCCCCTTGGAAGCCACAAAGGAGATCCGGATGCCGTCCGCGGACATCTGGTTGATGGAGGACTGAAGAGCTTCCAAAAACTCGCTCAAATACTGTTCATTAATACTCTGGATGTCCACCTTGGTACGGTTTTTGGGAATCGCCTCCCCATAGAATTTTAGTGGATCCGTCACTTTTATAGAATAAGTTCCATGAGCCCTCAGAAAGAGCTCCGCGTTATAAAACAAATCGAAATAATTGATCGGGTTACGGGTGCCGAACTTGATCCCCTTGATCTCCTGAAGGTTGATAAAAAATACCTTCTGAGCTGTGGGCGTGCTCCCCCCATATTTGACGCGCTGGTAAGACTCCTTTAACGTATCCCCAAACTGCCCGTTGAACAGGGAAGGCAGGGAGGAATTGTTAACTGTGTAATACCCTTCCTCCGCCGTGTAATCCACCACTTTGCCCCCATCCAGCAGCATCATGAACTGGTTCGGGTAAACATGGATCACGGAGCCATTAGAAACCGTGTCCACAGTTCCTTTTGTGTTAGAGCCTTTTCGGATCTTCACCCCGGTTGTAAAAACAGTCTGATCTCCCATCTCCCCGGCCTCTATGACCTCCAGCCACTGATCTGCTAAAGAGCCTCCGATGGCCGCGCCTATTGCTTTAATTATTCCCATAATGTTGATCCCTCCTCAACTTCGCCTTTCTTTTCTTAAAGTATACCTTTTTAGGGTCCCAAAATCAATGATTTTCGCCTTCAACCCGGTGCAGCTTCCATACCCTCGTGTCAACCGGCGTGACGCCTGTGCCGCAATACTCGCAGAACTTGCTTCCCAGGCCGGTGATCGGCGCCCCGCAGTTTGGACAGGTAACGCCCACGGCAGTTGCCAGATCTTTTATCTTTGAAAGATCCTGTATGTAGATCAGTTCCATATTGTATCTGGTCTGTATCTTGCGGTTCTTAGGCTGATCCTCCACCCTTTTGGACCGCTTTCCGGAAATCTTCGCCGGGGTTGAAGATACTTCGCCCTCCGGCCCGGTCTCCTCATAATAATACTCCACCGCGGACTGCAGTTTTATGACGCACATCCCCGCCTCCTTCTGATATCTGGCGATCTCCGTCTGGTGGATCTTTACCTGCCGGTAGGTTTCCCGAACTCCTCTGATTCTCTGATCCTGGATCCGAAACTCCACCTGCTTCCTTAGCTCCTCCGAAGCTGCCCCGCCTTTGCCTGTCAGCGCCGCCATATCCTGGGAGCTTAAAGCCGCCAGATAGGCTTTCAGCATATTCTCGCACATCTGGCGCCATTGAGGCCAGTGAAATTCCGGAAAATCCTCCTCGATCTGGGGCAGACACAGCCTTGTCATGCCGGATACAGATTTGGGAGTTTCTGCCAGGACATCTGCCTGCCGCTCCAATCCCTCCGAAAGAGAAGGTGTTCCAAATATGGCTTTTGATATCATACGGACCTGTCTCCGGATCCGAAACCAGGCGAAAGTTCCGCCTGCCAGCAGAAGAATGCCCACTACCAGCCCCGGGGCGCCGGCATGCGCGCTTAATATTTCCATCTTCGTCTCCTCCTGGGATTCACCTGACTAATGGCTGTATACAGACATATACCCGCAAGTAAAAGCTGCACCACAAGACTAAGCCACAGCCAGTCGCCGACTGTAAGTCTCTGAAAGGAACTGCCCGCCCAGGTCTCAAACACAGATAGACGCCGCGCGCTGCCCATCTGTTTTCCCATAGCCGCGCCGAAAGGCACTGCCGGATTCACAAGCAGCAGCCATCCCCAAAAAGAAGGACCGGAAGCAGCGGCAACCTTGGCTGCGGCAACGGTTCCCAAAACCAGAGCAGCCATAACACAGTAACTGACTACCGTGGCAATGGTAGATTTTTTGAACATCGAGGAGCAACAGATCCCTACGCTTCCAGACAACACTGCCGTTGACACAAAGGTAAGCAACAACAGAACAATATCCTTTACCGTCACCCCGCCATAGATAAACACCAGCGCCAATACCGGAAAACTGGATACGATAAGCAGGATCATAGTAGAAAGGCTTGCCATCAATTTGCCGACGACAATATCTGCAGGCGTCATGCGGGTAGTCAGAAGCAGATTCAGAGTCTGTCTCTCCCGCTCCCCGCTGATGCTTCCCGACGTAAGCGCCGGCACAATAAGCAGGATCATGACAAACTCAATACACGCCACCAGCACATACAGGTTGAGAAAGCTGGCATACTGGATCTCCGCGGTGGCTTTTGCCTGAGTGACCATGGAGTACATATTCAAAAGGGCGGCCAGGGCCAGGATCGTATCACACAGAAAAACAATAAAGGGAAGCCTGAAAGACCTGGAACTGACTCTGGCCTCCTGCCAGTAGATCGGATTAATTTTCACTGATGAGCACCATCCCTTCCTCATGGTTGATGATCTGCAGGAACACGGATTCCAGGTTGCCTCTCTCCCGCACGAACCCGCCCACCAGAACCCCAGCCTCAATAAGCTGTTTTAAAAGCATAGCCTCATCCTCCTGCTCCCCCGTAAACCCAACCATAATATCATTCTGGCGTATGGTGATGGTCTCCACGTAGGGATGGGCGCGGAGAAGGTTCAAAGCCTGCTCTTTATTGCGGCACACCGTAATGAGCAGAGGGCTCCTTACATTGATCTGATTCAGAATATCATCTATAGAACCCTCCACCACCATCTTCCCCTGTTCCACGATCCCGATATCCGTACAGACTTCCGACAGTTCCGACAAGATGTGAGAACTGATGACCACAGTTTTTCCCTGTTCCCTTAAGTCTTTTAAGATCTCCTTAAACTCATACCGGGTGCCCGGATCCAGCCCTGATGTAGGCTCATCCATGACAAGGATCGGCGGATTGTGGATAAGGGCCCTGGCCAAGCACAGACGCTGTTTCATGCCCCGGGACAGACCATCCACATAGTATTCCGTCTTTTCCCCCAGTCCCACCTGCTCCAGCAGATCCCGGGACCGCTTCCTGGCATTCAGTCCATAAAGACCGCCGCAGGCTGAGAACAGCTCCATGTACTCCCACACCTTAAGATTGTCGTAGACGCCGAAAAAATCCGGCACATATCCAATCTTTTCCGTAACCTTCCCGGTATCTTTCATGGCGTCAATACCATCCACAACCACAGATCCCTCATCAGGGAGCAAAAGCCCTGTCAGGATCTTGATGGTGGTAGTCTTTCCTGCCCCGTTGGGACCTACGAATCCATAAAGAGCTCCTTCTTTTATATTCATACACAGGCCATCCAGGGCCGCCATGCGCCCGTACATTTTTTTCAGACCTTCCACTTTCAGCATCAGTCTTCCCTCCCTACAAGTTCCACCATGGGAAGCAGCACGTTCAGACTGTAATCCGTCATATTTTCATACACATATTTCACTGTAAAAGTGTTGCCCGGCGACAAATAGGGCGCCAGCTCATGTTTCTCATATACCACTTTCATGGAATCCATCAGATCAAATTTCCCTGTATTGTGATTATAGAAGTACACATTTCCTGCAAACAGGTTCAGGTCGCGGGCCGAACCTCCCTGGGTAAATACCGGGGATACCTGCCGAAACAGAAGCTTCTCGATCCGCACGTCGTTGCCCAGAGCGTACTCCAGGGTTACCGGATCCCCTCCGTACAGCATGTTGCCGGCAACATCATAGCTCCCGCCTAAAACCTGAGGCTTCTTTATCAGTCCCGAGCGGTATCTTACCTCGTCCTCACTGGAATATACGCTGATATCGGCGGATGCCACAGTTTTTCCCATAGCTGTCCCGCTGTTTAAAAGGTATGTCTCGTTCTCCCCTTTATGGCTGAATACGCCTATGACTTTGGCGTTTGGCGAGTAGTCCGGCATAAAATTATCCAGGTAAAAGGTCATAGCATTGGTCTTGGCCACAGCCTCCATGTACGCATCATTGTTTATATCCGCCTCCTCAAACCCATTCTGACCTGAGAGATAGGCGGCAACCTGATAAGAATGGTTTAAGGGGTAGGTCAAGACCTCGCGGCCATCCAGGGAATAGGGCACCTCCGGCTCCATATCCCCCAGATAAATAAGCTTGCCATAGAGAAGCACCGCGCAGTTTTCCAGCGTTTCCTCAAAATGGCTGATAATGGTCCCTGTGTACCTCCCCTGATCAACCTCAATGTCGCCTTCAAACCCAATCCCGCTGTTGTTAGCTTTTACTTTATTCATCTGAAAATATCTTGCGTCAAAAGCCGGCACATCCCGGATTTCCACCAGAGTCTCTTCCTGGCGGTAGTCAGCCCGTATGGCGTAATCTTCCATCCCCGTAAACTGACGCCGGACTCCCGCCGTCCCGGAACCGTACTGATTCTGGGTCACAGGCTTCACCCAGTATCCCGGAGCCAAATGGGACTCATAGGCCCTGTTGTAGGGAGCCTGAATGTTCAGATACGCCGTATCGCTGATGGTGTCATAGTTAACCTCCAGAAAGCGGGCATAGGTATAAAACGTATCCTTAAACCGGGTCCTGCTGCCCATAAGCCAGATGATCACTGTAAACAGCACCGACAGAGCCATAACCCCGCCCATATAATATTCGGTCAGATCTCTCTGCTTTAAAAAGACATACAGTCCCACTCCCGCCAGGAATACGTAAATAACGATCTCCATGGTATAAAGCCCCATGTTGGGCAGCCACTTTACATTGCCCGAGTTCAGCATATCCCTTACAGCCCAGTACTGCCCGGAATTACCGCTGTAAACCGATTCCGCCAGAGATGTGATCCGTTTCTCCCCCAATACGCCTGTAAGGAGTTTGTCAAGGTAGGAGGGGTTTTCACGGCAGAACTCTCCGATATCTACAAAATCGTAAGCGGCCACAGCCACGATCCCTCTCCGGTACGTCACTGCGCTTAAAAAGGTCCGGGACTCATCTGCCAGTATGATATTGCCCCCGGACAGGGAAAATTCCACACAGGGAATATCAAAAACCGTAGCCCCCGGCGCCTCCTGGGTATAATGTCCTCTCATATCAATGCGGTGGTACTCCGGCTCCTCGTACATCTCCTCCAAAAGCTCCGGAGCGAACCGGCCCAGAGTGTCATCCACCCTGGCCCCGGTCCCCAGTATCATCACGCCGCCGCTGCGCACCCACTCAATCAGCACCTGACTCTGCTCTTCAGACAGATCCCGGATGCGAAAATCTGTAATGAGCATCACATCGATCATATCCAGCCCCAGTTTATCCTGTGGGAAATTTATGGTGTCAAAGAACATGGTCTTTGTGCGGAGCATGCCGTAATTAACCCCTACCCGGTCCCAACCCCCAAGGGCCTCCGGGGTATCGCTTAAAATGCCTACAAACAGCTCCGGCACATCCAGGCTAAAATCCAGCTGCAGCCGCTTATGGGCTATCTGCTGTCCCTCCTGATCCTCAACAGTGATAAACATCTGATCCGACCGGTTCCCCATGGGAATATACAGATGCCTCTCCTGTTCTTGCCCCGCCTCTACAAAAACCGGATAATCATAACGGTACACCTCATAATCAGACTCCATCACCAGGATCTGAAGGCTTCCCTCCAGCCCGGTACTCTCCTGGTTGAAGATCCGGACATCCAGCGGCACGTACCTCCCGCCTTTTGCCGCCCCCTCATGGCCGTACTCCGCCTCCAGGACAATGCCCGAGCCCGCCCGGCTGCCTGTCCCGCCATAGCTTTCTGCCGCCCAGGATACCTGAACAGCCAAAAGGGCCAGCACAATTATCAGCGGCCCTGTAAGCAATCTCCTCTTAATATTCATGTCTGTCCCCCGGGTTCCCGAAATTTTCTTTGTTTATATCAAAATCTACCAAGAGCCTGACAGTAAACACGGTCCCATTCAGATCGCTGGTGACCCCGATCGTCCCTCCATGCATATCTACGATATTTCTGGCAATCGCCAGTCCCAATCCGGTGCCTCCCGTATTGGATGAACGGGACTGCTCCACCCTGTAAAACTTCTCAAACAGAAGGGGCAGCTCTTCTTTCGGTATCACATACCCATAGTTTGTCACGGAAACGGTCACAATACTCTCCGTGGCATGGATCTTCACCACGATCCGCTTTCCCTCCGCCCCATATTTAATGGCGTTGTTGATCAGATTGTCAAACAGCCTGGCCAGCAGATTGCCATCCGCGTTAATCATCTTTGCCGGAACATTGCTCTGCAATTCATAGGCCAGGTCTTTATCCATAAAATTAGGATAAAACTCCTCCAGAAGCTGGCTTAACAGCTTTACGATGTCCACCTTTGTCACCTTCATAGACACCTTGCCGTAGTTCAGCTTGGTAAATCCAAACAGATCCTCGATCAGCTTCTCCAGCCGTTTTGCCTTGGTATAGGTGATGTTGATATACTTTTTCTCCATCTCCGGAGACATGTTGCTGGTGGGAGCGGAAAGCAGTTCCAGATATCCGATGATGGATGTAAGGGGCGTCCGCAGGTCATGGGCGATATTGGTGATCAGCTCATTTTTCGTCCGCTCCGACTCCCGCTCTTTGTCCATCAGCCTGCGGATGTCCTCCACCATCTTGTTTAGGTTGGCCGCCATGGCTGAGAACTCGTCGTCCCCCACCACCTCCACCGTGGTATTTAAGTCTCCCTCTGAAATATTCTGAATGGCAGTGGAAAGCTTGGTGATATAATCCATAGATTTCTTCTGCAGCACAAGGAACGCCGAGGAAAACGTGGCGATCCCGGCCAGCACGTACAGAAGGGTAATGACAGGACCCGGGTGGTAGAAGACCGCCTGCAGAGAACCCTCTTTCCCCTGGACCACCGCGTACTCTCCCAGCATAGTAAGATTCGTCACCAAAAACAGAGCCACCAGACAGGCGAACATGGCGCTGAATATGATGTTGGTGATAACCCTTGTATGAAACCGGCGGCTCATATCATTTTTCAATTTTGTATCCTACCCCCCACACTGTGGTAATGATCTTGTTCTGCCTGGTATCTTCTTTCATCTTACCCCGGAGACGCCGGATATGTACCATGACCGTATTGTTGGCCTCATAAACCTTCTCATTCCACACTTTCTCGAAGATCTCGTCCGTGCTGAACACCTTGCCCGGGTTGGAGGCCAAAAGATACAGAATGTCAAACTCAATAGGAGTCAGCTTTATCTCCTCACCGTACACCATCACCTTATGATTATCTTTATTGATCACCAGGCCTTTGATGGAGATCTCGTTTTTATCCTCTTCCTTTGCGGTGCTGTTTGGATTTAGCTGGGTGTAGCGGCGCAGCTGGGACTTGACCCTGGCTGTCAGCTCCAGCGGATTAAACGGCTTCACCACGTAATCGTCGGCCCCGGTCCCAAGCCCTAAGATCTTGTCAAGGTCCGTGGAGCGGGCGCTCAGCATGATAATGGGAATGTTGTTGGTCTCCCTTATCTTCCTGCACATCTCCAGGCCGTCCATCCCCGGCATCATAATATCCAGAAGAACCAGATGGATCTCTTCCTTTTCCAGGATATTTAACCCGTCCTGGGCGTTGGCCGCCTTAAACACTCTATATCCGTCGCTGACCAGATAGATCTCTACCAGGTCCGCGATCTCGTTCTCATCATCTACTACCAGAATACTGATCTGTGACATGGGGTTTCCTCCTTGTATTGCGTTTTATCGTATCCATCATACCACAGAAGAGAGGATTTTGCCTTACTTTTTCATTAAAAAAACACAAGGGAATCTCTGTCAAATCGGTGGAGATTCCCTGTCGCTTTCTTTTTTACTCCGTCTCGCCCTCCACGGGGATAAACACTCTCTTATCCTCCGGCTCCTCCAGGGCGTTCTGTCTCTTTACCGCATCCAGGGCCTCCTGGCAGAACTGCTCCTGAGCACACACCGGGGATTTGCCTCTTCGGTCGATCTTGGCGTAGCTTCCGTCCGGCTGCAGAACATGGGCTTTTACATTGTCGTCCAGCTGAACCTGGAGAATGTGGATGGCCTTTTCCTTCAGCTTTTCGTCCAGCACAGGGAACACGATCTCCACCCTGCGGTCTAAGTTCCTTGGCATCCAGTCCGCGCTTCCCATGTACACTTCCGGGGCCTCGTCATTTTCAAAATAGAAGATCCGGATATGCTCCAGAAAATTGCCCACAATGGAGCGCACCTCAATATTCTCGCTAAGCCCGGGAACTCCTGCCTTCAGACAGCAGATCCCCCTGACGATCAACTGGATCTTCACGCCTGCACAGGAAGCCTCATAGAGGGCCGCGATAATATCCCTGTCACACAAAGAATTTACCTTGGCAATGATCTTCGCGTTTCTCCCCGCTTTCGCGTGGTCCGTCTCCCGCCTTATCATCCTCAAAAACCGCTTTCTCAGCCAGATGGGAGCTACCAGCAGCTGATTCCAGTGAAGAGGTTCCGAGTAACCGGACATCATATTGAACACCGCCGTGGCGTCCTCCCCGATCTGGGGATGGCAGGTAAGGATGCCGCAGTCTGTGTACAGCTTTGCCGTGGAATCATTGTAATTGCCTGTGCCCAGATGGACATAGCGCCGGATCCCGTCCTCCTCCCGCCGGACCACCAGAGTGATCTTAGAGTGGGTCTTTAAGCCCAGCAGTCCATAGATCACGTGACATCCTGCTTTCTCCAGAGTCTTTGCCCAGTTGATATTGTTCTCCTCGTCAAACCGCGCCTTAAGCTCCACCAGAACAAACACCTGCTTGCCCTTGTCAGCCGCCTCCGCCAGCGCCGCCACAATCGGCGAATTGCCGCTGACCCGGTACAGGGTCTGCTTGATGGCCAGTACCTGGGGATCCCTGGCTGCTGTCTTCACAAAGTCCACCACCGGATCAAAGGATTCATACGGGTGATGCAGGAGAATATCGCCTTTACGGATATTGGTAAAAATATCGTCCTCATTCATAAATGCAGGGTTGGGCTGGGGTTTGTATCTGGGGGCTTTCAGATGGTCAAACCCTTCCAGTCCGTACATTTTCATAAGAAACGTCAGATCCAGAGGACCGTTTATAGCAAAAATATCCCCGGAATGGACGTCCAGTTCCTTTTTCAGCCGCTTTAGCAGCCGTTTGTCCGCGTTTTCCTCGATCTCCAGCCGGATCGCCTCGCCCCACCGGCGCTTTTTCAGCTGCTTCTCGATCTCCTTTAACAGATCCTCCGCCTCTTCCTCGTCAATGGTCAGATCCGCGTTTCGCATAATCCGGAAAGGATGGGCGTCCAGAACCTCATGTTTGACAAACAGGCTGGAAATATTCCGCTCAATGATCTCCTCCAGAAGGATCACCACCCGCTCCCCCGCGGACGGAATCTCCACGATCCTCGGGAGAACGCTTGGAACCTGGACCATGGCAAAATCCAGCTGATCCGGCTTTTCCTTCTCCTTGATAAGGGCCGCGATGTTCAGGGATTTATTGTAAATAAGAGGGAACGGACGGGATGAGTCCACTGCCATTGGGGTCAGGACCGGGTACACATTGGACCTGAAATACTCATCTACAAATCCTGCCTCCTCCTCTGTCAATTCCTCATGCCTAGCCACGATCCGAAGGCCGTTCTGCTTTAAGGCCGGAAGAAGGGAACGGTTGTAAGTAGAATACTGGAGAGATACCAGCCCATGGGTCTTTTCCTCTATTTTCCGCAGCTGTTCCTCCGGCTTTAATCCCGCCACATCCGGCTTGACATACCCTGCGTGTACCATATCTTTCAGGGAAGCCACTCTGACCATAAAAAACTCGTCCAGGTTAGACGCGGTGATGCTTAAAAACTTCAGCCGCTCAAAAAGAGGAAGCGTCTTATCCCTGGCCTCCTCCAGGATCCTGTGATCAAATTCCAGCCAGCTCAGTTCCCGGTTAACATAATTTTCATACTTCATATATCGTGAATCTATCTCCGCCACGACTTAACCCCTCCTTTTCTTTTTCAGCACCGGTTTTATACCGAAAATCTCTTCAAAGAATCCCTCACAGAAGCTTACCGCAAAAAACTCCAGGCTTATATCGCCGTCATAGTCCGTGGTTATAACCAATTCCCCGCCCTTCATGGCCATGCGGCAGTTCTCCATTTTCTGCTTATGGCTTCTGTCAAGGCTATTGGCCATGCGCAGAAGGGCCGTCAGCTTGGCCACTCTGGTGTCGTCATCGTCATAGTCAAATTCCTGGCCATAGCAGCGGACCACATTGGCCACCAGTTTTCTCTCTTCATGGGACAGACCGATGATCTCCGTAGCCATAATAATGTTATAGGCGCAGTCCCCTGTATTTCTGGTGCTGATAAATTTGCCGCAACCGTGAAGGATGGCGGCTATCTGCAAAAGCAGCCGCTCCCTGGAGCTTAAGCCATGATGCTTTTTCATCACGTCAAACAGTTCAAGGGCCAGCTTCTCCACGCACTGGGCATGACTGCCGCCGCAGCGGTATCTCTTTGCCATATTGCGGGCCGCAAACGTAATGTCGTCGTCAAAGCTGTGGGAAAAATTCAGTTTCTTAATACTCTGGGCATACTCCGACGCAATGCCGTCACACATGCGGATCCCCGGAATCCAGATCATCTCCGCCCCGGTCATCTCCACCACCTTGCGGAAGATGATGGCCGCCGGCATAAGCAGCGTGGCATATCCCGCGTTGACCCCAAACCGCTCCTCGATCTGATCCTGGGACATCTGACAGAGGCGGTCCACATAGGCCATAAAATCCTCCGCACTGACCCGGTCCGTGGCACCCATCCAGGTTCCCTGGGACTCGCCGGCCGTAAGCGCGGTGTTCTTCTCCCTGTAGGAGGCCACATAATCCACCTCATCCCTTGCCAGATACAGCACCAGCTCCCCGATGGCGATCAGGTTTTTGATTCCCCGGTTTTTCAGATCCCGGTCTTTCAGGTACATCTTCTTGTAAGTCCCCAGCTCCTTGTTAACCACTTCCTCTATGATGGAGCGCTGCATCCAGCTGTGAACCGGGATCTTGGACAGGATCGTGCCTATAGCCATAACCCCCAGAGGCAGATTCTGGGTGGAAACCAAACTGTCTTTGTCAAACAGGGAGATCTGCATACTGCCAAAGCTCACATCCACAATGGCAGTCCCCTTCTGTATGATCTTCTGAAACTCCGACTCTTTCATGGCAATGGCTTTGTAAGTTAGAAGTCTCTGTTCGGAATTGCTCAGGACTTTAACAGAGATCCCCGTCCTCACCCGTATCTGCTCCAAGATGATCTGATTATTCTTGGCCAGACGCATAGCCGTGGTGGCGTAGGCCCTGTAGTCAGACACCTGGTAGCTTTTCATCACCTTCACAAACTCTTCCAGGATCCTGCACATCTCGTCTATGAGCTCATAGCTGATCTTTCCCGTGCTGTAAGTATTTTTCCCCAAAGCGATCACGTGCCGCAGATGATCGATCTGCCGCAGACCGTTTTTGGCCGTAATCTCGTAGATCCCCAGCTCCAGTTTAAAAGAACCTACGTCGATGGCCGCAAATAATTGTGCCGCCATACCTTACTCCTCCCCTCTTGGTTCTTAAATTTATCGTCAACCGCGGTTACACGCCCTTCCCCAACAGATACGTGATAAACTGCGCCGCCGTCCTTCCTGACAGCCCTCCGTGGGTCAGCTCCCACTTGTTGGCCTCCTGGTACAGCTCCTCCAAATCCATATGGATCCCATGACGCCCTGCCAGGACTTTCACGATATTCTGAAACTCCTTCTTGTCCGGCGCCCCGAAATAAATGGTCACTCCAAACCTGGCCACCAGAGAAAGCTTTTCCTGCACCGTGTCATTGACATGGAGCTCGTCATCCAGCTCTCTCTTGTCGCTGAACCTCTCGCGGATCAGATGCCTGCGGTTCGATGTGGCGTAGATCAGCACATTTTTCGGCTTTCGCCCGAGACCGCCTTCGATAATGGCTTTCAGATATTTATATTCCAGCTCGCTCTCCTCAAATGACAGATCATCCATGTACACGATAAACTTATAATTCCTGTCCTGTATCTGCTCCAATATGGAAGAAAGGGCGTGAAACTGGTGCTTGTAAACCTCAATAATCCGCAGCCCCCGGTCATAATACTCGTTTAATATAGCCTTGATGCAGGAGGATTTCCCTGTGCCGGCGTCTCCGAACAGCAGCACATTATTGGCGGCTCTGCCCTCAATAAAGCTTTCCGTGTTCTCTGTCAGCTTTTTCTTCTGCAGCTCATACCCTACGATATCGTCCAGATACACATGCTCCACATTGACCACCGGCTCGATGGAGGCCCTGTGGCGGTCGTCCTCAATGCGAAACGCCTTGTTAAGGCCGTACTTTCCAACGCCGAACTCCCGGTAAAACCCTGCCACTTCACGCTGAAACGCCTCGGTATCTTTTGCCTCCTCCAATGCCCTGGAAAGCTCTATGATCCTGTCCCGGATCCTCTTGTTAAAGATCCGGCTTCCGGTGTCCGCAGGCCTGTAGTCCGCCAGCTCATGCCACACCGGAACCTGGCCCAAACACTCATCCAGACATCTGATATCTTTTTTGTACAGCTCTTGCATCACCGCCAGATCCTGTCTCGCCAGCCTGGACAAGGTTCCTCCCTGATCCCCGCGGATCTCACAGGAGATACTGTACGCATTCTCATGGCTGGCAAGGACAAACGCCAGGAAACAGCGCCAAAGATTGCCCTCAAACCCATAATCCGCCGCCAGCCGGATCAGCTGACTGGCCAAAATGTAAGAATTAGGGCCAGCCCCCTCATCCTGCTGCCCGCCATTGGTAAGAAGACTGGTCATGCCGTCGAAAAGGGACTGATCTTTAAGATCGCGGTATAGGATTAATTGTCTTGTGTCCATAACTACATCTCCGTCCTCTAATAATTGCCTAAAATCCTCATGTTGGCCGCCTCCTCCGAAACGCTTCTCAGGGCGTTCTGGATAGTGGTGTCGCTTAAATTGCCCTCTACATCCACAAAGAACCGATACTCCCAGTTCCTGCCCAGTATGGGGCGGGATTCGATCATCCTCATGTTGACCCCATTGTAAATGAGATTGCCCAGCATGTTGTACAGGGTTCCGCTTTTGTGGGGAAGTTCAAAACAGATGGTAACTTTTCCCGCGTCCCTGCGGTAAATATGGTCTTTTGCGAGAATGATGAACCGGGTAGCATTATTTTTATTATGGTTGATCCCCTCCGCCAGCGCTTCCAGGCCATATAGCTTTCCCGCTGCCCGGCTGGCCACCGCCGCCTGGGTCTTATCCTGGTCGCTGATGATCTTTTTAGCCGCAACCGCCGTGTTTTCCACACTGATCTGCCGCCACTGGGAATGGGCGTTAAGATACAGGCCAGACTGCATCAGAGCCTGGGGGTGGGAGTACACGGTCCGGATGTCGTCAAGAGACGCTCCGGGCAGTCCCAGCAGCATGTGGTCAACAGGGATACAAATTTCCGCCACGATCACATTGTCATGGCGCAGCATCAGGTCATAATTATCCCTGACCGCGCCTGCCGAAGAGTTCTCAATAGGTATCACGGCATAGTCCGCGCTTTTTGACTCCACCGCCTCCATGGCATCCTCCCATGTCTTCACATGGCGGGCATCCGCAGCCTTCCCAAAATAGGCCAGAGCCGCCTCATGGCTATAGGCTCCCTCCACACCCTGGTACACCACCCGCGCCCCCTGGGTGGGGATAGCGTCCACCTGCCGAAAGCTCAGATCCTCTTTTCTCCCTTTCTCCTCCAGAAGACGGTACTGATACCGGCGGCTGATGGTCATAAGCTGGGTAAACAGCTCCTCTGCCGCCTGCTCATTAAACTCCCCGTGAGCCAATTCCCGCACCGCGGCGATCTTCGCCTGCTCTCTGCCTTTATCAAAGACCTGCTTTCCTGTCTCGATCTTAAATTCCGCCACCTCACCTACCAGTCTCATTCTCTCCTCAAACAGCCGGACAATTTCCGCGTCAATTACATCCAGCTGGTCTCTGATCTTTAACAAGTCCATCTTCCCTGGCTTCCTCCCTCAATCTTTTCTCCTCCACCAGCATATCATAGATCAACTCCCTGGTGTGAGCTCCCACAAACTTCTTCTTCTCCGGCTCCAACCCTTTTATGATAAAGGGTTTTCCAAACTGGATGGTCACCTTGGAAGACTTCATCCTTGGAAAATGGGCCTCATACACTTCCGCGGTTCCGGTAATAGCCACAGGGATCACCGGACATCCCGTCTTCTCGGCGATCTTTAAACTGCCCTCTTTAAAGGGCATCAGCTCCAGGTAGTCGTCCGCGTCATTTCTGGTGCCCTCGGGAAAGATCCAGATGGAGATCCCGCTCTTGACTTTGGAAACGCCTTCCAGTATGGCTTTAAGCCCCTCTCTGATATTCTGCCGATCTAAAAACAGGCAGTTTACATTCCTCATCCAGTTGGACAAAAGAGGGATCTTTTCCATCTCCTTTTTCGCCATAAAGCCCAGGGGCGTCGGCACGGTGGTGTACCCTACCAAAATATCAAAATAGCTTCTGTGATTGCCCACATACAGCACCGGCTGGTCCCTAGGAATATTCTCTATGCCTTTTACTGTAATATGTACTCCGGCCACCTTGAGAATGAGCCGGAACATAAAACGGACGATGGCCAGGCTGTGTCTGCCCTTCTTCTCCGGGTCTGTCTTCCCAATCTGTTTCTCTATAATGAGAATGGGAATACTGAAGATCAAAAACAAGATTACCATGGACGCAACTAGAATAAATTTCAGCATATTGTTCTCCCTCTTTTCATCTTTTCATTATATAAAAAGAAAGGCGCAAATACAAGTCTAAGCGCCTTTCTTTTTTGTAATTTGTTCAAATAAAAGCCCTGTCATAAACCACAGGGGAGCAAAGTCCAGACGGATCAGCCCGTCGATGTTGGAGTGAAGTCCGCTGTAGTCCCAGGGACAAACGCCTCCTGCTTTTAGCAGCATGCCAAAGAGGTATTCCGCCACAAAAATAATGACCATATACAGCATTCCATGGCGCACCAGGCGGTCTGTACCTGCCAGCACTTCACCGGGAGTTACCTGAAGCCATCGGTCCACTGTCTGACCGATGGGAGTAAGAAGGGCTCCCAGGCCATAGATGGGAAACATAAGGAGGGAGGTGTTTCCCATGAGCCGCCAGTCATGGGCCGCTATGGAACCTACTGAGGTGAAAATCACCTCCAGACACCATCCGGCAACCCCGCACTTTAAAAAATTTCTACTGAATTCCTTTATCTTATTTTGTGTTTTCATGGAGACAGTATGTGCAGGCCAAAAGAATTTTATACCCTGTTACAATAATGGGGACAAAAGCCTGCTGCACTGCTCTTTCACCCGGATCCACATATTCCGCTTCTCATACCGCTCCTTTGTCACTTCCTGACAGTGATGTTCCAGATCGTCGAGAAAGGCTTCCTCCATCCGCCTTGTTGTCTCCTGGTCAAAGATGGTGGCATTGACCTCAAAGTTCAGCTCAAAGCTTCGGATGTCCATGTTAGCCGTCCCGCAGCTGCACACAAGGCCGTCCGCCATCACCGCCTTGGCGTGGAGAAAGCCTTCCTCATAGACATAGCACCTGGCCCCCACCGCCAGAAGATCCCCCACGTAGGAGTAGGAGGCCCAGTACACAAACGGATGGTCCGGCTTGCAGGGGATCATCAGCCGCACGTCCACTCCGGACTCCGCCGCCATCTTAAGGGCCGATAAAACAGCGTCGTCCGGCACAAAGTAAGGAGTCTGGATGTAGATATGGTCCTTTGCCTCCTGGAACAGGTGCAGATAATTGTTGCGTATCTGACGGTTGCTGGCATCCGGCCCGCTGCTGATGATCTGGACCTCCACATTCTGTCTCTGACCACCGCCGCTCATCTGCTCCTCTTCTTTGTCTTTTTCCGGCTGATCCAGGCCAAAATATCCCCCGTCTTTAAACAAATTCTCCCCTGCTGCGTAATTCCAGTCAAGGGCAAACCGGATCTGCAGACTGTAAACCGCGCTCCCCCGGATCTTTAGATGGGTGTCCCTCCAGTATCCGAACTTTTTGTCTTTGGAAATGTACTCCCGCCCGATATTGAAGCCGCCTACATACCCTACTTTGCCGTCGATCACCACGATCTTTCTGTGATTACGGTAATTGACCCTCAGTTGAAGCCGCCCGAGAAACGCCGGGAAAAATTCTTTTACCAAAATGCCGCTTTCCCTAAGATCTTTCCACACCCGTTTCGGCATAAATCTGCCGCCCATACCGTCGTAGAGGATCCGCACTTCCACTCCCTGGCTAACCTTTTCTTTCAGCACAGGGATCATGGTTTTGAATACCTCGTCGTTTTTGATGATATAATACTGGATGTGGATGTATTGCCTGGCTTTTCTCATCTCCTCGATTAAGTCGTCAAATTTTTCCACGCCGTCAGTGAAGATCTCCACCTGGTTATCTCCTGTGAGAACAGCGCCGGATGTCTCCAGATTATACTTTACCAGCTTTTCATATTCATGATATTCAGGGTTTGCAAGCCACACGTCTCTGTTTAAAATGGCCTCCTCCTGGGATTTCACGGAATACCACAGCCGGTCCTCCACCTCCTTGACCCGGAACATCTTATTTTTATGATAGTCCTGGCACAAAAGAAGGTACAAAAAGAAACCGAAAATAGGCACAAAGTACAGGGCCAGCAGCCATGTCCACACTGCCTTTGGATCCCTTCTCTGAAAGAACACGATCACCACAGACAGTATCAGGTTAATGTACAAAAGATGCTCCATCATCCATCCCCAGACGGAAAAGATCTGGCCGAATATACAGAGCACCGGTTCGATGACAGTTTCCATTATTTCCACCCCTTCCTTTCGTGGTAACGGCCTTGAAGGTATGGTTCCCTTAAATGCAGGTGATTAAACAAACTTGTTTTTTGTGTTGTCATAGTGATAGTCTATGGCTGCGAGAGTTTCTTCGATCTGAGCCTGAGAGAGGTTTAGGGATCGGCAGCATTCTTCTAAGGTTGGGTAGAAGTCTCTCAGCTGGGTGTTGAGATAGCTCAAGAGCATGACTGGGTCTTTGGGAATGTTGGGTGTCATAAGGGTGCCTCCTTTATAAAAGATGGTTTTTACGTAAAATGGCAAAATAATAAAATTGATATATTGTTTAGGGAGCAAGGGGCGGGGGTAGTCCTGATGCCAGAGAGGGAATGGAAGGATGGTCCTGGCATATCTGAACCCGGACAGGACCATACTTCCCTTCTCTGACTGGCATCACGACTACACTCGCCCATTTGTTCACTAAATAATACACCACTTAAAGTTCCTGTTTATATGCGTTAGGCTGGTTATCCAAAGTTTTCCGTAAGCCCAACCAACATAAACTATCTTACCTTTTTTTTAATAATCCGTCAATGATGATAGTAGCCAATTCTTGAGATATATGATATTGTTTATACGTAATATTGCAATGCCAATACACTCTTTTGCAAATATACGAAGACCTTCTATCCACACCAAATAAAAAAGGAATGGTAAACTTTATGAAACGAATCCTCTTGATCGCAACCGGAGGCACCATTGCTTCCAAGCGCAGCGACGCAGGCTTAAAGCCTCTGATCTCCTCTGATGAACTGCTGTCCTATGTTCCCTCTGCCCGCGATTTTTGTCAGGCGAACGCTCTGCAGCTTTTCAATCTTGACAGCACAAACATTCAGCCAAAACACTGGCTTTCCATGGCCTCGGCTATTGAAAGCCGTTACCACGATTATGACGGCTTTGTTATCTGCCACGGAACGGACACCATGGCTTACACAGCGGCGGCTCTTTCCTATCTGATTCAAAATTCGGCCAAACCTATTGTGATCACCGGCTCCCAGAAGCCCATTGACATGGAGATCACGGACGCCAAGTCAAATCTCCTGGACAGCCTTCGATTTGCCTCCTGCGACGACGCCCATGGGGTGAATATTGTTTTCGATGGCAAGGTGATCGCCGGAACACGGGGGAAAAAGGAGCGGACCAAGAGCTATGACGCGTTCTCCAGCATAAATTTCCCCTACATCGCGTCTATCCAGGAAAGCCAGATCCTGTTTTACCTTAATGACAAGGCGCTGTTAAAGGATCCTGTCACATTTTATCATGCGCTGAATCCCAAGGTAGGGCTTTTAAAGCTCATCCCTTCCATGGATGCCACGGTTTTAGACTATATGGCAGAACATTACGACGCGGTCATCATTGAATCCTTCGGCGTAGGAGGACTGCCTGATTATGATACCTGCGGATATTATCCGGTTGTGGAAAAATGGGTCGGACTTGGAAAAACCGTGGTCATGACCACACAGGTTACCAATGAGGGCAGCAATATGTCCATCTATGAGGTTGGGCGAAATATCAAATACGCGTTCGGGCTTTTGGAATCCTACGATATGACGCTGGAAGCCACTGTGACCAAGCTGATGTGGATCCTGGGACAGACAAAAAAGCGGGACAAAGTAAAAGAGATGTTTTATCAGACGGTAAACCGGGACATTTTGTGGAAAACCGGTATGTAAAAGACCGCTTCAAAAAGGCTGTTGTACTGAAGATCTAAAAAATCTCAGCGCAACAGCCCCTGTATTCCCTTATCTTTCTCCAATCAAAACCTTTTGGCCGTCAAACGCAAATCCATAGTGGCGGGTCCGGTTTTTGGAGCTCCCCCGGCTATAAGCTCCGTGTCATACTTCCTCTCTTCAATTTGCTTCAACGCGTTTTCCACAGCCTGTTCAAGAGTTTTGTCCTTTCGGGACTCCAGCACTTTAAACTTGATGATAATTCCGTCATCTTCCTGGTTCTTAGGCTCCATCATCACATCATAACGCCCAAAGCCACTTTGCCTGTTGGAGCGAATATGATACCGTCCGGCCAGATCCACAACAAGGCCCAGCACAAAGCCATGATAGAACCTTTCCGGGTTCGCCTGATCAGAGAGCTTTCTTCCGGTGTCAAAGCTTCCAAACATTTCCTGCGACACCTCATTCATAAACTGGTTCATATAGACCAGGTCTCCCAGTATAAGGGCCTCTTTAAAATTGCTGTAGGATGTATGGTCCTCCGGAAACCAGTTGGAGATCATGCTGCGAAACATGGCTGTCAAGAAGCGCTTCCGTATCCATCTTGATCTGAGCCGTACCGCCCATAATCAGTTCTGACACCAGGCGGTTTGAACTGGTATCCGCCCAATGAGGACCATATTCGCCAGAATCCGGAAATTTAGTGATTGACCATGGATTGAAGATATCGCTTCTCCTCCCAAATGTAAATCCGTCATACCAGAACCTTTTTGCCATAACACCGCTCCCTTTAACCCCCGCAAAACTTACAAAGATCACAGGATAAGTCCCCTGTAATTGCCGGTATTTCTCATGCTTCCAGACAGACAGATCCTCAAATAGATCTCCTCTTCCGGCAAATTCCGTTGAAAAAAAGCACTCCATCATACTTAAATTCAATGTCTTTCCAAAACGGCGCGGCCGGGTGATCAGAGTAACCTCATCCGGATTTTCCCACCACTCCCTGATAAAATCTGTCTTATCCACGTAAAACGCGCGGTACTTCCTCAATTTTTCAAAATTTTGGATCCCTATTGAAACCTTTGGATTCATAGATGCTTCCATTCCCCTCCTTCACAACAACCCGGACTCCATCCTCCATATTCTCCAGCAATAACTCCAACCCGTGAAGCCCCAGCACTTTTCTGGCCAAAAACAGCCCCATTCCCATGTGTCCGTCCCGTTTACTCCTGCTCTTATCCCCGGTAAAAAACATATCAAACGCATGGGCAATGGTATCCTCCTCCAAAGGCTGTCCGGTATTTTCCACCACGCACCGATCCTTCTCCACCCGGACCAGGATTCTGCCTCCGTCAATATTATGGTCCACCGCGTTGCTAAACAGATTCCCCACAGCCCCTGCCAGATACTCCCTGTCCCCGTATACCACAAAATCTACTTTTTCCTCCAACTGCACCTGGATCCCGCGCTCCCCTGTCATAGGCTCAAACCTGGCCAGCTGCTCCCTTACAAGCTGTGAAAACGACACCTTCTCCCTCTTAAGGACCAGCTCCTCGGAGTCCAGCTTTGAGATCTCGATCATCTTCACCACCAGACGATCCATCTCCTCGGTCTGGCCGATGATCTGGGCCAGATAGTACTCCCGCTTCTCCTCCATATTATGCTCCGCCAGATTCTCCGCAAAATTCCGGATAACTCCCAAAGGTGTTTTCAGCTCATGAGCCATGGCGTTGGTAAAATCCCGCCGCATATCCTCCAACGCCATCTGGGTGTCATAAGTTTTGCGAAACACAAGGACGATCTTTATCCCGCACACAAGCGTCAGCACAAATCCTGCCAGATAAACGTACTTCATGTAGTCCAGAGCCGCCAGCCATGGACTGCTCTCCATGCGCACCTCCACATAGACAGGTCCTGCTTCTCCGTCCAACACGCCCACTTTCAGCTGATACCGCCCTCTGAAATTCAGACCGTCCGAGTCAATGATGACTGGCGGCTCCTCAATACCTTCCTCCCACGCAAATTCACCCTGCTGGGAAAACCTGTGAAGATACTGGCTCCCGCTCCACGTCTTCCAGCTCTCAAAATCCCTCCATGTCTCATAAGCTGTCATATAGGGAAGCTGCATGCTGGTGTTGGTGATAATCCCCGTCTCCAGCTCCTCTATGGGAACCTCAGGGTTTACCCACTGCCACACAATACAGCTGTCTGTCTGTTCAAAAGATCCGGTTATGGTCTCCTCCCCGGTCTCATAATCCACCCTTGCCATCTCCATACTGTTAACCGATCCGGTGAGAGGATCCTTATAATTTTCCCCGTCCCACAGCTCTGACCGGGTCCAGACGATCTCCTGCACATAAATCGCCCACAGCGTCTGGCCGTCCGGCGACGTCCTGATGGAAAAACGGTACTTTCCCGGCTGATCCATATCAAAAGAATGGACAGACTTCCACTGGTACCTGGCCAGCTGCTCCTTTTCCTGCATCGAAATGTAATCATCCAGACAAAAGGACGCGTATTCCCTTACCTTGGATCCCGCCTCATAGATGGAATTGCCGCCGATCTCGTCCCTGGTTTGGGCCATAAGTCTCATGTCTTTGTCGTAAAATCCCACGGAAACCTGCAGCATCTCGTCATTTACCTTCCAGAGGAGACCGTTGGCAAGATACTGATAGTGGTCCCGTCTCTTCTCCTGGCTGTCCCATCCGCTTTCCTCCATGGAGCGTTCCTTTTCATTAACCTCCTTTACCAGAGATACCGCAAATTCTCTGAACCGCTGGGTGAAATCCTCCGCAAACTTTGTCTTGACCAGAAAAGTGGCCAGCGCCATGGTCAAAAGGTACACTGCCCCAAATCCGGCTGTCACCGGCTTCCAAAACGACTTTCTTTTTCTTCTCATCATTCCACCTCCAGCCGATAACCGGATTTGCGCACCGTTTCAATGGAACAGCCGCAGGAAACGATAGCTTTTCTCAGCTTTTTGATGTGATTGTCCACCACCCGCTCATTTCCATCGAAATCATAGCCCCAAAATCGGATGAGAAGCTGCTCCCGGCTGAATATCCTGCCCGGGTTCTCCATGAAAAAGAGAAGCATCTCGTACTCCTTCGGCGGCAGCGGCAAAAGCCGCCCCTGGTTCCACACCTTATGACTTCCCGTGTCCACGCTGAGATCTCCCAGCTCCAACCGCTTCCTGCTCCCCTGGACTCTTCCCGTGAGAGCCCTGGCCTTGGCATACAGAACCGGCAGGGAAAATGGCTTTGTCACATAGTCGTCAGCGCCCAGGGCATACCCGTTAAGTTTGTCCTCCTCCATCACTCTGGCCGTAATAAAGATAATGGGTACGTCACTGATCCTGCGGATCTCCCCGCACAGGGCAAATCCGTCCATCCCCGGTATCATTACATCAAGCAGAATCAGGTGAAAGCTTTTTCTTTTTAATATTTCCAACGCCTGGATTCCGTCTTCCTCTGTGTCCGCCTCCCAGCCTTTGGCTGTGAAATAATCGGCGGCAGCCTCCGCCATAAGGCAGTCATCTTCCACGATCAGCAGTCTCTGTACCATTTGCGCGCTCCGTTATCGGTCCTTTTGATGGCTTTACTATATCATTCCAATATATCCTTTCTGTATCCTACCCAAAAGCGATCTACTTTAATATCTCCTCCAGCGCGGCCATCAACATTCCCACATCAATAGGCTTGGCGATATGGCCGTTCATCCCCGCCTCCAGCGCCGCCTGCTTATCTTCCTCAAAAGCGTTGGCTGTCATGGCGATGATAGGGATCCCGGCGATCTCCTTTCTCTCCAATCCCCGGATCTGCCTTGTAGCGTCATATCCATTAAGGATCGGCATCTGAATATCCATCAAGATCAGATCATATCGGCCCGGCTTTGCTGCCTTCATCTTCTCAACTGCCACCGCCCCGTCATCAGCCACATCAACCTCAAAACCGGCCTCTTTAAGGATCTCCATGGCAATCTCCTGGTTCAGCTCATTGTCCTCCACCAGAAGAATGCTCCTGCCGTTAAAGGCAGCCTGTTCCTTTTGAACCGTTTCCTTTGTACTCTCCCGCAAAAACGGCGATTCCAAAATCTCCCGCAGCTCTGACAAAAAGATAGGCTTAGAGCAAAACGCCGTAACGCCCGCCTTCCTTGCTTCCTCCTCAATATCTGACCAGTCGTAAGCAGTCAATATAATGATCGGCGTCTCCACTCCGATGATGCCCCGAATCCGCCTCACCACCTCAATGCCGTTCATATCCGGCATCAGCCAGTCTATGATATAGGCGGCGTACTCATCATTCTGCTCCTCCGCAAGTCTGACCCTGAGCACGGCCTCCTTGCCGGAAGTAGTCCAGTCCGGCCTCATGCCTATGATGGACAGCATCTTGGTAACGCTGGAACAGGTGTTAAAATCGTCATCCACCACAAGAGCTCTAAGTCCCTTTAATTCCGGGATCACATCCTGCCTTACCGGACTGGAGCAGATCTTAAACTGCAGTGTCACCGTAAAAGTGGTCCCTTTTCCCTCTTCGCTGACAACGGAGATCTGGCCGCCCATCATGTCCACAATATTCTTGGTGATCGCCATTCCAAGGCCGGTTCCCTGGATCCCGCTTACCGTACTTGTCCTCTCCCTCTCAAAAGGCTCAAAGACATGCTCCAAAAACTCTTTGCTCATGCCGATTCCCGTATCTTTTATCTGGAACTCATAAAAAGCCCACCCTTCCGGAGCGCCGCCCTTTTGCAGAACCCGAACGCTGACAATGCCGCCTGGTTTTGTAAACTTCATGGCATTGCTTAAAAGATTTAGGAGAGCCTGATTCAGCCGCAGCTTGTCACACAGGATATGTTCATTTATCACATCCGCCGTATCAATATAAAAATCCAGCTGTTTCGAGGCGATGTCCGCCTGAACAATGGTCTTTAAGTCATGCATGATCTCCGGCAGGGAAGTCTCCTTCTCCTCGATCTTTACCTTCCCGCTCTCGATGCGGCTCATATCCAGCACGTCATTGATAAGACTTAAAAGATGGTTGCTGGATGTGGTGATCTTTGAAAGATAGGCCTGAACCTGCTCCGGGTTATCAATATGAGTCGCCGCAAGGGATGTAAAGCCGATGATGGCGTTCATCGGGGTTCTGATGTCGTGGGACATGTTGTTGAGAAATGTGGTCTTGGCCCGGTTGGCGTGCTGAGCCGCGGCAAGAGCATCCTGAAGATCCAGCCTCTGTTTTTCAAGCTGTTCTTTCAGCCGCCTCTCCTCATCAATATCCACAAACAAACCTACAAAGGTAATAGGCGACCCGTCCTCCCGTCTCGACAGGCGGCCGGCTGCATGAAACCACCTCCACCCTTTCTTCCTTGTAAGAAGCTGATATTCTACATTGTAGGTTTTCCCGCCTGTGTAATCCCTTACCGTATCCCAGTACTCCCCCAAAACCCGTTCCTTGTCTTTGCTATGTAACAATTCTGACCAGGATTCCAGCTTGTTTGGGAAATCCTCCTCATTTTCATAGCCAAGCATCCGGCGGAAATCGTCGCTCCATACACAGGAGACCATCTCCCCCTTTTCATCAAATTCCATACTCCAGAGGCCTGACCCCATGGCGGCGTGAATATTGTCCATGGCTCTCTGCTCTCTCTCAATCTGAACATAAGCCGCCCGTATCCTGTCCCCGTCCGCCTTTTCCTGGTCCAAGAGCAGCCTGGAATTTTTTCTAGACTGGTAACTTAACACCAAAAACACGCCAAGCATAGCTGCCACCGTGATGACGATCTGGATATCGCTGCGGTGCATCATCTCAGAACTGATAGAACTGATCTGACTGCTGATAACATTATCCCGGATCAGAAAGGTCAGCATCCAGTTGGTATTTTCCACCGGCATGTAACACAGCTCCTGCTGGTTCCCCTGGTAATTAAAAGCGATCTGTCCCTTCCGACCGCTGGCAAAATCCTGTTTCAGCTGCTCATAGCTAAACCCCTTTTCAATCTGGGCATTGGCAAGGGTACGAAAAAGATCATCGCTGTCTGTCAGACTTTCTCCGTTGCGGTAATACAGGCTGCATTCCGTCTCATTATTATTGCCCTGGAGAGTCAGGGAGCTTAACATCTCGTCAATATTCAGCTGGATGAAGCATGCCGAGATCCTGGATCCCTGAAAGAAAATATCTTCCACAGGCATGGCGAGGATCACCTGCTTCTTAGCCCCATAAAGGTTCAGAGTGCTTATAACTGGTTTTGTCATCTCCTCTGAAAGAAAACTGTACCTGCTAAGGCCGGACACGGTGCTGTGCTCTGTGTAGACAATGCCCTGTTCATCTACCAGCGCGAATTTGTCCACGCCGTAAAGCGTTTCTACCTTTGCCAGAAAACTCCTCAGAGCATCCTGAGAGATCAGGTCAGATCCCTCTAACAGGCCAATGGCATTTTCCATATAGTCAAAATGATTGTTTAACTCCTGCGCAACAACTCTGGCCCGCCGCCCGGCCATCTCTTCCAGATAAAATTCGCTGACCCTGCTCACCGCTTCCTTTGTGCCGGTCCTGGCGCTGCTTGTGACCCAGATCGTGGTGATGAGAAGGATCGCCGCGATCAGCGCCCCGCCCCACACAGCCAACGCGACGGTCTGTTTCAAGTCATGATCTTGTGTTTTTTTCATGTTCTGTCCTGCCATTCCTAATCAATCTCTCCGTACAGCGTCCGAAGTACCGCCGCCGCTTTGTCCTGATAAATGATCGTAGTCTTTTCTTCTGTCTTTTCTGGATACAGTTCCCCCGGAAGGCAGCCGTCCGCAATCTTCACCGCCACCTGCACCGTATCAAATCCAATAGAATAACAATCCTGAATGCCCAGAGCATATATGATCCCGTCCCTTAGGTACTTTAGTGCCTCCTGATCGTGGTCCATCCCCACAATGACAACCTCTTTTTCCCGCCCGGCCTCAATAACCGCTCTGGCGGCTCCAACAGGATTGCTCATATTGCAGCATATGATCCCCGCAAGATCACTGTGTTTTTCAAGAAACTTCCGGGTAAAGGTCCAGGCTTTATCCACGGAATCTTCATCGTACGCCATCTCCACGATCTCCATATCCGGATACTGGGCAATAACGTTTCTGGCTCCGAGAGCTCTGTCTTCATGGCAGGGCGCCCCCTGATTTCCCACTAAAACAGCCACCTTGCCGGAGTATCCCAGCTTTTCGCAGAGGGCCTCTGTCAGCTGCGCACCGTCCTGATAATTGTGGGTATTGCCCACATAGGCGATCCGCCGGCACCCGTCTTCCCTTGTGGAATCAGAGCTGGAAAAGGTCATAACCTTCTGTCCCGTTGCCATGACCTGGTTAATGGCAGGAGTCACGATCTCAACATCCGCCACATCTACCCCAATGACGTCAAAATCCCGCAGGGCGGCATCTGAAATCCTCCTGATCTGGTCCTGGGCAGACGCCCCATTTGGGGCAAGATACTCATAATTTATGATAATACCTTTTTCTTCATACTGTTTTGCCGCGTCTTCGATCCCAAGGGCAACGGCATCCCACCAGGGATGGACCATTTTATAGGTAAAATAAAAATTATATTCACACTTTTGAGGCTCATAATCATCCAGCCTGCGGTCAAAGTTTACGGCGTTCACAGAATACTCCCTTTCACTGCCATCCAAACTGTCGGCAACAGACTGCCCGCCGGACCATGGCGCGGCGGCGCTGTCTCCCGCCCCGTCGCCGCATCCGGCAAGGCCTAAACCGCTGCCGCAGATCACGGCCGCTGCAATTACAAAATCGAAAAATCGCCCTAATATTTTCTTAAACACGAACCTGCTGTCTCCTCTCCTGTTAGATGGAACTGATTATAATCTATTCTGCCATATTCTTCAACCGCGCATCTGCAAAAATGCCAGGACTCCTAACTTTTAAGGACATCCTGGCATTGATACCTGATAACACAAGTTCTATTCTTTCAGCATCTGGTTCAGCTTGCGGATCCCTTCCGCACAGGGAAGTTCCCTGCCGTCCAGATCATAGATCTGACCGTCCTGGACAAAATTGTACACGGAAATATTATCCACATACACGTCGCCGCCGGCGCGAAACCGCACCTTATCGTACTCCAGGCGTCCGAAGTTCAGATCGTACTGCCCCTCACCGTCTACTACCACTTCCTTTGTCTTGGTTCCCAGGGTTACAGATACTTTCACTGGTCTGTCGCTGTCCGCAGTGAACCGGACATGATTTTCAAACAGATGTTTGGAGGAGATCCTGCCTCCCACATCCTGGGAAAGGGTTCCGTTATTCTGGATCAGGGCCTGACGGCTGCCGCCGCGCTCTACAAACTTTACCCTGCTGGAATCCCAGCCCTGAGACTCCAGGGCGAACTGGCTGTTAAAAACGCCGTTGTTCGCGTAATTGCGGTAAGTCCAGACCGCGTATCCATTGGTATATCTGCGCAAAATATCCGGAATCGAGGTGAGAAAGGCGTTTCTCTCTTCCTCCATAAGCTTGGCATTGCGCTCAAATCCGGGGGTGATGTCCATATAGAGCAGCTGGTCAATATAGATAGGCTTTCCCTGGTTGTAGGCTTTTACCACATTAAGCTGCTGATCCATCATGGCCGCCGCCTCCGCCGCTGTCAGCAGACGATCAAAGGGCTGTCCCATGGAAACGCTATACATCACCGAAGTGTACGTGGAACTGCCGCAGCCAAAGGTCTGGTAATGGCCTGCTCCCACCGTATCCCCGTCCAGTCCTTTCACTGGATCCACATCCAGACGAACCTCCATGGAAAGGTTGGGAAACACTTGCTGGGTTTCTGTCAGCAGACCGTTCAAAAATTCGTCATAGTACTCAAAAAACAGCTTGTAAGCCGGGCTGTCCTTTTTAGGGATACTGACCTGGTCAAAACTTTGAAATGTCTTGTCCGGCGCAAAATACCGGTTCACCTCTTCTATGGTGTAGCGGCTTTCCAGATACGCCTGGAATCCGATCCGCCGGGCCTCATCGATGCCGGACTGAGTTAAAGCGAACTGTCCCGGAGCGTCCTCCACATAATTCCAGAAATCCTCCCATGTGATAAAACCGCCGTAAAAATTCTCGTAGGGCGATACAGCCTCATAAAGGGTCTTTGCGTAATCCAGCCATGCAGCCTTCATCCCTTCGTCGCCCAAAAGCTTCCGATACCGAACCTGAGGAGCTTCACCTTTACAATGGTCCCAGGTATACCCGACCCTTAAGATAACCCACAGTCCCTGGTCCCTGGCCGCGCTCATGATCCGGTGCAGCTTGTTAAACGTGTAGTCGCTGTACTGAACCGGGCTCGTTCCCGGCTGAAATTCCCGCCACGGCACAGCCAGGATAATGCTGTTAAAACCGTCCGCCGCGATCTGAGCCAGTTCCTGCTCCAGATGGTCGCTCTCCGTGTTCCAGAAGTTAATGACCCACTCATCGGACACATAGGTAACAGAGGTAAGCCTTTCGGGTACAGCGGCCTCCGCGTCCCTGTAGGACAGCCATGTAAAGGACAGCGCCATACATAAAACTACAGCAGCGTATCGTCTCCATTGTTTTAAGAAATGTGTTTTCCTCATAAGCATCTCCAACTATCATCTTAATAAAAATGTATGGAGTTTATTGTATCATTGAACAAAAATTTTGTCAACCGGAGGGAAAATTGGGGCAAATATATAAAATATTTGTAGAGGGATTCTTTTTATGCCAATGTTATGTCATACTAAAGCGTGTAAAAGCTTTGAAACTTTTTGAAAAGGCGGTGAAACATATGAGTGAAAAGGAATCTATTTCCAATGGAAAACACAGGAAAAATCCCGAAATACGGACAAATCCCCACAGGATCGGCGTATACATGGGGTTATTTTCCGGTTTCGCTTATGGGCTCTACACAACCCTGGCCCTGATCGCGGGAAACTGCAACCCTCTGGCTGGCGCTGCCGGTTTTTTAGCCGTGCCCTATGTCTGTGCGGGACTCAACGACTTATTTGCGGGGATCTGGCTTTCCTTATATAATATAAAGAAAGGGCAGTTTAAAAAGGTATGGGAAAATATCCCCACATTTCCGGGGCGAATGATCGTCCTTGGAGCGCTCCTGGGCGGTCCTATGGCAAACGGGGCTTATCTGGCAGGGCTGTCCATGGCAGGGGCTTACGCCATTCCTGTTACGGCGACCTGCAGCCTGTTCGGCGCTTTATTCGGCTGGATCTTCTTAAAGCAGAAGCCCTCTAAAAAGACCGCGCTGGGAATGATCCTCTGTGTCCTAGGCGCGATCATCATTAACTGGACAAAACCAGAGGAAAGCCCTGATTTTACTTTAGGGATCATCTGCGCCTTTATAGCAGCCATCAGCTGGGGGCTGGAAGGCGTGGTTGCCAGCTATGGAGGCTCAAAGATCGACGCGGATATCGCGGTAAACATCCGGGATCTGGTTTCCGGCACGGTGGTTCTGGCTATTCTCGTCCCTGCCCTTGGCGCCGGAAGCCTGTTATGGGAAACCCTTAGCGCCGGGGTCCCGGCGCTGTGGCTCATGGCCTCAGGGCTGGCCGCCGCCATGTCCTTTTTGGCCTGGTATCGGGCAAACGCCGCCGTGGGCTGCGCTGTGGGCATGTCGCTGAATGTGACGTATACTTTCTGGGGGGTTCTGTTCTGCGTCATATTTCTGAACCAGTCCCTGACCGGGACTATGGTTGCGGGAGCTGCCGTAATTGTGCTAGGGGCAGTCGTGGTGGCGGCGGGGCAGTGATGACGGAAACTGTGGAGTGGTCTTGCCCACCCCTATTGTTCCTCCGATTAAATACAGCTTCTTCGTTTTGATCACCCTTCCTTTTCAACTATCAGGGATGATTCCCCGTCTCATAACACCACCGGGCAATATCACGGATCAGCTCCAGGGGGATGTCCTCCCCGTACGGAATCTGTATGGTTCCCTTGCTGGTCTTATACCCCTTCAGCCGCCCGCCAAACTCCTCCACTGCCTCCGGCCCCGGATACAGCCCGATATGGTTTTTAAAGCCGGCGAACTGGATAATATTGTGTTTCTTCCAGAAGGTGGGCATGCTCCACGAAATCCGCTCCTCTGCCTCCGGTATGGCCTCACTGACCGCATTTCGCACCAGCGTCAGATACCTCTGCCTCTCCTCTGGCTGTGCCGCAATATATTCATCAATATTCCCGGGCGCTTTCCCGCAATAGTGACTCTGATCCCGCTTTTTAAACTCACGCCCGCATTTAGGACATTTCCACATCTTCTAAACTCCTTTTTTCTGACTTTTGCTCCGTTACCGTTACCGAAACCTTATCCCCCGGCTGCTTTCCTATACAGGATCGAATATCCTTTCTCAGTCCTATAATATAGCAGACACTCCCATCTTCATTTTTAACCCCCATGTTCACAATACTACCGTCATAGTGTACGCCATCGAAAGTCACGCTCACCTTCACCCTCCCCCGTCCAAATTCCTCCCGGATATTATAGGGGAAGATAACATACGCGCCGCCAGTGTCTCCCGCCTGGTATATCAGCGATTCAAACGCATAGACCTTTTCATTCCCGTCCCCGTTTTCTGTTAAATACTCTCACCTCTTCTCTCTCAACGGTCCTCATAAAACTTTCAAATTAGTCACAAGTGATAAACGCTCTCCCGATACCTGCGCAGCCTCTCCTCCCCCTGACCTTCTATGATCCCGCCAAGGAAGGCCAGCAGCCTCTCCCTGTCCTTTGGAAGCACGCTCTGTATCTGAAAGGCGTTGGAAGCCCCCAGGGCCGCGAAGACCGTGGGAATCTCCAGGTTCTCTGCCAATGCCCGGACCTCCCTGTATTTCTCCGTCTCACTCTCCTCCCTCCAGGTTCCCTGCCGAATCTCCCGGTACAGTCCTGAATCCTCATAGATTGTCAGCATATTCACCCCGATCAGCGTGGGACGGAGCCGGTTGCACACTTTAGCCGTGGCCATGGCTCCCTCCACGCCCCTGTCTCTGCCGGATATGCCGGCCAGATAGAAAAAGCTGTAGTGGATCCCCGCCCTGTCCAGCCGCTTACACTGCTCCACAATATCGGCCGCCCCATAGCCCTTGTCCATAAACCGCAGCGCCTCATCATCCCCTGTCTCAATACCTATGGTCAGTCCATCATACCCCATCTGACGTAAATCCGCAAGGTGTCCATCGGTTTTCAGGGAAATATCCGTCACCCTTGCAAAGCAGCCGATACTTTTCACATCCGGAAAATATTTACGGATCAGCTCCCCAATCCGGGCCAGCTTCCCATAATCCAGCACAAACGGGTTGGCCCCGGTTAGAAATATCCGGGATACCCTGCGCCTTTGCAGGCGGCCATACATTTCCCTGGCCTCCCTCAAATCCTCCTCTATGTCCTCCACGGGCGACATTCGAAACGGAAACGGCAGGTCTGCGTAAAGGGTACAGAACTTACATCTGTGGTGGGTACACCCTGCGGTAACTTCCAAAAGCAGCGACGACGCCTCATAGGGCGGCCTCCAAATGGTTCCTGTGTAGTGCATAATCCAATCCTCCTTTATCTCTCCATCTGCTGAATATTTGTCTGATCAACACTACCATACCCCGTTGGTTTTTGGGAATCAAGTACGGTCTTTTTATGGCTTCGGTATCCTTTTTTGTACTATGTGTTTGTTTTGACCCTATCTTGCTTTTTTTATGAGGGGAATATACTGAATGGAAAGAGGTGAAGCGGTATGGCTGATAATAAATTTATGAATCAGGACGTGATGGCCCGCTGCGTACCCATGAGTACCCTGCAGGCCGTTATCGGAGGAAAATGGAAAATCCTGATCTTATGGTACGTATCTTTTTATAAAGTCCAGAGGTTCGGAGAGCTTCTGCGCCGCCTTGACGGCATCACTCAGTCCACTCTGACGAAACAGCTTCGGGAGCTGGAACGGGACGGGTTTCTTCACAGGGAGATCTATAAGGAAATTCCGCCTAAGGTGGAGTATTCTCTCACGGAGTTGGGGGAAAGTTTTATTCCGGTTCTTGAGCGTATGATGGCGTGGAGCGAAACGTATCTGTGTCCGGGGTATGTGAATCCTTATCCAGTGAATCCTTATGAAAAATGATAGCCTGCTTGCTTTGCCTTGCCCGAAATGGTATAATCCACATGAGTCAACAAACGTGTCAGCAGACGCAGACTGCACTGCAACTCATATAAGGATATATCGAAATCTGCGCCCGGTTCACCCATAAACAGGGAAAGGAGGCATACTCATGGGCAGTTACATAAATCCAGGCAATGCCGCATTTGAGATGTCACGGTTATCAGACATTTATATAGATAAAAGCATGCTCATCGCCAAAGTCAACAAAGCATACCGAACCGAACAGAGGTTTATCTGTGTCAGCAGACCCCGACGGTTCGGGAAATCCATGGCAGCCAACATGCTGTCAGCCTATTACAGCAGGGGTTGTGATTCTGAAGATTTATTCGCCGGTCTGGAGATTGAGCAGGATGCATCTTACAGAAAGCATCTGAATCAGCACAATGTTATTCGTATTGATGTGCAGCAGTTTTTGTTTCAAGAATCTCATCTGGATGTTTTTATCGGTGAGATTCAAAATGCTGTTATGCAGGAACTGGCAGAAGTGTCCGACCACTGGTCTGCAGAATACCTGGAGAATCCATACGGGCTTCCAGGCGCCCTGGAGCAAATCTACGCACATACAGGAAAAGGATTTATTTTCATTATTGATGAATGGGACTGTGTGTTCCGCCTGGCAAAGAATCATAAAGACATACAGAAAGAATATCTGAATTTCCTTCGGGGACTTTTCAAGGGGAGGGAGTATGTGGAGCTGGCCTATATGACCGGAATCCTGCCCATCAAGAAATATGGAGAACACTCAGCCATTAACATTTTCCGGGAATATTCTATGCTGAAACCCCGGCAGCTTGCCCCATATTTCGGTTTTACGGAAGCAGAGGTTCAAAAACTCTGCAAAGAACGGGGAGTGGATTATACAAAAACGCAAAAATGGTATGACGGATACCTTCTGGGAGATCTGCATATTTACAATCCCCATGCAGTGGCGGAATTAATGATGGATGGAGACTTCCAGAGTTACTGGACCGGGACAGAAACTTATGAAGCCTTGAAAGTATATATTGACATGAACTTTGACGGTCTTAAGGAAGCAGTTATTGAGATGCTGGGAAATGTCCCCTGCAAAATCGATCCAACCACCAGCCAGAATGACATGACAAGTTTTAAGTCAAAGGATGATGTACTGACTCTGCTGGTTCACCTGGGATACCTGGCTTTTGATGCCACATCCGAAAAAGTATTTATTCCCAACAGAGAGATTGCCCAGGAATATCTGCGCGCAGTGAAAATGGGGGGCTGGGATGGTCTTGCCCAATCGCTGGAACGCTCCGAACATCTTCTGGAAAGCACCTGGGCTATGGACGGGGACGCAGTGGCCCAGGCCATGGCTGCCATCCACAGCGAGACGTCCTCCATATTAAAATACAACAGCGAAAATTCCCTCACCTGTGCCATACTGATAGCTTACTATAGCGCAAAAGCTTACTACATGAATCCGCTTCTGGAACTGCCCTCCGGAAAAGGCTATGCTGATGTAGTATACCTGCCAAAACGGAATGTGGACAAACCGGCGCTAGTGGTGGAGCTAAAATGGAACAAATCCGCCCAGGGAGCCATCGCCCAGATCAAAGAACGAAAATACGCCTCCTGGGTGGAGAATTATACCGGTGAAATACTTCTGGTGGGAATTAGCTATGACGAAAATAAAGGGCACGCCTGCATAATTGAACGATGCAGCCTATGTCATTTAACTGGTTAAGCAAAGCGGTTTTTCGGGGGTTATAGAAGTTGAGCAGCCTTCCATAACCCTCAAAATTTTCTAATCTCTCCATACTCAATGCCCCTCTATATTATCAGCAAACGGAGCGGATGTATTAACATAAATCTTATAATACCCATCATCCCTCTTATCCACATCACAGCTCCACTCATCAAACACATAGTATTTTGACATGCAATCCTGGATTTCCATTTCCTCCATTTCTGTGGAAAATACGACCCAGGACAGACAATCCACATGGTTCCCGGTTCCCGATGTATTCCCGGTCTCCGAATCTACACTTATAATCTCAATATCCGGAATTTCCCGTTCTAAATTTGCCTGCAATGCGCCGGTCTGTTTCCGGGTCGCCATATGGTTTGCGCACATACCCCAGATTTCGTATGCCACCCAAATAACCGCCAGCGCAGCCGGCAAACATAAAATCAAAATCCCCAATCTTTTCAGCCATTTCATCGCCAGTCTCCATAAGCCCGGATTTCCTCAGCGGCAAACCCAAAGCTATAACGTTGTAGCAATATCAATACCAATGCCGTTCACAAGAAAATCCGTTAATGTATCCGAAATTTTATCAGCCCATTCAAATCCCAGCGCTCCGGCAGAAGTGCGGTATAAACCGAATCCGTCTTTTCCCTCTCCATAAAAATAGACCAAATCACCTAAATCATTTCCAAACATCCACGCCTTGCTAATAAATTTCTGATTAAAGGGATGGTCAAATTCACTTAATTTTTCTAACGCCATTTTCGCGCTCCAAATCCAAATAGACAACCCCTCATCTTTCACTTCAAACTCAGGGCCGTAGTCGTCCCCGGAGATTTGTTTCAAAAATTCAAGATAATCTTTTGGCAAAGGAACCGGTGAAACACGGATAACTTCTTCTATATCCTTGCCTCCCCCGGCACAGATTTCATCTCTGTCAAAAACCAGCCTTTCGTTTATATTCTCAATAATATTCATTTTCTTTCCTCCAACTTTCAGTTTTCTTTATATGCAATCTCCGGGCAGCCGCCTTTTTGGACTTTTGTGTATAGCGGAAACTTATTTAACAGCTTTTCCAATATGTTTATCCAGTCTCCATTGAGGCGCAATGCCATCATCCGCCCAATATTCATCAACCGATGCAATTTTATCCTGAATAACCTTAATAAAAGATGTCACATGAAAGGACAGGGTTTTATCTCTGGAATAAACATGAGTCACTGTAATAAATAAATCGTTTGTCATTTCAACCCTTTCCACTTCTCCGTCCCAGGTTCCGGGATACTCACAGTTTGCAATCATAAATTCATCTACGGTAAAATGTTCATTTGTACAATGCCAATTTATATAAGCATCCTTGTGGAAATAATTTTTGATGTTTTCAGCGTTCTGTTCTAAAATGTCTCTCCAAAATTTGTATATATCCATAAATCCATGCCTTTCTTTGACTTTAAGTCCGCTATGTATTAGCTATAATATTATACTCCTTAATCGCTTCCCTCACCTCATCCATGGAGTACAGATTATCGTAATTATAGGTAACTGCTTTGGAACTATCATACACCTTGGCAAATTCCTTCTCATATTCATCTCTGGTCATCTCAACGCCGTTCCACTCATACTGATAAATCGGATTCCCCTCTGAATCAAACTCCATGGCAGCGTTATCGTCTCTCCCATAATATCCCGACGCAACCTGTTTCATCTCCCCGTCAACAATGCTGTAAATCAGGTCATAGTAATGGTCCATCAGCCCATCCCAATTCCGCAGCAAATTTTCGCCGGGAATATAATCCAATCCAAGTCTGAGCAGCTGTGTCACATGAACTTCCCCGTTGCCGTAATGAATCACACGGCATCCGGCGGCCTCACTGATTCCCACTTCCACAAGCTGTGGCGCTTCATCCTTGCTCATAAGAATCAGCATATACCCGCTCACCCCTGCCTCATCCGATTCGCTGTCCAGATAATCTATATATGCCTGCTGCCACGGCTCCAACATCTTCCCGCTCTCTGGTCCGCCATCTCCCGTCTCTTTTCCTCCTGATGACTCTTCCCCCTCTTTCTCCTCTATACTAGGCTGCTCCGGCTGTGTCTGTCCACTCTCCCCCATTTCCTGATTCTCCTCCTGGCTGCTGGTATAGACCTCAACAGGCTTATATTTAGAAGAGCATCCCAACAAAACCACACTTGCCGTCAGACAACACACAACATATTTTAATGCTTTCCTTTGAATCATAATCGTTCCATGCCTCCTGCTATTTTGAAAACCTCTGCCTGACACAGGGAAAGACCCGCCGGCGCCTTTTTAATGGTTTTCTTGATATATCGGATAAAATTTTAAATTTGTTAGTGTCTGCTCCCATTTCCGTCAGAAAGCTTGACTTGGAAAGTACATGGCGATAAAATTAGGATAGCAATGATTTTTATTGCCTTTACCGCATGTATGATTGGGAGAAATCTTTATTGGATGATCTTATGTGCTCTGGGAAATTAGTACCGCAGTAAAAGTTCTATGATTTAAAGGAGGGCGCCTATGGCTGAATTGAAAAAGAAGCTTCCTATAGGGATAGAGTTCTTCAAGGATATGAGAACCAAAGGGTTCTACTATGTGGATAAGACAGGATTCATTGTTGAACTCCTGAACTCCTGGGGAATGGTGAATCTTTTTACAAGGCCCCGCCGGTTTGGCAAGAGCCTGAATATGGATATGCTGAAAGCTTTTTTCGAGATTGGAGCAGATGGGTCCCTGTTTCACGGACTTGCCATTGAAGATGAGAAAATGCTGTGTCAGCAGTATATGGGGCAGTATCCGGTGATTTCAATCAGCCTGAAAGATGTCAGCGGGCCGTCCTATGAGGCGGCGCTTAAAAATATGTCCAGGGTTATCAGAAAAGAGGTGCGCAGGCATCAGTTCCTTCTGGAAAGCGACAGGCTTAGCCGTATTGACAAGGAATCTTTAAGCGTGCTGTTTGCCGGATATTTGGAGGCGGATGTGCAGGAGGAAAGCCTGGAACTTTTGTCGGAGATGCTTTGTAAACATTACGGGAAAAAAACGCTGATTTTTATTGATGAGTATGACGTTCCCCTGGACAAAGCCTATGAAAGACATTATTACCCCCAGATGGTTGACCATATACGGGCCATGTTCAGCGGTGCGCTGAAATCCAATGAATACCTGGAATTTGCCGTGATTACGGGATGTCTCCGGATTGCTAAAGAAAGTATTTTTACAGGTTTGAATAATTTTAAGGTTCGGACGATTTCTGATGTGCAGTTTGCGGAATACTTCGGTTTTACCGATGATGAAGTGAAAACCATGCTGTCCTATTATGGGTTGGAAGATAAATTTGCGCTGTTAAAGGAATGGTATAACGGGTATCGCTTCGGAAACAGGGATGTTTACTGTCCGTGGGATGTTATTAATCAGTGCGATAAATTTCTCCACAATCCCAATGCGCCTATGGAAGGACATTGGGAGAACAGCAGCAGCAATGGGATTATCCAAACCATGATTGAAAACTCAACAGCCACCACAAAAGCTCAGATTGAGGCCTTGATTTCGGGACATGAGGTTGAAAAGGTTCTGGTGCCTGAATTGACTTACACGGATTTGGACAGCAAAGACGAAGAGATCCGCCAGACTTATCTGTGGAGCGTCCTCTTAGCTACAGGTTATCTGACACAAGCAGGTATGTCTCAAAACGGACTGCAGAAGCTGGTGATTCCCAACAAGGAGGTTCAGGGTATTTACGAAAAAAAAATCCGCTCTTGGTTTAAAATAAAAATCATCAGCAATACGGAGCGGTGGAGAAAGTTCTGCATTGCCGTGAAAAGCGGTGATGCAGCCGGGGTCCAGGAGCTCTTTAATAGCTTCATGGCTGATTCTATCAGCATCCGTGATACATGTGTGAAGAAACGCATGAAAGAAAACTTTTATCATGGAATGCTCCTGGGCCTTCTGCAGGCAGAGGAAAGCTGGATTGTGAAATCTAACAGAGAATCCGGAATCGGTTATCTGGATATCCAACTGGAGGTTCCAACGGAAAGAACCGGTTGTGTCATTGAAGTGAAGTATGCGGAGCAGGGGGCATTTGACAGCGCCTGCCAGGAGGCTATGAGACAGATTGATGAATGCGGCTATGTGGCTTTGCTGAAACAGGACGGCATGGAAAGGATTCACAAATTTGGCATTGCCTGTTATAAAAAAGGCTGCAACGTAATTTATGATTTGGAGACATAAAAGATTACACTTGAACAGTTACAAAAGGCCGCAAAGCAAAAGGAAATCTGCTTTGGGGCCTTTTTACAGTTCCATCATCCGCAAATACTCCCCCAGCTTTTTCCTCAAAAAATCATCATCAAGGGAAATATAATTGCGGCTCTGCAGACCCGCATCCGACGCGCAAAATACCCTGCCCGGCGACAACTGCTCCCGATACTGGGCGGGGGTGCGGTGGAGGATTTCCCGAAACCGGGCATTAAAAGACTTCAGGTCCGGAAATCCGTTTCCAATGGCGATTTCCGTCAGATTCTTGGATGTGGCGGCCAGTTCAAGGAGCGCATTCTGAAACCGCACCCTTGTCAGGTATTCATAAAAATTGATTCCAATGGTTTGTTTAAATAACGTGGAAACATAGGTGCGGTTGTACTGGGAAAACCGGGCCAGGTCTTCTAAGGATATTTTTTCCCGGAAATGTTCCTCAATATAGGCGATAAGCCGCTTTACGGTTTCCTGGTGCTCCATGTCCTCCTCATCCAGATTTTTAACGGTTACAGGTTCAAACATGGTGCAGAGGGTCGCAAGAAGCAGCTCCAGGCTGGCTTTTGCAGTCAGCCTGGAGTAAGGGCCGTTTTCTGACATGGCCTGAAAAATCTGTCCGGCATAGAACCGGATCCGGTTGTAGCAGGGGTGATAGCGGTTTTCCGGGAAAGAAAGGCAGGTATCAAAATGATAGGTATATCCTTTTTTCACGAAAGGCTTAAAGGCGGATGTGGAAAAATGCACCACCAAAGCCCTGGTGTTCGCCTGGGGCGCAAAGGAGGCGTGGCCTGTGCCGGGATTGATGAGAAGCACGTCGTCTTCCTCAAGAATATGGGTACGGGTTCCAATACAGAACTCCTGGCTTCCGTGGAGAAGGATATTCAGCTCATACTGGGAAGAATGCCAGTGGTAGCGGTAGTTCATGATTTCATGGGCAAATCCGGACAAATACAGGTTATCCCTGGGCCACTGCATCTCAAAATGGGCCTGCTGACTGCCGGTCTGTTTCATCACTATGTACTCCCCCCTTCAAAAAAACACTCTTATAATAAAATCCAAATATTTCCCCTGTGATAAATATTTCGATACTCAACTATATTTTATGAAACTGTTTTTAGCATATCGGGAAAATCAGAAAATGTCAATAAGTTATTTCTAATAACACACGGTAATTTCCTTTTTATATTGTGCATAATAGCCAAAAACGCACGAATAAATCTGACAGAATAGACAGGGAGATTATTTGGATAAAAAGTTTACGGTTTTATGGAAAACAAGGTGAGAAGAGACGGTTTCTTTAGGGGAAATCTGCCCTGGCATCCGGAAAGAGAAGAACATTTCCAACGACATTACTGGGGGCGATCTGCTATAGTAAGGGCACAAGTTCAGTGATGTACAGGCCCGGAAAACTGAAATCCCATAAACCGATAAAAAGGAAAGGAAGATACATTATGTCAACCCAAATGATGATTTGCATGGCTATTTTTGTGGTAACCCTGGTAAGCTACATGTTAAATAAAATTCCTATGTGGCTTACAGCCATGTTTTCCATGGCAGCTCTGTACATTACCGGATGCATTGACGCCAACGGCGCATTGGCCGGATTCTCCAACACCAACACGATTTTAATGGCCACCATGTTTATCGTGGCCGCGGGATTCCGCCGGACTTCCATGGTGGACGGCATGTGCAGCGGCCTGATGAAGATGACCCATGGCTCCTTCCGCATGGCCTACCTGGGCTATCTGCTTCTGGCGGCCCTGCTGACCAATTTTATCGCCAGTCCCATGGTGGTTTATGCCATCGTGTCCCCCCTTCTGGCCGCGCTGTGCGACAAGACGGACAACAGCCGCTCTAAATACATGTTTCCCATTATGGTGGTGTGCGTGTCCTGCTGCGGAATCCTGCCTCTGCCCACAGCCATTCAGCAGGCCGGACAGTTCAGCGGGTTTATGGAGACCTACGGCTTCAGCGGCATGGTGATGCGTCCTATTGACTTCTTTATCGGCGCATGGCCCATTCTTCCGGTGGTTATTTTGTGGGCATTGTTTTTGGGGCCAAAGTCCTGCCCTGCGGAGCCGGTGATGCCTATTGAGGCCAGGGAAAGAGCGAAACAGGGTGGCCAGACTAAACTTTCCCCTGTGATAGACAAGATTGGAATCTGTATTTTCTTCGTGACCATTATCGCCCTGATATTTTCGGCCCAGCTTCATATGACTACCTGGTTTATCGCTTTGGTGGGAAGCCTTCTCATGGTTCTTTTTGGGGTGGTTGACCAGAAAACGGCTCTGCGGGATATTCCCTGGGACATGCTGATGCTCTTTGTAGGGGCTCTGGCCCTTGGATCCGCATTGACCAACACCGGGGCCGGTGATATGATTGGAAATGCCCTGGCCAACGCGGTGGGAGGCACTCACAACAATTACGTCCTGGGAGCATTGTTCTTCATCATTCCGTTTTTGCTGACCCAGTTCATGCTGAATCGCGCGGTTTCGGCAGTGTTTGTCCCTATCTGCCTTTTGACCTGTTCGGCCCTTGGGGCTAATCCGGTGGGACTGATTCTCTTGGTAAACGCGGGAAGCCTTACGGCGTTTCTGACCCCCATGGCGACTCCTGCGGTGCCTATGTGCATGGCTGACGGAGGATATGACTTGAAAACGTTGATGAAAAGCGGTATTTTGATTACATTAATCCTGCCGGTTATCTATATCTGCTACACCATGACTGTGCTGCCGGCATTTTAGAGGAAGGAATGAGACGATGAAAGATTTGCTGATGCAGGCGGAGAGCGTTTCCTTTCGCTGGATAAACTGCCAGTGTTTTGAGATAAAGCTTCCCAACGGTAAAACCATTGTCACAGATCCCTGTTATGATTATAAAAAGAACCCGGACGCGCCCCTGGCAGATTTGTTCAGACTTGAGGGATTCAAAACAGAGGATTTGGAGGGGTGTGATTACGTGATTCTGAATCACACCCACGGAGACCATATCGCCAATCTGGGCCAGGTAATTGAGCGGTTTTCGCCCAAGGTCATCTGCCACAGCGGGGTGGCCGGGGAAATTGCGCAGGTGTATCAGGATATGGAACTGACAAGCATTTACCCGGTTGATTATGACGGCGCATATTATTTTGACGGCTTTAAAATGGAAACATTTCACGGGGAACACAAGCCACAGCGGTTTACCTGGAGACGCACCATGGCGGAGGGAGATATTATTTCCCAGGATTCCAGGCTGACCCGGCTTCACGCCCTGGGCGGCCTGTTCAACATGAATTACCTTTTGACTTTGGACAATGGTTTCCGCATCGCTTTTGTAGGCGGCGCCAGCGACGGCATGGAGGAACGTCTTAGAACACTGCGGCCCAATATCGCCCTGCGCAACAAGATTTCCAATGATATGGATGTGGAGCATGTGGCAGAGGACTGGCTGGAATTTATGGAGCAGAGCTGCGCCCAGTTTGTGGTGCCTATGCATTTTGAAGTGTGGGAGAACCAGAATCCCGGATTTTCTGAGAAGACCTTTAAACTGGCCAATGAGATGGCGGTAAAGGGCGGTCTTGCCTGCCGGATTTTGTCGCCAAAGAGGACGAAATGGTATAGGGTGAATATGAACATTGAGTGTCGATGAGGGCGGGATGGGTTATGCATCAAGCAGCGGGGAATTGAATCCGAAGAGAATAAATACAGCAGCAGAATAGGAGGAGACGTTTATGAAGATTACGGATGTGAAGTTGATTTACGCAAAGCATTATCTGTTTGTACATATTTATACTGACGAAGGCATCGTGGGCCTTGGAGAAGCTGGAAACTGGGGATATCTGG
The DNA here is from genome assembly GCA_910588505.1 of uncultured Hungatella sp. GTDB lineage: Bacteria > Bacillota > Clostridia > Lachnospirales > Lachnospiraceae > UBA3402. Next base: position 1,045 of record CAJUPQ010000001.1, on the reverse strand, counting down.
ACGCGACGGCGGCGGCTGTCCGGAAATTTTCTTCTTACCTGATTGGACGTGACCCTTTCCGCATTGAGGATATTAATCAGAACTTTTACCGTTCCGTGTATTTCAGAGGTTCGGTCATCATGAGCGCCATTTCCGCCATTGACATCGCTCTTTGGGATATTAAGGGAAAGGCTTTGGGGGTTCCGGTGTACGAACTTTTGGGAGGAAAGACCAGGGAGAAAATACGGGTGTACGCTTCTGTCATGACTAAAACAGACAATTTGGAGGAATTGGCAGAGGGTTATGGGAAGCTGAAGGAGCAGGGATTTACGGCAGCCAAGATTTTTGTCAACGGCCCTGTGAAATCCGGAAATGACGGGCGCGACGAATTTTTCTGCGGACGTGTGGAGGAAGAATTGGAGAAGGCGAGGGTCTGCCGGGAGGCCGTGGGCTATGATTTTGATTTCATCCTGGAGGCTCACCGGGGCATGAGCGTACCGGAGGCAGTGGCCTTTGGCCGGGGGGTTGAGAAATACCGCCCCATGGTATTTGAGGATCCTATTACGCCGGATAACCTTGATTCTATGGCTGAGGTGGCTGGCAAGGTCCATGTGCCCATTGCCACAGGGGAGCGTTTTACCAACTTAAAGGAGTTTGAGATGGTTATGTCACGTCATGCCTGTCAGTATGTGCGGCCGGATGTATGCGCGGTAGGCGGCATTACCACCAGCAAGAAGATTTGCGCCCTTGCGGAGGCCAATGACGTGCTGGTGATTCCCCACAATCCTTTGGGGCCGGTATCCACTGCGGCCTGCCTGCAGATCTGCGCTTCCATTCCCAATCTGGGAATACAGGAACTGCCGGGATTCTGCCTTAACGGAGCGGAGGACAGGATGGTGAAAGAGCCGCTGCGGTTTGAGAATGGATGCATGGTGATTCCTAAGGGGCCGGGAATCGGCGTGGAACTGGCGGAGGATGCCCAAGAACTGTACCCGGCAGCGGAGCGGGGGAGCAATGAGGCCAAGAGAGGATTTGACGGGGCGGTAAAGGATTGGTAAAGAAGAGA